>NZ_CP109178.1:7449156-7763312 GCF_036248255.1 Streptomyces sp. NBC_01717 | reverse complement strand
GGACCCAGGGGGCCGGAGGTTCGACCGGCGAAGCTGCGGTCGGTCGCGATTGACGGCGGCACGGTCACGGAGCGGCAATTGCCGGCTACGAACACCGCGGCGTTCTCGATGGTCGGCATCGGCTGGGACGGCGCGGCCAAGGTCGACGGCACCGCCGAAGTGCGTACGCGAGCTGCCGGGACCGGTAAGTGGTCGCCCTGGCGCGAGCTGGAGGTGTCGGCCGACGGGCCGGACGGGCGGGAGCTGGCAGCCGCCGACCGGGCCACCGAGCCGATGTGGGTCGGGGCGTCGGACGCCGTGCAGGTGAAGGTGGGGTCGGGCCGGTCGGGCAAGGCACTGCCGAAGAACCTGAAGCTGCACATGGTCGATCCCGGGGTCAGCAAGGCCGAGTCCAGGAACCCGGCGGAGGCGACCCTCGCACCCAGCGGTCCGGAGAACGCGGCGTTCGCACTGGAGGGGACGCCGACTCCCACCGTGTCGGACACGGCCGACGCTCCCACGGACACCGCCACGCCGACCGATCCCGCATCGCCGTCGGCCACGGTGACCGCCGCACCCACGGAGACCGCCACCGGCACCCCGACGGAGACGGCAACGGGCACCCCGACGGGTACCGCAACGGCCACCCCCACGGACACGGCCACCCCCACCCCCGTACCCACCGCGCCGCCGTCGACCGTCAACCGGCCGCCGATCATCAGCCGCGCCCAGTGGGGCGCCGACGAGTCGATGGTCGAGGATCCGCCCGAGTACATCGACAAGGTGCAGGCGGTCTTCATCCACCACACCGTCGACACGAACAACTACAGCTGTGGCGACTCTGCCGCGATGGTCCGCGCGATCATGACGTACCACGTGAAGACCGAAGGCTGGAACGACCTCGGCTACAACTTCCTGGTCGACAAGTGCGGCCAGATCTTCGAGGGCCGCGCCGGCGGCACCGATCTCCCGGTGAAGGGCGCGCACACATACGGCTTCAACTCCTACTCGACGGGCATCTCCCTGCTCGGCAACTTCGAGACGGGCAAGCCGACGCCGGCCGCGCTCCAGTCCGCGGCACGCATCGCCGCGTGGAAACTCGGCCAGTACGGTGTGAGCCCCACCGCCAAGGTGACGCTGACCCGCCTCGTCACCGACTCCGACGGAGCCACCCGACCCGACGGTGACGTCGCGTTCAACACCATCGCCGGACACCGCGACGGCTTCGCCACCGCATGCCCCGGCGCGAACCTGTACGCCAAGCTCGGTGCGATCCGGACGTACGCCACCAACGGCACCCGCAACGCCGCGATCCCGACCACCGACTTCAACCGGGACGGCATCACCGACCTGGTCGCCGGCCTCCCGAAGGCGGCGAGCAGCAGCGGAAGCGTCACCGTGCTGCCCGGCACCGAGGACGGCCCGAGCTCGACGGCGAAGCGGACGCTGAACCAGAGCAGTGCGGGGGTGCCCGGCAGCTCCGAGGCGGGCGATCTGTTCGGCTCGTCCAACGCCTGGGGCGACGTGAACGGCGACGGGTACGCCGACCTGGTCATCGGTGGGCCCGGCGAGGACATCGCGCAGGCCGACAACGGCACGGTCGTCGTGATGTACGGCCCCGCCCTCACGACCGGCAAGAGCTATTCGGTCACCGCTTCGGGCCGGATCGGCGGCGAGAAGCTCGGCACGACCGTCACCGCGGGCGACTTCAATGCCGACGGCAAGGCGGACGTCTTCTCCGTCGCGCCGGGCAAGCCCGGCCGCTGGTGGGCCTGGGACGGCAAGACCGGTTCGGCCAAGTCCGGTTACCTGAACACCGCCGCGTACACCGCTGCTGTGGGCTACGCGGCCGCGGTCACCGGCGACTTCAACAAGGACGGCTACGCGGATGCCGCCGTCAGTTACCGCGACCCGGGCGGCATCGGACGCCTGCTGTGGCTGAAGGGGTCCACCACCGGACTCCAGCGCGTCGGCATCCTCGACGCCCGCGGCGGACGCTCGCTGGCCGCCGGTGACATCAACGGCGACGGCGCCACCGACCTGGCGGTCGGCCAGCCGTCCGCCACCGAGTCCGGGCACACCGCCAAGGGCGGCGCGGTCACGGCCGTGTTCGGCTCGGCCACCGGGTTGACCTCGACCGGCCGCAAGACGATCCACCAGGACACCACCGGTGTACCGGGCGGCGGCGAGACCGGCGACGACATGGGAGCGTCCGTCTCCATCGGCGATGTCGACCTCGACGGGTACGGCGACATTCTCACCGGCGCGCCGGGCGAGGACATCACCCGCAGCGGGGTGAACGAGAGCAACGCCGGACAGGTCTTCCTGATCCGCGGCTCCGCCACCGGCCCCACCGGCACCGGGGCAGTCGGATACAGCCAGGACACCACGGGCATCCCCGGCGCCACCGAACCCAACGACCGCCTCGGCTCGTCCGTGTCCCTCACCGACCTCTCCGGCTACAGCCGGGCGGACATCGCGATCGGCGCAGACGGCGAGGATGCCGACAACGGCACGATCCTGCAGATCGACAACACCAGTACCTCGGGAATCAAGACGGACACCGGCCTCTACTACGGGGTATCGGCACTCGGTTCATCCACCGGGATCCGGATCGGACTGGCTCTGGCACCGTAACTCCCCGGTCCCGCACCGGACACAGACACCGAAGCCTCTCGGCCTGACCCGAGGGGCTTCGGTCATGTCATGCGCCAGTCGGCCACCGTCTCGTCACCTTGGCTCTGTACGGTGCGCCGGTACTGCGGTGCAGGTGAGGCAGAGGAGATGCGCGGGGTGGATGTGACGGCCGGAGCGGTGGGCGGTGGTGTGGACGGCGGCGCGGGCGGCGACGGACTGAGGCGTCGCCTGGGAGTCTTCGATGCGGTGGTCATCGGCCTGGGCTCGATGATCGGAGCAGGTGTCTTCGCCGCGCTCGCTCCGGCCGCCCGCGCGGCAGGTTCGGGGCTCCTGATCGGTCTGGCGGTGGCCGCGGTCGTGGCGTACTGCAACGCCACGTCGTCGGCGCGGCTCGCGGCCCGCTATCCGGCCTCCGGCGGCACGTACGTCTACGGGCGTGAGCGTCTGGGCGACTTCTGGGGCTACCTGGCAGGCTGGAGTTTCGTCGTCGGAAAGACGGCCTCCTGCGCGGCCATGGCTCTGACCGTCGGCGCCTACGCCTGGCCGGGGCAGGCCCATGCGGTGGCGGTCGGCGCGGTGGTGGCGCTCACTGCCGTGAACTGTCTGGGGGTCCAGAAGTCCGCATGGCTGACCGTGGTGATCGTGGCCGTGGTCCTCGCGGTCCTCGCCGCCGTCGTCACCGCGTGCCTCACCGGCGGCGTCGTCCAGGCGTCCCGACTGGCGCCGGGTTCCGACGCCACGGTGAGCGGAGTGCTGCAGGCCGCTGGGCTGCTGTTCTTCGCCTTCGCCGGATATGCCCGCATCGCCACGCTGGGCGAGGAGGTCCGGGAACCGGCTCGCACGATCCCACGAGCCGTCCCCGTGGCTCTCGGGATCACACTGATCGTGTACGCGGCCGTCGGCGTGGCGGTGCTGTCGGTACTCGGGCCCGCCCGGCTGGCCGATGCCACAGCACCTCTGGCGGAGGCCGTCCGTGCCGCCGGCGCCCCCGGACTGGTGCCGGTGGTCCGCGCAGGTGCGGCGGTCGCCGCGCTCGGTTCGCTGCTCGCGCTGCTGCTCGGGGTCTCCCGTACGACGCTGGCGATGGCCCGCGACCGCCACCTGCCGCACGCCCTGGCCGCCGTCCATCCCCGTTTCGGCGTCCCGCGCCGTGCCGAAGTCGCCGTGGGCGCGGTCGCCGCTCTCGTCGCCGCCACCGGCGATGTCCGTGGCGCGATCGGGTTCTCCTCCTTCGGTGTGCTGCTGTACTACGCCATCGCCAACGCAGCCGCCCTCACCCTCACACCGGCCGAGGGCCGCCCCTTGCGCGCGGTTCCGGTCCTCGGTCTGGCCGGCTGCCTGGTCCTCGCTGTCACCCTTCCCGTGCCGTCGGTGCTGTCGGGCGCAGCAGTTGCGCTGCTCGGTGTGGCTGCGTACGGCCTCCGCAGGGGGCGGACCGCGCGTTCCTGAAGCCGGCGGGCCAGCCACCCGGAAGAACGCGGGCTGCGGAGCATGCTGAGCCATACCGAAAGCCCCGAAGCCGAGGTCCGGGCGGCCTACCCTCGCACGAGCGACCGCGTTCGTAGTAAGCCACAAACCGGGCCGCGGCGCTGGCCTGCAGAAACCGCCAGTAGAATCTGGACACGTGACTGCTGTGTCTGCGAAGCCTCGCATCCCCAATGTCCTGGCCGGCCGCTATGCCTCCACCGAGCTGGCCGTCCTCTGGTCCCCCGAGCAGAAGGTGAAGCTGGAGCGCCAGCTGTGGCTGGCGGTGCTGCGCGCTCAGAAGGACCTCGGGATCGAGGTGCCCGACGCCGCCCTCGCCGACTACGAGGGCGTCCTCGACCAGGTCGACCTGTCGTCCATCGCCGAGCGTGAGAAGGTCACCCGGCACGACGTGAAGGCACGGATCGAAGAGTTCAACGCTCTCGCCGGGCACGAGCAGGTCCACAAGGGCATGACGTCCCGCGACCTCACCGAAAACGTCGAGCAGCTGCAGATCCGGCTCTCGCTCGAGCTGATGCGTGACCGCACGGTGGCCGTCCTGGCCCGGCTCGGCAGGCTGGCCGGCGAGTACAGCGAGCTGGTCATCGCCGGTCGTTCCCACAATGTCGCCGCCCAGGCGACCACCCTCGGGAAGCGCTTCGCCACCGCCGCGGACGAGCTGCTCGTGGCGTACGGACGGCTCGAGGACCTGCTGGGCCGCTACCCGCTGCGCGGCATCAAGGGCCCCGTCGGCACGGCGCAGGACATGCTCGACCTGCTGGGCGGCGACGCCGCGAAGCTCGGCGAGCTGGAACAGCGCATCGCCGGCCATCTCGGCTTCGGGCAGGCCTTCACCTCTGTCGGCCAGGTCTACCCCCGCTCGCTCGACTACGACGTGGTGACCGCGCTGGTGCAGCTGGCCGCCGCACCCTCGTCCGTCGCGAAGACCATCCGGCTGATGGCCGGGCACGAGCTGGTCACCGAGGGCTTCAAGCCGGGTCAGGTCGGCTCGTCCGCGATGCCGCACAAGATGAACACCCGCTCCTGCGAGCGTGTCAACGGTCTGATGGTGATCCTCCGCGGCTACGCCTCGATGACCGGTGAGCTGGCGGGCGACCAGTGGAACGAGGGCGATGTGTCCTGCTCCGTGGTCCGCCGGGTGGCGCTCCCGGACGCCTTCTTCGCGTTCGACGGTCTGCTGGAAACCTTCCTCACGGTGCTCGACGAGTTCGGGGCGTTCCCCGCGGTCGTGGCCCGCGAACTGGACCGGTACCTGCCGTTCCTCGCCACGACCAAGGTGCTGATGGGTGCCGTCCGCGCCGGTGTCGGCCGCGAGGTCGCCCACGAGGCGATCAAGGAGAACGCGGTCGCCTCCGCCCTGGCCATGCGCGAGCAGGGCACGGAGCGCAACCAGCTGCTGGACAAGCTGGCTGCCGACGACCGCATCCCGCTGGACCGCGCCCAGCTCGACGCCCTGATGGCCGACAAGCTCTCCTTCACGGGAGCGGCGGCCGACCAGGTCACCGCGCTCGTCGCCCGGATCGAGGAGATCACCAAGCAGCACCCGGAGGCCGCCGGATACACGCCGGGCTCCATCCTCTGACGGCCGGAACCACAACCGGATGACACCCGAAGAGCTCCAGGCCGCCCGCGACCGCACCGTTCCCGATGTGGTCGCGGGTGGCCTGCGTGTGTTGTTCTGCGGAATCAACCCGAGCCTGATGACCGGCGCCACGGGGCATCATTTCGCCCGCCCCGGCAACCGCTTCTGGCCGGTGCTCCACCTGTCTGGCTTCACCCCGCGCCAGTTGAAGCCATCGGAACAGAGCGAGCTGCTGGACCACGGCCTGGGCATCACCAATGTGGTGGCCCGCGCCACGGCGCGCGCCGACGAACTGGCGGCCGCGGAGTTCCGCGAGGGCGGTGTCATCCTGGCGGCCAAGGTCGAGCGGCTGCGACCTCAGTGGCTCGCCGTCGTGGGCGTCACGGCCTACCGGACCGCCTTCGGTGACCGACGCGCGCAGATCGGCCCGCAGGACAGCACGATCGGCGGTGCTCGGGTCTGGGTCCTGCCCAACCCCAGCGGTCTGAATGCTCATTGGACCGCTCAGACCATGGCCGAGGAGTACGGGCGCCTCCGCGCGGCCGTCGACTCGGCCGGCCCCCGTCATTCGGCCTGAGACTCGAACCGCTCGGACGATTCAGGCCCCTGGGACCGCTCGCACCGCTCGGACCCGGAAGGGCACCGTCGCAGGTCAGGGCGGATCGATCTCCGTCACCAGGACGCTCAGTTCGCAGCCGGGGCCCTCCTCCTGCAGATGAAGTCCCATCGCGATCCACCGGTCCTCGACGCGCCAGAGTTTCAGGAATTCACATCCGGCGACCGGATCGGTCCAGGGCTCCGGTATCTCCTCGCCTGCCATCATCCGCTCCTGCGCACTCCACAGACTGATCATCTGCGGCTCACCCCAGCGCCCCGCGAGCAGCGTCAGCAACGCGTCGTGCTCCGCGAGACACTGTGCCCGGTGCTCCAGACGCCCCGCCTCGTCGTCATCCCAATGCTCGTCGTCCGCATGCAAGGACACCATGTGGTAACCGGGCCCGCTGACTCCTGAGCCCGACCGGATGCGCTCCGCGGGGAAGTCCCGGGCGCGCATCCCGTCGATGAGGCGGAGGTGATGTGCGGTCGTCATACCGCCAGTAAACCGCCCGGCACTGACAATCACTCCCCTGGCCTGAGCCTTGAGGGGTTTTCAGCCGCCTCGCGACGCCGCACCCCACCAGGGCTCTGACAGTGGGCAGTCCGGCCCTCAGGCGTCCCTGCGCCGCATCGCCCACCAGCCCGTCAGCAGCGCGGCGCCCGCCCAGGCCGCTGTGACCGCAAGGCCCGTCCACGGCCCGAGGCTCCCCTCCGGATTCTGTTGCAGCACCAACTGCCCTGCCCGGTCGGGCAGATACTGCGCGACGCCGCCCGCGATGTCTCCGACCACGAAGGAGACGATCAGGATGAACGGGATGAGCAGACCGAGGACGGCGACGGCGCTGCGCAGCAAGGCCGTCAGGCCGGCCGCGAGCAGGGCCATCAGGGCCAGATATATCCCTCCGCCGAGAGCAGCTCGCAGGGCTCCGGGCTCCCCCAGGCCGATCGCGTACTTCCCCATGAACAACTGCCCCACCAGGAAAGCGGTGAAGCTGGTGACGAGCCCGATGACCAGGGCGAGTGCACCGACGAGGGTCATTTTCGCTGCGTAGAAGAGGTCGCGGCGCGGCACTGCGGCAAGCGATACCCGCAGGGCACCGTTCAGGTACTCCGAGGAGAGCGCGGTCGCGCCGAAGCTGATGGCCGCGATCTGGCCGAAGTTCAGGGCGTAGAAGGCGCCGAAGACCGGATCGGCACCCGGGTTGTCCGCCTCGGCCTGGCCGACGGTGGCGAACGCGAGCACGGTGACGGCGAGTGTCGCCAGAAAGACCGCGATCAGGGAGCCGGCCACGGACCGCACCGACCGGATCTTGATCCACTCGGATCGGAGCACTGCGAGGGTCGACACGGTCAGGCCTCCTGACGAGTGGTGGGTGAGGCTGCTGTGGACGCGAATTCCGTCGCGTCGGCGGTGAGATCGAGATACGCCTGCTCCAAGGTGGCCTGCTCATCGGCGAGTTCCAGGATGGGGATGCCTTCGACGGCGGCTATGGGACCGATCTCCACCGCCCTGGCCCCTTCGACGGTCCAGCGCCCGTCGTCGCCCTGCGACATCGCGTATCCCTTGCGGGTCAGCACGTCACGGAGCCGGCTGGACTCGGTCGTGCGTACACGCACGCGCGGGCGGCTGCGGGAGTCGAGGAACTCCTGCATCGGCAGGTCGACGAGGAGTCTGCCCCGGCCGAGGACCACGAGGTGGTCGGCGAACGACGACGTCTCGTTCATCAGGTGGCTGGAGACCAGGACCGTGCGGCCCTCGCGGGCCAGCCGCTTCATCAGTTCGCGGATCCAGACGATGCCTTCCGGGTCCAGCCCGTTCGACGGCTCGTCCAGCATCACGACTTCCGGATCGCCGAGCAATGCGGCCGCGATACCGAGACGCTGTCGCATGCCGAGCGAGAACGTCTTGATCCGATGACCGCCGACCCGGCCGAGCCCCGCCTCCTCCAGTACCTCTTCGACCCTGGTGGGAGCTATGCGGTTACTGGTGGCGAGAGCCAGCAGATGGTTCCGCGCGGTCCGCGAGCCGTGGGCGGCCTGGGCGTCGAGCAGCGCGCCCACCCGGCGCAGCGGATCGTCGAGCGTGGTGTAGGCCCGGCCACCGACCGTGGCCGTGCCGCCCGTCGGCCGGTCCAGGCCCAGGACAAGTCTCATGGTGGTGGACTTGCCGGCGCCGTTGGGGCCGAGGAAGCCGGTGACCCGGCCGGGTCGCACGCTGAACGTGAGGCGGTCCACGGCGCGAGTGGCCCCGTAATCCTTGGTGAGCTCATGGACGTCGATGCTGGTCATGTCCTCAGCCTGGCGGCCACGCCCGGCTCCTGGCCTCCCCCGCCGGAGGGGATCACCTCCCTCGCTCGGGGGAGCCGCCGCACTGGGGGTCACTGACACGATGGCAGCATGCGCCGCTTCCTCCGTCCGCTGACCGAATCCGTCACCTACACCCGCTGGCTGCATCTGCTCATTCCGACCGCGGTCGTCAGCGTGTGGCTGTTCATCTCCCCCGATACACCGTGGGCGCCGATGGTCTTCGCCGTGCCGGTGGGGCTGCTGCCCGCGATGCGGCTCGCCGAGGGCGTCCAGGCACAGTTGTTGCTCACGCCTGACGAGCGGGGCAGTCCGGACGCATCGATCTCTGCCGCATCAGCGGTGACCTGGGCGGACCGCTGGCGGACCGTGGCCTGGCTGGAAGTGCGGTTGTTGCTGTCCGGCGTGGCGACGTTCGCGACGGTGTGGCTGCCCGCGACGGCGGTTGACCTCGTGCTCACCGTGACCGATGCGGGCCCGAGCGGCGATTGGCTGCTCCGCTGGGTGGAACCGCACTCGTGGTACATCCTGTTCGTGCCGTTGCCGCTGCTGGTGCTGCTGGCCGTCGTGGTGGTCTGCGGCAAGCTGGTCACGGCCGCTGCGCGGTGGCTGCTCAGCCAGTCGCGGGTGGAGCGGCTGACCGCCCTGGAGGAGCGCACCGAGCAGTTGCTGGAGCGTAATCGCATCGCGCGCGAGCTACACGACTCGATCGGGCATGCCTTGACCGTCGCGGTCGTCCAGGCGGGCGCGGCACGGGCGGCGAAGGATCCTGAATTCACCGAGCGGGCACTGGCCGCGATCGAGGAGACGGGCCGGGATGCGCTGGACGATCTGGAGCGGGTGCTGCGGGTGCTGCGCGAATCGGACGCACCGGTGAGTCAGCGGCCGACGCTTGCCGAGGCGGACCGGCTGCTGGAGTCGGCGCGCGGTTCGGGGGCGAAGGTGGATGCCGAGATGTCCGGTCCGGTGGAGCTGGTGCCGGGGCCGGTGTCGCGCGAGGGCTACCGGATCCTGCAGGAAGCTCTCACCAATGTGTTGCGCCACTCCGGGACCGTCCCCGTACGGGTACGCATCACGGTGGCGGACGGATGGCTTGAGCTGGAGGTGGCGAATCCACTCACCGAATCGGCAGGCTCGTCCGGGGGCGGAAGCGGGCTGCGGGGCATACGTGAGCGGGCCGCGCTCCTGGGCGGTAAGGCCAAGACCGGCCCGTACGACGGTGAGTGGCGGGTGCACGCAAGCCTCCCGCTGGACCGCCTAGGCTGACCGGATGCCGGTTACCGTTCTTCTGGTCGACGACGAACCTCTCGTACGCGCGGGGCTGCGCGCGGTCCTTGAGGCTCAGCCCGATATCAAGGTGGTGGGCGAGGCGGCCGACGGCGCGGCAGTGATCCCGCTGGTGCACAGGTTGCGCCCCGATGTGGTGGCGATGGATGTACGGATGCCCTTGATGGACGGCATCGAGGCGACCCGGGTGGTGCTGCGCACGGTGCCGGATCCGCCGAAGATCCTGGTGGTGACGACATTCGAGAACGACGAGTACGTGTACGAGGCGCTGCGCGCCGGGGCGGACGGCTTCCTGCTCAAGCGCGCCCGGCCCGCAGAGATCGTGCATGCGGTGCGCCTGGTCGCCGAGGGCGAGTCCCTGCTGTTCCCGGCCGCGGTCCGGCAGCTCGCCGCCGAGTACGGGACGAGCAAGGCGAAGGCGGTCATGAAGCGGGCATCGCTCACCGAGCGCGAGGCTGCGGTGCTCCGGTTGATGGCGCGGGGACTGTCGAATGCGGAGATCGCCGCCAAGCTCGTGGTCGGCGTCGAGACGGTGAAGAGTCATGTCAGCGCGGTGCTGGCCAAGTTGGGGGCCAGGGATCGGACCCAGGCGGTGATCGCCGCGTACGAGTCCGGGTTCGTTGCTCCGAGCTGACGCCGGCCCCGCCCGGAACCCGTCGCGGCCCACGGTCGCCCTGCTTCCGGGCAGCGAGTACGATCCGCCTGACATGCGCACGAGCTGGAAGGAATCACCGTGGGCCGGCTGACCGGTGGGGACCCGTCGCTGCTGCGACGGATCAATTCCGCGGTGGTGCTTCATGCTCTCAGGGGTGCCCACTCCCCCACGCTCACGGACCTGACCCGGATCACGGGTCTGTCCCGGCCCACCGTGGAAGGCGTCGTCGAGGGGCTTTTCGAGGCAGGGCTGGTCGTCGAAGCGGCGCCCGACGAGGGTGAAGCCAGGCGTCAGGGCAGGCCTGCCCGCCGGTTCCGGTTCCGCGCGGAGGCAGGGCATCTGCTCGGCATCGAGATCGGTCCGCACCGCGTCTCGGCGCTGCTGTCCGGGCTGGACGGCCGGATCATCGGTGCCGGTTCACGCGAGGTGTCGGAGACCGCCTGCGCGGATGACCGGCTCGACCGGGTCAGGGCCGTGGTCGCCGATCTCCTGCGGCGTACCGGGGTGGCCCGGAGCAGTCTGCGTGCGGTCGGGGTGGGCAGCCCGGGCATCGTGGAGGCCGACGGGACGGTACGGCTGGGCACGGCGCTGCCGGACTGGACCGGTCTCGCGCTCGGTGAGCGGCTGCGGCGCTCCTTCCGGTGTCCGGTCCTGGTGGAGAACGACGCCAATGCAGCGGCCGTGGCGGAACACTGGAAGGGTGCGGCCACCGAGTCCGACGACATCGTGTTCGTCCTTGCGGGGCTGAGTCCGGGAGCCGGTTCGCTGATCGGCGGTCGGCTGCACCGCGGTTTCGGTGGGGCAGCGGGCGAGATCGGCGCGCTGCATCTGCTGGGCCGCGGAGTCACTCCGGAGAAGCTGCTGTCGACGACGGACACGCCGCTGGACCCGTTGGACGAGCAGGCGGTCGCCGCGGTGTTCGCGCAGGCTCGCCACGGTGACGTGCGGGCGATGGCGGCGGTCGACCGGTTCATCCAGCGCCTGGTGCACGACGTGGCGGCGCTGGTACTGGCGCTCGACCCGGAGCTGGTGGTCGTCGGCGGCTGGGCCGCGGGACTGGACGGCGTCCTTGATCCGCTGCGGGGCGAACTGGCCCGCTACTGTCTCCGGCCGCCCCGGGTCGCGCTGTCGCTGCTCGGCGAGGCGGCCGTGGCCACCGGCGCGCTGCGCCTGGCACTCGACCATGTCGAGGAGCAGCTGTTCGCGGTGGAGGGCACGGTGACGGCCCGCCGCTGAGTGCGACGGGCCGCGCGTTCGTGTGCGGGGCCGGCGGGCCCGGCCGGTATCAGGAAGCCTTGCGCTCCTGGCCGGGGTGGCTGATTTCCAGGTCACCCGAGGCGCCGAAGGTGAGCCGGCAGGTGTCGGCCCGGTAGGTGGCGACGGAGACGGCGGCCGTGCCTCCTGCGGCGAGGTAGCGGGTGGTGACGACGAGGACGGGTGCGCCGGGGAGGCGGTCGAGCTCCTTGGCGTCGTCCGCACGGGCCGAACCGAGCTCCACCGCACGGTCCTGGCCGTCCAGGCCGAGACGGTGCAGTTCACGCACGACACTGCGGGCTCGGGTGGGACCCGACGGGCCCTCGATCGCCGACAGTTCGGGCACGGACGACGACGGCACGTACAGCAACTCCGCCGCGACGGACTGTCCCTGGGTGACCCGGATCCGGCGGACGATGTGCACGGGCTCGTCGCTCTCCACGTCGAGCATGGCGACCACCGGGGCGGGTGCGACGGCCGTCGTGGAGTCGACAGCCTGCCAGGCCTCGCCGGCGACGCCGTCCGTCCAGTCGTGCTGCGCGGTCGAGACGGCTACGCCCAGGCGCGGCGGTGCGACGGTGGTCCCGACGCCACGGCGGCGCTGCAGCCTGCCTTCGAGTTCGAGCTGCTCCAGAGCCTGCCGGAGCGTGGCCCGTGCGACGCCGAACCGGGCAGCGAGCTCACGCTCGTTGGGCAGGATCTCTCCCACCGCAAAGTCCGAGTCGAGTGCCTCACTGAGCACGGTCTTGAGGTGCCAGTACTTCGGCTCCTGTACCGATTCCAGCTGCGTGGTCCCCACCCTGTCCTCCGCAATCACCCAGCGTCTTATTCCGCGACGTTATTTATTAAAGGTTCCTGTCTTAACGTTGAGACCATAGGACGGCACACCCCCTTGGTCAAGACCAATCCTTATTCCGTCACGCAGCGAAACGGGCATCTGCCGCAGAGCGTTCACAGGACGTTCGTGGTGCCGTGAGACCCGCGCAGCACAAAGCCCCACGTCCGATGGGTCCGTGGGGCTTCGGTCGAGCCAGGTGTCGGGGGCGGGCGTCGGGATCGGGCGGGCTATTCGACAGCCAGGCTGATGAGTTTGTCAGGATTGCGGACGATATATATGCACTGGATGGCACCGTCCCTGATGTCGACCTGGAAGACAGAATCGGGCTTTCCGTCCCAGAGCACCAGAAGGGCGGGGCCGCCGTTGAGTTCCAGGAATCGGATCTCCATGCCCGGAGCCTGGTCGTGGGCGACGGCCATGAGGAAGCGGCCGACCTTGTCCTGGCTCTCGATGATCCGCAGCGGCGCCTTCGACTTTCCGCCGCTGTCGCCGACCAGCCGCACATCGGGGGCAAGCAGCGCCAGCAACTCCTCGATGTCGCCGCCCGCCGCCGCGGCGAGAAACCGTTCCGTGAGGTCACGGCGCTGGGCCGGGTCGACGTCGTAACGCGGCTTGCGCTCCTCCACATGCCGCCGGGCACGCCCGGCGAGCTGACGTACCGCGGCCTCGGTCCGGTCGAGGGTCGTGGCGATCTCCCCGTACGGGAAGCCGAAGGCCTCGCGCAGGACGAAGACGGCGCGCTCCAGCGGAGAGAGCGACTCGAGGACGACGAGCACGGCGACCGATACGGAGTCGGCGAGGACAGCCTGCTCGGCGGTGTCGGGAACAGCGGAACCGAAGTCGGTGACGAGCGGTTCGGGCAGCCAGGGTCCGACGTACGCCTCCCGTCGCGACTGCAACTGCCGCAGCCGGTCGACGGCGAGGCGGGTGGTGATCCGTACGAGGAACGCCCGCGGCTCCCGTACGTCGTCACGCGACGCGGACGACCAGCGCAGCCACGCCTCCTGCACCACGTCCTCGGCGTCGGCGATCCGGCCGAGCATGCGGTAGGCGACCCCGGTGAGGACGGGGCGGTGTTCCTCGAAGACGTCGGTCACGGTGTCGGTGGTCACCGCTCCATCCCAGCCGACGCGCCGTGCCGTGTCCAGCACGAATTGCCCGGCCCCCTTGAACTGCTGGCTACCGAGCGGTAATTGTTGTTGACGAGGCGTCTAAATTGCTCCGACGAAAGCGACTTGCACGCCCCTACGCGGAACTCGACATTCCAGCCCTTTCACTCACGGCCGACCCCTGGGAGCAGCAGCATGGCCAGCACGGTCTCGTTCAGCGTCGACTCGCCCCAAGGTCCGCGGACCGTGTCCGTGGCGTACGAACGGACCGGTTCCGGAGCGCCGCTGTTGCTGCTCCACGGCATCGGGCACCACCACCAGGCCTGGGATCCGGTACTGCCCGTGCTGGCACCGGAGCGGGATGTCATAGCCGTGGATCTGCCCGGCTTCGGCGTCTCCCCGGCGCTCCCGGACGGCGTCACGTACGGCCTGGGGAGCGTGGTGCCGGTGCTCGGCGCGTTCTGTGAGGCGCTCGGCGTGGACCGGCCGCACGTCGCTGGGAACTCGCTCGGTGGACTGCTGGCACTGGAGTTGGGCCGCGAGAAGCTCGTACGGTCGGTGACGGCGCTGTCGCCCGCCGGTTTCTGGACGCAGGGCGAGCGGCGCTACGCGTTCGCGACGCTGCGGGCCATGCGACAGGGGGCACTCGCAATGCCGATGCCTCTGATCGAAGGGCTCTCGCGCAGCGCGGCCGGGCGTGCCGCGCTGACGAGCACCATCTACGCGCGACCCGGCCGCCGTTCACCCGAGGCGGTCGTCTCGGAGACCGTCGCCCTGCGCGAGGCGGCCGGATTCCACGAGACGCTCGCCGTCGGACGGACTGTCGCGTTCACCGACGATGTGCCGGGGCTTCCGGTGACGGTCGCCTGGGGCAGTCGCGACCGTCTGCTGCTGCGCCGGCAGGGGATCAGAGCCAAGCACACCATCCCCGGTGCCCGGCTGGTGCGGCTGCCCGGCTGCGGGCATGTGCCGATGAACGACGATCCGGCGCTCGTGGCGCGCGTCATCCTCGACACCAGTCGCTGAACAGGCAGAGGCCTCCGGTACGGCTTCACCGAGCGGCATGGCGCGCCGCAGAACGCCCAACGAGGGCTGCACGGACGGGTCATCGACGCGTGCCGCGGCCCGCTGTTCATCTGAGGTTGGCGTGCTCGCCGCCGACGGGCACAAAAGTGGGGCTCGTCGACCGGCCACCCGTACCTCTGTCCCGCTGCCCCCGGAGGCGCCTCCATGTCGTACCGTCCGCGCATCCCTTCGCCCGACCGCCGCACCGTGCTCCGCGGTTCACTGGCCGCTTCGGCCGCGCTCACGCTCCCCTTGGCAGCGACGGCAGCCCCCGCCTTCGCCCTGTCCGGCCGACCGCGCGCGGCCTGGGGCGTTCAGGTGGGTGATGTCACCGCATCGTCCGCCCTGGTCTGGGTGCGTTCGGACCGTCCGGCGCGGATGATCGTGGAGACTTCGGCAACGGAGTCGTTCCGGCGGGCGCACACCTGGCACGGGCCTCTGGTCGGCTCAGGTACCGACTTCACCGGCACGACGCCGCTGTACGGGCTCCCCGCGGGCGAGCAGGTGCACTACCGGGTGACGCTCTCGGACCCGGACGATCCGCGCCGGACAGGTGAGCCGGTGTACGGGACGTTCCGTACCGCTCCCGCCCGGCGCCGTGACGGGGTCCGCTTCCTGTGGTCCGGCGACATCGCGGGACAGGGCTGGGGCATCAACCCGGACATCGGCGGCTACCGGGTGTACGACGAGATGCGCCGTCTCGACCCGGACTTCTTTCTCTGCAGCGGTGACAACATCTACGCGGACGGGGTGATCGAGCCGAGTGTGACGCTGCCCGACGGCCGGATCTGGCGCAACGTCACCACCGAGGAGAAGGCGAAGGTCGCCGAGACGCTCGCCGAGTACCGCGGGAACTTCCGCTACAACCTCCTGGACGACAACCTGAGGAAGTTCAACGCACAGGTGCCGTCGATCATCCAGTGGGACGACCACGAGGTGCGCAACAACTGGTATCCGGGGCAGATCCTGGACGACGTCCGGTACACCGAGAAGAACGTCGACGTCCTGGCCGCGCGTTCGATGCGGGCGTTCCGCGAGTACTTCCCGGTGTCCACGCTGCACGAGTCGTCCGGCGACGGCCGGGTGCACCGGGTGGTGCGGCACGGCCCGCTGCTCGACGTGTTCGTCCTCGACATGCGGTCGTTCCGTAACGCCAACTCCCCCGGCCGGCAGCCCGACGACACCACGGGCATCCTCGGCGCCGAGCAGCTCGACTGGCTCAAGCGCGAGCTGTCGCGGTCCCACGCGGTATGGAAGGTAATCGCCGCGGACATGCCGCTGGGACTTGTCGTCACGGACGGTGCGACGGACTTCGAGGCGGTGGCCCAGGGCGATCCCGGTGCTCCGCTCGGCCGCGAGCTGCAGATCGCGGAGCTGCTGCGGTTCATCAAGCACCGCCGGATCACCGGCACACTCTGGCTGACCGCCGATGTGCACTACACATCGGCGCAGCATTACGCCCCCGAGCGCGCGGCGTTCAAGGACTTCGCGCCGTTCTGGGAGTTCGTGTCGGGGCCGCTGGCCGCCGGTGGTTTCCAGGCCAATGCGCTGGACACCACGTTCGGCCCCGACCGGGTCTTCGTGCGGGCGCCCGACCGGGCGAATGTGTCGCCGATGGAGTCGCCGCAGTTCTTCGGCGAGGTCGACATCGACGGTGACAGTGGCGAGTTGACCGTGCGACTGCGGGCTCAGGGCGGTTCGGTGCTGTTCAGCAAGGTTCTGCAGCCGGGACGCGTCGGACAGTGAGTGCGGCCGCAGGCCGCCTGGGAGCAGAGTGCGGGGGCGAGGGCCTTGGACATCGTCCCGTAACCGGGTGCGCCTCGCTGTAACCGGGGGCGCATCACGGTGACCGGGCGGGCCCCGAATCGGCCCGCCCCACCACGCCACTCGCTGCCCGCACCCGCTGCGAGGCGTTCACAAGCTGCCGCAGCCCGCGCACACACCGCCACAACCGCAGTCACTCAAGACGTTAACCCGCCAAAAACCGGCGATAGGGGACTAGATCCACACTTAACCCATCAGTCACAAGGCGTTCGTGATCAGGCAACACCGCTCCGTCACAGTGGTGCCATGACTGATGTGACATCTGCGAAGAGTGCCCGCCGTCCCCACCACTGGCGGCGGGACCTGATCGAGCTGGCCGCCCTGTTCACCGCGGTCGCGGTGGCCGACGCGATCGCCAACCTGATCGGGCACCAGCCGGACGGGCCGTATCTGCTGGTCGCCTCGGCCGTGGCGCTGACCGCAACGGCCACGTTCCACACATGGTGGGCACGGCGGCACAGCCACGCACCGCCACCGACCGCCGACGGCCCGAGCGCCGACCACGACCGCTCGGGCCCGGACCGTTCCACCGACCACCTCATCGCCGCGACACGTACCGGCACCACTGCCGGCGCCGTCGCTCCGGTGACCGCGCCCACTGCCGCAGGCCCTGCCCTCTCCGCCGGGGAGACGGTGCTGTGGCGGATGCGGACCACTGTCCGGGACACCCCTGGCAGCCTGGCCGAGCTGTGCATCGCGCTCGCCCGGCACCGGGTCGACATCCTCACCCTGCAGACGCACCCGCTGGCCGAGGGCACGGTCGACGAGTTCCTGCTGCGTGCCCCGGCCCCGCTCCAGATGCAGCAGCTGAGCCGGGCCATTTCCGCCGCGGGCGGCAGCTCCACCTGGATCGAGCGCGCCGACGCGCACGATCTGGTGGATGCCCCGACGCGCATTCTGGGCCTCGCCACGCGCACGGCCCTGGATGCGGCCGAACTCCCCCTCGCCCTGCGTCAGCTGCTCGGCCGCTGCACCATCCACTCGCTCCCTGCCGTGTCGATCAACGGCCGCGCCACCGGCGAGACCGCGCCGGTCGAGGGGGTGCTGGAAGAGACCGTGATGCGGCTGCGCGACCCGTCCGGCGGTGCGATCACCATCGAACGGCCCTATCTGCCGTTCACACCGACCGAGTTCGCCCGGGCCCGCGCCCTGGTCGAGCTCGACGCGCGGCTCGGCCCCCGCGTCCCGCGCAGCGAGCATGTGCTCACACTCCCCGAGGGCAATGAGATCACCGTGCGCCGCGCGGACCAGAGCGACCTGGCAGCCGCCCGAGCCATGCACGACCGCTGCTCCGATCAGACTCTGCGGCTGCGGTACCACGGCCCGGTCCGTGACGCCGACCGCTATCTGGACCACCTGCTGAGCCCCCGGTTCGGCCGCACCCTGGCCGTTCAGACGGCCTCCGGCCGGCTCGTCGCCCTCGGCCACCTCCTCTGGGACGGCGACGAGACCGAGGTCGCCCTCCTCGTCGAGGACGACTGGCAGCGCCGCGGCATCGGCTCCGAGCTGCTGGGCCGTCTGGTGACGCTCGCCATCGAGGCCGGCTGCGAGAGCGTCTACGCGGTCACCCAGTCGTCCAACACCGGCATGGTCGCCGCGATGCGGGCCCTCGCGCTGCCTCTCGACTACCAGATCGAGGAAGGCACGCTCGTCATCACCGCCCGGCTGGAAGCCACTCCGGTACGGTCCCTGCCGCCGTACGAGCAGGCGGGTCGCTGAGCGCCTGACACAGGTCGGCCCACAGGTCCTCGACGTCCTCCAGGCCGACCGACATGCGCAGCAGCCGGTCCCCGACACCCGCGGCCTGCCGGTCTCCCTCATCCACGATGCGGTGGCTGATGGAGGCCGGATGCTGGATCAGGGTGTCGACGCTGCCGAGGCTGACCGCCGGCGTGATGAGCCGTACCGCGGAGATCACCCGGTGCGGATCCCCGTACACCTCGAACGAGACCATCGCTCCGCCCACCTTCGGGTAGTGGACCCGGGCGATGCGGGGGTCGGCGGTCAGCCGGCGGGACAGGTCGGCCGCGCTCGTGGAAGCGGCCCGAACCCGCACCGGCAGGGTGGAGAGCCCGCGCAGCAGCAGATACCCGGCCATGGGATGCAGCACCCCGCCGGTGGCGAAGCGGACTTGACGCAGCCGGGCCGCGAACTCCTCGTCGCAGGCGACGACCCCGCCCATCACATCGCCGTGCCCGCCCAGGTATTTGGTGGCGCTGTGCAGGACGATCCTGGCGCCGTGCTCGACGGGCCGCTGCAGGACGGGGGTGGCGAAGGTGTTGTCGACCAGCAGCGGCACCGACCCGCAGGAGTACGCGATCGCCCGGATGTCGACCTCGGCGAGCGTCGGGTTCGCCGGCGTCTCGACCATCACCAGACCCGTGTCCGGGCGGATGGCTCCCGCGATGCCCGCCGGATCGGTCCAGGTGACTTCGGTACCCAGCAGCCCGGCACCGAGGAGATGGTCGCTGCACCCGTAGAGCGGGCGGACGGCGACCACATGGCGCAGGCCCATGCTCGCGCGGGCCAGCAGGACGGCGGTGAGCGCCGCCATTCCACTGGCGAACGACACGGCGCTCGCGGTCCCTTCGAGCCGGGCGAGTGCCGTCTCGAATCGGGCCGTGGTCGGGTTGTCGAGCCGGGCGTAGACGGGCGGTCCGTCGGGCTTGGCGCCGGTGGTGGCGAAGGCGTCGATCCGTTCCGCCTCCCCCCTGGAGTCGTACGACGGGTAGGTGGTGGACAGATCGATCGGCGGGGCGTGCAGGCCGAGTGCAGCGAGGTCGTCGCGTCCGGCGTGCACTGCTTCGGTGGCCAGCGCCCTGGACCGGGGTGTCGTCGAGGGCAGCATCGAGGCTTCGGTGTCCATGTCATCACTCTGAACACTCACCGGACCAGCGTGGTGAAGTGCCGTGCTACGTTCGACGAATGACCGATTCCGTCGTTCTGGACCCGGTGGATCTGCACATTCTGCGGCTGCTGCAGAACGATGCCCGGACCACCTACCGTGAGCTGGCCACGGAGGTCGGGGTCGCACCGTCGACCTGCCTGGACCGGGTGACCCGGCTGCGACGCTCGGGGGTGATTCTCGGCCATCAGCTCCGTCTCGACCCGGCCAGGCTCGGCCGCGGTCTGGAGGCGCTCCTCTCGGTACAGGTCCGCCCGCACCGCAGGGAACTCATCGGCCCGTTCGTCGAACGGATCAGGGCGCTGCCGGAGTCCCGCGCACTCTTCCATCTCACCGGCCCCGACGACTACCTGGTCCATGTGGCAGTCGCGGACACCGCGGATCTGCAGCGGCTGGTGCTGGACGAGTTCACCTCGCGGCGCGAGGTGGCCCGGGTGGAGACCCGCCTGATATTCCAGCAGTGGGAGTGCGGTCCGCTGCTGCCTCCGTCGTCCGCGACGCCCCGACCGGCCGCGGATGCCGAATGAGCGGGCCCGGCCACCGCGCCGAACGACAGGGACCGGCCACCGCGGCGGAACGATCAAGTCCGGCCGCCGCGTCCGTATGACCCGGTGCGGTCACCAGGAATGTCACAAGTGCGACAGCCCGTCGAGGCCGATTGCTAGTGACGCGGGCCCCCTGGCCGTACGAGGATGTTCGCATGTCAGACACTACGCACAGCGCGCTGCCCCGCCAGGTCGCCGACGACTACGTCGACGCATTCATCGAACTCGACCCGATCGCGGGCACCTACCTCGGTGTCGAGGCGAGCTCCAGCCGCCTGCCCGACTTCTCCCCCGCCGGGCAGGAAGCTCTTGCCGAGCTGGCCCGCACCACCCTGGTGAAGCTCGACGCGGCCGAGCAGCTGCCGGGCGCGGACAGCGATGCCGAGCGCCGCTGCGGCCGCCTGCTGCGCGAGCGGCTGACGGCGGAGCTCGCCGTCCATGAGGCCGACGAGAGCCTGCGCGCCGTCTCCAATCTGCACTCGCCGGCGCACAGCGTCCGTGAGGTGCTGACGGTGACGCCGACCGAGACCGACGAGGACTGGGCCGCGATCGTCGAGCGGCTGCGCGCGGTTCCCGCGGCCCTTGAGGGGTACCGCACGTCGCTCGCGCTGGGTCTGGAACGGAAGCTGTACGGCGGTCCGCGTGCCACCACCACCTTTATCGGCCAGCTGACGGAGTGGGTCGGCGACAACGGGACGGGGTTCTTCCAGACCTTCGTCGCTCCCGGCCCGGACGCGCTGCGCGCCGATCTGGACGACGCCGCCCGGCAGGCCACGACGTCCTTGGTGGCGCTGCGCGACTGGATGCGCGATGTGTACGCCCCCGAGATCGAGGGTGCGCCCGACACGGTGGGCCGCGAACGGTACGCACGCTGGTCGCGCTATTTCAACGGCACCGATCTGGATCTCGACGAGGCGTACGCGTACGGCTGGTCCGAGTACCACCGGCTGCTCGCCGAGATGAAGGCCGAGGCCGAGAAGGTACTGCCGGGCGCGGGTCCCTGGGAGGCACTGGCCCATCTCGACGTGCACGGCAAGCACATCGAGGGTGTCGACGAGGTCCAGGCCTGGCTGCAGGGCCTGATGGACGAGGCCATAGAGGCACTCGACGGTACACACTTCGAACTCGCCGAGCGGGTACGGAAGGTGGAGTCCCGGATCGCACCGCCCGGCGGCGCCGCGGCTCCCTACTACACGGGCCCGTCCGAGGACTTCTCGCGGCCCGGCCGCACCTGGCTGCCCACCATGGGCGAGACCCGCTTCCCGGTGTACGACCTGGTCTCCACCTGGTACCACGAGGGCGTGCCCGGCCACCACCTGCAGATCGCGCAGTGGACGCATGTCGCCGACAGCCTCTCCCGCTACCAGGCGTCGATCGGCATGGTCAGCGCCAATGCCGAGGGCTGGGCGCTGTACGCGGAGCGGCTAATGGACGAGCTGGGCTTCCTGCCCGACGCCGAGCGCCGCCTCGGCTACCTGGACGCGCAGATGATGCGCGCCTGCCGGGTGATCGTGGACATCGGCATGCACGCGGAGCTGGAGATCCCGGCGGACTCCCCCTTCCGTCCCGGCGAGCGGTGGACGCCTGAGCTGGCCCAGGAGTTCTTCGGCAATCACAGTGGCCGGCCTGCGGAGTTCGTGGAGAGCGAACTGACTCGCTACCTGTCCATGCCGGGTCAGGCCATCGGCTACAAGCTGGGCGAGCGTGCCTGGCTGCTGGGCCGGGAGAATGCCCGCAAGGCGCACGGCGACGCGTTCGACGCAAAGGCCTGGCACATGGCTGCCCTGTCACAGGGGCCGCTGGGTCTGGACGATCTGGTCGACGAGCTGTCGAAGCTCTGACCCCGGACCGCACTCCGTGAGACGGCGGCCGGGCCCGGGCCTGGGTCATGGGCCCGGCCGCCGTCGGCCACGGGCTCGCGCCCGCTTCCTCCCGCCGCCGAGGTGAGTTTCCGCCGAGGTGGCCGGACGGGCGATGGTCATCAGCCCGGTCGGGACGCACGGCCGCGTCGTTCAGCAGCCGCAGTCGTCGGAGTCGACCGGTGCGGTGAGCGGGTCGGCGGCACGCCGCCGACGCCCCTCCCAGGTCTCGAACTCGAAGCCCTCGCGCGCCCAGTACTCGAATCCGCCGAGCATCTCCTTGACCTGGTAGCCCAGTTCGGCGAGGGCCAGCGCGGCGCGGGCGCCGCCGTTGCAACCGGGACCCCAGCAGTACGTGACCACGGGCACGGCCGGGTCGAGGAGGTCCCGGGCCTGCTCCGCGATGAGCGCGGTGGGCAGGTGGACGGCGCCGGGGATGTGCCCCTGGTCCCAGGAGGCGGTGGACCGGGAGTCGAGGACGACGAAGCCGGGGTCCACGTCGGCCGCGAGCGCGGCGGTGACGTCGGAGACATCGGCGTGGAAGGCGAGCGAGGCACCGAAGTAGGCGGCGGCCGCGGCCGGGGAGGCCGGCGGGACGCGGAGGACGGGGTTACCGGCGGAGGCGGTGAGCTGCGAAGTCATGACCAGAAATCTACGACCGGTGATCCTTTGCGGGAAGAAGAGATCCCCGGCACCGCGCTTGATTCGCCGGGGAATTCCCTGTTGTCTGCTCGGCATGACCGACTATTCCACGGACGCAACCGACTGGCGCATCCTCGATGCCCTGCAACGCGACGGGCGGGCCACCTTCGCCGAACTGGCGCGCGAGGTCGCCATGTCCCCCAGCGCGGTGACGGAGCGGGTGCGCCGGCTGGAGGAGGCGGGCATCATCCGTGGTTACGCCGCCGTGGTGGATCCGGAACGGCTCGGAATGCCGATTCTCGCCCTCGTACGGCTGCGCTATCCGAACGGCAACTACAAGCCGTTCCACGATCTCCTCGACACCACGCCCGAGATCGTGGAGGCCCACCATGTCACCGGCGACGACTGCTTCGTACTCAAGGTCACCGCCCGCTCGATGAGTCACCTGGAAGGGATCTCGGGAAAGATCGGCGCGCTCGGCTCCGTCACCACCAGCGTCGTCTACTCCTCGCCGCTCCCCCGGCGGGCCATCAGCCGCTGACCGCGCCGCCGGCCCGGTGCCGCACCGCCGATCCGTCTCGCTCCTTGACCACTTCGAGCTGGGCGGGGATACGGCGGCGCAGATCGGCGACATGGCTGACGATGCCGACGCTGCGGTCCCGCTCGCGCAGCGAGTCCAGTACGTCGAGCACCTCGTCCAGGGTCTGGTCGTCCAGACTGCCGAACCCCTCGTCGATGAAGAGGGTGTCGAGCCGGACCCCGCCCGCCTCGTCGGTGACGACATCGGCGAGGCCGAGAGCCAGGGCGAGCGAGGCGAAGAACGTCTCGCCGCCGGAGAGCGTGGCCGTGTCACGCTCCCGGCCGGTCCAGGCGTCGACGACATGCAGCCCGAGGCCGGCCCGACGGCCTCCGGTGCGCGCGTCGGAGTGGACCAGTGTGTAGCGGCCGGACGACATGCGCTGCAGCCGTGCCGTGGCGGCGGCCGCGACCTGTTCGAGCCGGGCGGCGAGCACGTACGACTCCAGCCGCATCTTGCGTTCGTTGTCGGCCGACGTTCCGGCGGTGAGCCCGGCAAGCCGTGCGACCCGCTCGTACTCCTCACGCAGCGGTCCCAGCCTGCGCACTTCGTCCGCCGCGCGGCGCGACAGCCGGTCGAGTTGGGTGCAGCGCTCCCGGCCGGCGGCAAGCGTGGCGGCAGCGTCCCTCATCTGTCGCTCGGCCGCGTCGTACGCCGCCTGCGCTGCGTCCGGGTCTGCCTGTGGGCGTTCGGCGGCGGCGCGAGCCTCCACCTCGGCGAGCCGGTCGGCGACGGCTGCGGCCTCGGCCTGCCAGGCGTCGATCAGGTGCTGGAGTTCGCGCTGCTCGGGGGCCGGGAGCAGGGTCGCCACGGCGGCCTGCGGCGTGTCGAAACCGGCCCGGAAGGCGGCGTCCGCAAGCCGGCCGTCGGCCTCCTTGCTGCGCTGCGCCGCCGCTTCCTCGGCGCGCACCGCCTCCGCGGCGTCGGCGAGCAGAGCGACTCGCCGCTCCAGCAGGGCGGCGTGCGCGGCAACGCTGTCGGACTCCCCCCGGGCGGTCACCAACTCGGCTTCCAGGGCGGACTGTTCGCGGTCGAGCCCGTCCCGCCGGGAGGCCCGGGCAGCGGCGCGGCGCTCGGCCGACTGCCGCTCTTCGAGCCGCTCGGTCTGCTCCCGTTCGGCGGCTGCGAGAGCCTCGCGCGCGGCGTGCGTGCCGGCGGCGGTGCGGTGCGCCTGTGCGTGCTCGGTCGCCAACCGGGTGGCCAGGGCGTCGAGTTCGGCGACGGTGGGGTCGAGGTCCGGTGACGTGACGGCGTGGGCCGCATGGGCGGCGGCGCCGGTATCGGTACCGGAGAGGTCGTCGGCGCCGCCTCCGGCGGCGCGGGCCTCGCCGCCGCCTTCCGCACCCGCGCCCCGCGCCTGCGCCGGCCGGGCCGCCGCCCGCGCGGCAGCGTACTTCTCGCATACGACTCCGAGCTCCCGGTCCGTCTCCGTACGGATCTGCTCGGACCGCCGATACGTGTCGAGAGCGGCCTCCTCGGCCGCCTTGTCGACGTGACCGTCACCGGCGCGGGCCGGCTTCGGGTGGTCGCCCGACCCGCACACCTTGCAGGCCTCGCCGTCGACCAGCTGCGCCGCGAGCTCGGCGGCGATGTCCCGCAACCTCCGTTCGCGCAGCTCCAGCCACTTCTCATGAGCGCCGAGCGCGCGCTCCCGGGCCACGGCCAGCCGCTCCGCGGCGGCCGCCGTCTCCGTCGCGAGAGCATCTCGGCGCCGGGCCGCCTCCAGCTGTCGGCGAGCCGGTTCCAGCCGGCCCGCCAGCTGTTCGGCGCGGGTCGCGGACTCCTGCGCCGCTTCGATGCGTTCCTGAAGGTCGCGGCGGGCGGATTCCCAGCCCGCGAGCCAGCCCTCCGCTTCCAGGATCAGTTCGTCGTCGGCCCGGGCCTGCCGCTCCAGTTCGGCCCGCTCGGTGTCGATCTCCGTGCTTCGCCGCTCGGCCCGACGCGCGGCGTCGAGGCCGCCCAGCTCCTGCCGGAGCCTGCGTTCCATAGCCGCCAGTTGTTCCGCACCGGCGTCGGCAAGGGTGTCCGGCAGCTGGGCGCGGGCGCTCTCGCGGGCCGCACCCGCCGTTCGGTAGGCCCGTTCCGCTTCGTCACGCAGCTCCAGTGCGGGGGCGACGCGATCTGCTTTGCGGGCACGTTCGAGCCGGGCCTGGTGCCCGTCGCGGGCGGGGCGACGGGCTTCGAGTTCGGTGGCGCGGCGCCGCGTCTCCTCGTACCGCTGCTGAAGCCTGGCGAGTTCGCGCGCGGCGTCGAGTTCGCGGCGGGCTGCCGCCTGTCGGCTCTCGGCCGCGGCCAGGACGGACTCAGCGATGTCGAGCCGTTCCCGGGCGCCGCTGCGGGCGACGGCGGACCACTCCAGAACGCCGTCGGACAGTCCCGGTTCGCCGGGCTGGGCGTCCGGCAGGGGCAGCTCGCCGGCCGCCGGCCCTGCGGCCTGGGCGATCCGCTGGGCGATCGCGAGAATCTGTTCGTCGCCGGCCTTGACCTGGGTTTCTGCGGTACGGCGCAGTTCGGTGAGGCGTTCCTCGACGGCCGCGAAGCGGCGGGTGTCGAAGAGTCTGCCGAGCAGTTTGCCGCGTGCTTCGGCGTCGGCGCGCAGAAAGCGCGCGAAGTCGCCCTGCGGCAGCAGCACCACCTGGCAGAACTGGTCCCGGCTCATCCCGATGAGCTGGGTGATCTCCTCACCGATCTCCTGATGCGACCGGCTGAGTGCCTGCCAGCCGTTCTCGGGGTCGTACTCGCGCAGCCAGCTCTGGGCCTTCTCGGTGGTGAAGCCGTCGCCCTTCTTCTTGGGGCGGGGCTGGGCGGGGCGCCGGGTGATCTCCAGGCGCCGTCCGCCGACGGTCAGTTCCAGCCGCACTTCGGTAGGCAGGCCGACCGGCGCGTGGTCGCTGCGCAGCGAGGTGCCTGGGCTCTGGCGGGCGCCGGGCACCGCGCCGTACAGCCCGTAGCAGACGGCGTCGAGGACGGAGGTCTTCCCGGCTCCGGTGGGACCGTGCAGCAGAAAGAGCCCGGCGGACGAGAGCGCGTCGAAGTCGACGTCCTGGGTGGCGCCGAACGGGCCGAAGGCGGTGAGGGTGAGTCCGTGGAGTCTCAACGGTTCACCTCACGTACGCCGTCGTCCACCCGCACGTGGTCGAAGGCGCCGCGCAGCACCGTACGCTCCCGGTCGTCCGCCCCGTTCCCGCCCCGGACATGCGCCACGAAGTCCTCCGCGATCTGCTGGTCGTCGCGCCCCTTGAGGCGCTGTGCGTACGAGGCGAGCGGATCCTCGGGGGTCCGCTCGGGGTCGAGGACGAGGCTGAGGGTGTGCGGGAACCGCGCCATGAGACGGGCCATCGGCTCGTCCGGACGGACGGGGTCGGTGAGGGTGGCCTCCACCCACGCCTCCTCGTGCCGGGCCAGCGCGGGGTCGTCGAGAAGCGTGTCGAGGCGGCCGCGGAGCCGGGCGAGCGGCCGGGGCACCGGGAAGTCGATCCGTTCGGCGGTGATCGCTCCCGTGGCGTCGAGGTCGATCAGCCACATGGTCTTGCGGTGGTCCACCTCGGAGAAGGAGTAGGCGAGGGGCGAGCCGGAGTAGCGGACCCGCTCGGTGACGGCCTGACTGCCGTGCAGGTGGCCGAGCGCCGTGTAGTCGACACCGTCGAAGACTCCGGCGGGGACGGCGGCGACTCCGCCGACGGTGATGTCGCGTTCGCTGTCGCTGGGGGCGCCGCCCGCGACGAAGGCGTGGGCGAGCACCACGGACCGGGTGGAGTCCGGCCGTGTCGCGAGGTCGGCGCGGACGCGGTCCATGGCGGCGGTCAGTACGGCTTCGTGTCCGGCCCGCTCTGCTTTGAACACGTCCTTGACGAGGGCCGGTTCGAGGTAGGGAAGTCCGTAGAACGCGACGTCGCCGTGGTCGTCCCGCAGGACCACGGGGGTGGCGCACTGCGCGGGGTCGGTCCGCAGATGGATGCCGGCCCGGCCCATCAGACCGGCGCCCACGCCGAGCCTGCGGGCCGAGTCGTGGTTTCCGGAGATCATCACCGTGGGTACCCCGACGGCGGCGAGCCGGTGCAGGGCCCGGTCGAAGAGCTCCACGGCGGACAGCGGCGGCACGGCCCTGTCGTACACATCACCCGCCACCACGACGGCGTCGACCTCGCGCTCGCGCGCAGTCGCCACCAGATGATCGAGGCAGTCGGCCTGAGCGTCGAGCAGGGAGGCCCGGTGGAACGACCGTCCCAGGTGCCAGTCCGATGTGTGCAAAATCCTCAAGACTCGGCTCCGACCTGCATGTCTCTCATCCTTTGCCGCTGCGCCCGCCCCTGGCCGTGCGCCTGAGCCGCACCGAACCGGCACGGGACGGCGCTGTCGCCGGTGGCCCCTGTTCCCTCACAGAAACCGTTTCCTCACGACCCGGTTTCCTCACCGCTCACAGTGTCCCATCGCCGCCCACCGTCCCCGACGCGCCGGCCTCCGGGCAGGCGTCGGGATCGAGCAGGGCCGGCGGATCGCCGTGGATGGGGATGAGGCCGGGTGAGGTGCCCGCCCGGCGGATTTCCACCCCTCAGACATCTCCGTACGCTTCACCGCCCAGCTCCAGCAGCGCCTCACCCGCGGTCGCATCCGCCAGCCAGCTCCGGAAGCTCTCGACATCGGAGTCCGGCAGTCCGATCTCGATGATCACCGCCTCCGCGTACCGGACCTCCCGCACGGCCAGTCCCGTGGCGCGCAGATCGTTCTCCAGCCTGCCGGCCCGCTGGTGGCCGACGGTGATCGTGGCGAGCCGGAACCGCCGTCGGGTGATCGTGCCGAGCTCGTCGAGAGCCTCGCCGACCACCCCTCCGTAAGCCCGGATCAGCCCTCCGGCCCCGAGCTTCACGCCGCCGTAGTAGCGGGTGACGACGGCGACGACGTACCGCGTCTCGCGGCGCATCAGCATCTGCAGCATCGGGACGCCCGCGGTGCCGCCGGGCTCGCCGTCGTCACTTGCCTTCTGCACGGAGGCGTCGGCGCCGATCACGTACGCGAAGCAGTTGTGGCTGGCGGTCGGGTGTTCCCTGCGGATGCGTGCGACGAAGTCCTGCGCCTCCTGCTCGGTGGCGGCGGGGGCGAGCGCGCAGATGAAGCGCGATCGGTTGATCTCGGTCTCGTGCACACCCGCTCGGGCGACCGTCCGGTACTGCTCCTGCATCCGACCACCCTATGCGCAAGGCGGGAATGGCCCACGACCGCTGTCCGTTGACCGAATCATGTACGCAGACACGGGCACAGACGCAGAGACGGTCCGCAGGATTCTCCAGAACACGGGCGACACCTGGGCCGTGGTGGGACTGTCCAACAACGAGTCGCGCACCGCCTACGGCGTCGCCGCAGTACTCCAGCGCTTCGGCAAGCGCATCGTCCCCGTGCATCCCAAGGCGGAGCGGGTCCACGGCGAGGAGGGGTACGCCTCACTGGCCGACATTCCGTTCCCGGTCGATGTCGTGGACGTCTTCGTCAACAGCGAACTGGCGGGTGCCGTCGCGGACGAGGCGGTCGCGGTCGGCGCGAAGGCGGTCTGGTTCCAGCTCGGCGTGATCGACGACGCTGCGTACGAACGCACACGGGCGGCCGGACTCGACATGGTGATGGACCACTGCCCGGCGATCGAGATCCCCCTTCTGGACCGATGAGCGGGGTGCCGCCTCTCGGCCGAATGTGCGGGGTGTCACACATGCCGAACGGCTGGGAGAATGTCCCGCTGTGAGTGTTACCGGTGTGTCCGCCGTCCTGACCGTTCCCCACCGCCGAAGCCGGCTGAGCGATGAGCTGGCCGAACTCGGTGTTGCGCGGGGCGGTGTCCTCATGGTGCATGCGTCGATGCGCGCGACGGGGGCGGTGAGCGGCGGGGTGCGGACGGTGATCCGCGCACTGCGGGACGCGATCGGCGCGGACGGCACCCTGGTCGTCCCGTCGTTCACACCGGAGAACTCCGATACGTCCCCGCAATACCGCGAGCGGGTGCGCGGCCTCAGCGCCCCGGCCCGAGAGGCTGTACGGGCGAGCATGCCGCCCTTCGACCGGGCGACGTCGGCCGCACCGTCGATGGGCCGCCTCTCGGAGGCGGTACGACAGACGCCGGGGGCCGCGCGCAGCGGCCACCCCCAGACGTCGTTCACCGCACTGGGCCCGCTCGCCGGGAAGCTCGTCGCGCACCACCGCCCCGACTGCCACCTCGGCGAGGACTCGCCGCTGGCCCGCCTCTATGACGTACGGGCACAAGTGCTGCTGCTGGGCACCGGGTTCGATTCCTGCAGCGCGTTCCACCTCGGCGAGTACCGCGTGCCCGACCCGCCCCGCCGCAGCTACCGCTGCGTGGTGACCACCGGAGGCAGGCGTCACTGGTGGGAGTACGAGGACGTCGCGCTGGACGACAGCGACTTCGCCGCGCTCGGAGCGGAGTTCGAGCGCACGGACAACGGTGCGGCAGTACGCACCGGCACGGTGGGCTCGGCGACGGCACGGCTCTTCCGCTTCACCGACGCGGTGGACTTCTCGACCCGCCGGCTTCCGTCCCACCGGGCGGCGCGGCCGTAGCGGGGCCGAACGCCCCCTCGACTCCAGGTGCTTGCCGCTGCCTCCGCCGAGTGTGCGATATCCCGTGAGTTCCTCTGAGCCCCGCAGAGTCCCTGTGCCCGTGGCCAGGGGGTTCTTCCTCCCTCGGGTGTTCTGCAGCTTTGTGACGCACCTTCGGAATTCTCGAAGCGTTCTCACTCCGTCCGACCGATCAGCGGTCGGACTGAAGGTGAGGAGGCTCGGGTTGGCGCTGGCGGTCGTACGCAACCTGCACGAGGCCGAGCAGGCATCTCAGTGAAACCCACTCGCCCTGCTCAACCCACTGACGAGATCATGGGAAGATGCCGTCGACCGAACCATCAGCCCGCGAGCTTCAGGACCGCGCCGTTCTCTGGAGCATGGGCGAGATCTGCGCAACCGACGTCGTCACTGCTGCCTGTGATGCACTCGTTGCCGGCCTCGACAGTCCTGCCCTGCGGACCCTGGCCGCGTGCACACGCGCGGAGGCGGATTACGACGTCTCCGACCTCCTTCCCCCAGCACTCGACGAACTGGGTCTCACCTTCCACCCCGTGGGCAGCGTTGCCGGACAGGAAGCCGTCGTACGGGCACTTGCCGCCCAGATGCTGGCGGGCGAGCTGACGCCTCGCGAGCTGGCCTTCCGGATCCACCAGCGCTTCGGACACGAGCTGCCTCTGGCCGAGCGACTCGCCAATCTGGACGACGAGTACGACCTCCTCGAATACGGCGAGGGAACACTCGCCCAGGTCGACGCCGATGTCTCAGCCGAAGCTCTTCGGCTTGCACAGCATCCTCGTGTTCCAACCGAACCCGCGGGTCCACCAGCCTGAAGCAGATCGGTGGACCCGTGGGTTCAGGCTGAAGGGCCTTCGGTTTCCTTGAACCCACGGGGATCTTGGGGTGCCGGTAAGAACGCTGTCATCAGCCGCAAACGGCAGTGATCTTGCGGGCGTCACCCGTGTGGGTGAGTGGGGCCGTACGGCTGCGGTGGGTGAAGCTCTGCGAGGACGATCGGCGATCGTGGCCCGTACTCCGTTGGACCTGGATGAACTCGTCGAGCACTGGACGCTGTTGAAGGACGAGCAGGTGCTCGTGTCCGGCAAGCGCGGTGCGACGCGACTGGGCTTCGCCGTGCTGCTGAAGTTCTATACGCAGTACGCCCGGTTTCCCCGGAACCGGACAGAGCTGCCCGGTGAGGCCGTGGAGTTCGTCGCCCGTCAGGTGCAGGTTCTTGCCTCGGAGCTGGAGTCCTACGACTGGACGGGCCGCACGGTCGAGTACCACCGTGCGCAGGTCCGGGAGCACCTCGGCTTCCGTGAGTGCAGCGTCGCGGACGCGGAGAAGCTGACGGCGTATCTGGCTGAGCACGTCGCGCACAAGGAACGGAGGCCCGAGCAGGTCCGGGTGGAACTGCTGGCGCGCTGCCGCACGGAGAGCATCGAGCCGCCCACGCCGGGCCGGTGCGACCGGATTGTGGCGGCTGCCCTGCGGGCGGCCGAGGAGTCGCTGACGGCCCTGGTTTCCTCGCGGCTGACCGTGGAGAGCATCGAGCGGATCGTGGCTCTGGTGGCCGGCGCCGACCAGGACGACGCCGGACCCGCAGGTGGCGGTGGGGAGGGCGAAGACGCGCCGCCGATACTGGCAAAGATCAAGGAAGCGCCGGGCAACGTGAGCCTGGAAACGATGCTCACCGAGATCGATAAGCTCCTGGCGGTGCGGGCGATCGGCCTGCCACCGGATCTGTTCATCGACGTCGCGCCGAAGGTCGTAGCCGCCTGGCGGGCGCGAGCCGCAGTGGAATCGCCTTCTCACCTGCGGACGCACCCGGTACCGCTGCGGGTGACCTTGCTGGCCGCCTTGCTGCACGAGCGGGAACGGGAGATCACCGACACGCTGGTGGAGCTGCTGATCTCCACGGTGCACCGGATCGGGGCGCGGGCGGAGAAGAAGGTCACCGAGCAGCTCATCAACGCGTTCAAGAAGGTGTCGGGCAAGGAGAACATCCTCTTCAAGCTCGCCGAGGCGTCGCTCGGCGCCCCGGAGGGGACGGTCCGCCAGGTCGTGTTCCCGGCGGTGTCCGGGGGCGAGGCGACGCTGCGGGAGCTGGTGCACGAGTTCAAGACCCGGGGGCCGGTCTACCGGCGCACGGTGCAGACGACGCTGAAGGCGTCGTACACCAACCACTACCGGCGCGGGCTGATCAGGCTGCTGGACGTGCTGGAGTTCCGTTCCTCCAACCATGCTCACCGGCCGGTGATCGAGGCCCTGGCGTTGGTGGCGCGGTACGCGAACGCGGGGAACACGACGTACTACCCGCTGGGTGAGACGGTGCCGGTCCACAAGGCGATGGGCGGGGACTGGGCGGAGGTCGTGCACCGCACCGACAAGCGGGGTCGGCGCCGGGTGGTGCGCATGGTCTACGAGGTCGTGGCCTTCCAGGCTCTGCGGGATCAGCTCAAGTGCAAGGAGATATGGGTCGTCGGCGCCGACAAGTGGCGCAACCCGGATGAGGACCTGCCGCAGGACTTCGAGGCGAGGCGGGCGGAGAACTACCGGGAGCTGCGCAAGCCGCTGGACGCCGCGGTGTTCGTCGACGAGCTGCGCGGGCAGATGACGGCCGAGCTGACCCTGCTCAACGACCAGATGCCGAAGCTGTCCTGGCTGGACATCGCCGAGCGGAAGTCCGGGGCGATCCGGCTAACGGCGGCCGAGGCCCAGCCCGAGCCGCGCAACCTGCGCAGGATCAAGGCCGAGGTACAGAGGCGTTGGGGCATCGTGCCGCTGGTCGACATGCTGAAGGAAGCGGTGCTGCGGACCGGCTGCCTGGACGCGGTCACCTCCGTCTCCGGTGGCGGCAGCCTCTCGCCGGAGGTGCTGGCTGAACGCCTGCTGCTGGTGATCTACGCGTACGGCACGAACACCGGGATCAAGGCCGTGGCGTCCGGCGGCCACGGCCACACGGAGGACGAACTCCGCTACGTACGCCGCCGCTACCTGTCCGCCGAGGCCGCTCGTGCCATCGCCGTCCAGATCGCGAACGCCACCTTCGCCGCCCGCAGTACCGAGTTGTGGGGCCAGGGCTCGACCGCGGTCGCCTCCGACTCCACCCACGTGCGCGCCTACGACCAGAACCTCTTCACCGAGTGGCACTCGCGCTACGGCGGCCGCGGGGTGCTCATCTACTGGCACGTGGAGAAGAAGTCCCTGGCCATCCACTCCCAGCTGATCAACTGCACCGCCTCCGAGGTCGCCGCGATGATCGAGGGTGCCATGCGGCACGGCACCACCATGGACGTCGAGGCGAACTACACGGACTCGCACGGCCAGTCGGAAATCGGGTTTGGCATCACGAGGCTGCTGAACTTCGACCTACTGCCGAGGATCAAGCGGATCAACAAGGTGAAGCTGTACCGGCCGGTGGCCGGCGAACCGGACGCCTACCCGCAACTGACCCCGGCGCTGACCCGCCCGATCCGCTGGGAACTCATCGCCCAGCAGTACGACCAGATGATCAAGTACGCCACCGCGATCCGTACCCGCACCGCGTCCACCGAGGCGATCCTGCGGCGCTTCACCCGCAACGCCTCCCACCCCACCTATGCGGCGATGCTGGAGGTCGGCCGTGCCCAGAAGACCATCTTTGTGGCCCGGTACCTGCGGCTACGGGACCTCCAGCGGGAGATCGAGGAGGGCCTGAACGTCATGGAGTCCTCCAACGGCGCCAACTCTGTGATCGCCTACGGCAAGGGCGGGGAGATCGCCTCGAACCGGCGCGACGAGCAGGAGATGTTCGTGCTGTGCCTGCGGATTCTGCAATCGGCCCTGGTCTACGTGAACACCCTGATGCTTCAGGACATCCTCGGCGAACCGGAGTGGGCCGGGCTTCTCACGCCCGCCGATCGGCGCGGCCTGACCCCGCTGTTCTGGTCGCACGTGCGTCCGTACGGGGAGGTCAACCTCGACATGGACACCCGCCTCGACCTTGCTGCGGTCAAACTTCCGGGCCCCCGAGTTCCGACGGACGCCGCCGATCAGCAGTCATCTGAGCGTGCGTGAAGCGTGGGCGAGGTCAGAAGGAGCGGTGGGAGGGAGAAGGAAACCAGATGGTCCACCTCCCTCCCGTAAACGTCATGTCGCTACATTCGCACTGCCTTGTGAGGCGTCTTCCTTGGAATGCGGCTTCCGGACGCCCCGCCCACGCGTACGGTCCATCTCCCGCCACTCCGGCCGCAGTCCCGCCAGATTCGTGGTGAGGAAGTACGCGGCCCCGCAGACGAGCAGCACCGGCGCGAGTCCGACAGCGGCCACCGCCGACCCGGCGAGCAGGCCGCCGAGAGGGATACCGGCCCAGGACAGAGAGTCACCGAGGGCGTTGACCCGGCCCAGCATCCGGCGCGGCACTCGCTCGAAGAGGACGGCCCCCAGCACGGGGTTGATGAAGCCGGCACCGAATCCGCTGACCGCGAAGACGGCCAGTACCGCCCCCAGCGGGGCATCGAAGGCGAGGATCAGGAACCTCGGTGCCCCGGCCAGCAGGAACCCGGCGAAGAACACCATCCGCCGCCGCAGCCGGTGCGCGACCGCCGCGGCGATCAGGCTCCCGCCGACCGCCGCGGCCCCCATCACACTGCCCATCAGACCGATCGCGGCCGGCCCGTTGCCGGACTCTCTGGCCCAGACGGGGATGAGCACCGTGGTGATCGCCGCGTTCAGCAGGTTGGTGATGCCGATCGTGACAATGACGGTGAGCAGCAACGGCTCGCCGCGAAGGAAGGTGAAGCCCTCGCCGAATCGTCGCCAGTAGCCCGGTTCCGTTTCGTCGGCCTGTGACGGGGCTTCCACGGTTGGGTGCCCCATGCCGTGCGGCAGCGTGAGTTTGATGATCACCGATCCGAGGGCGAAGCAGCCCGCGTTGACGGCAAGTCCCGTCAGAGGACCGAGCAGCGCCACCAGGGATCCGCCGACCGCCAGGCCGATGGTGGAGGCGAGCCGTTCGGTCACGCCGGACAGGCCGGTGGCCCGTTCCAGCGGCACCCGGCCGTGCTCGGCCGCTTCCGGGACCATCACCTCCTTGGCCAGGTCGCCGGGGCCGCGGGCCGCGCCGATCAGCGCGACCAGAACCAGCAGGAGCGGAAAGGACAGCAGGTGCAGGGCGTGGAGCAGGGGAACCGCGGCGGCGGCGGTCGCGCTGGCCAGATCGGTGGTCCAGGAAACGGCCCGGGGGCCGATCCGGTCCACCAGTGGTCCGGTGAACGCCTTAACCAGCACGTAGGGGGTCATCTCACAGAAGGCGACCAGTCCGGTCTGGGTGGCGCTGCCGGTCGTGACGAGGACGAACCAGGGCAGTGCCACGACGGAGATCCGCGTACCGGTGAGCGACACGGCCATGGCCGCCAGTACCCCGGCCAGCGGCCGTAAGGACCTCTTGCCGGGTATGCCGCCGGCCTCCGAGGCGTCGTCGGTCATGACGTCGGGCTTCCTTCCGCTTCCTGAGGGCCGGTAGGGAGCGACGACGCGGCAGGCACGTCCAGTTCGGGCAGGACCTGCGTGATCACGGCGACCCGCTCGGCTCCCTCGGGGGCACTCGCCGCCGCCTCTGGCGTATCCCGCCGGTAGCGGGCGATGACGGCCCTCAACTCCTGGCGCAGGGCGACGGCTTCTTCGGGCGTGAGCCGCAGGGCCCAGTCGCTCATGTCGAAGGTGCCATGCCACGCACGGGGCATCGTCTGCAGCTCGTTCAGCGTCTGCTGAGTGCGAAGGGTGTAAGTGGCGGCGACGGACTGCAGATACGCCAGCGCGGCCTCGGGCTCTTGATCGGCCAGATCCCGGTCGTTGATCTCCGTCGTCTGATGTACCGAACGCCACCAGCGCTCTCGCGCGTTGCCGCGTTCGGCATCCTCCTCGACGAAGCCGGCCGCGCCGAGCTGGCGCAGGTGGTAGCTAGCCGTCCCGGAATTCACGCCCAGCCGCTCGGCGAGGCGGGTAGCCGTCGACGGGCCGTACTTCCGCAGCAGCTCCACCAGCTGCACGCGCACCGGATGTGCCAGGGCACGCAGCCCCTTGGCATCCAGCACAATCGAGTCTTCTTCAGCCCTCGGGCCATCCGGCCTCTTCGATGCGTCGGTCATACCGCACACGTTAGACCGCAAAGAGTTCTTCGTAAAGGTTCCTTCGCGAAGAAGTCTTTGCGGTTTGCCTGCAAGGTGCCACTGCTCATCAACCGACCGGTTGATGAGCAAGATCGGTAAGCTGCGGCGCGCGGCGGTATCGACGCCGGATCATGCCTATAAAACGGTGTCAGAAAGTCGATGTGCTCAAGAACCTGAGGAGCACCCTTTTCTGTACGATCTGGCAGGTGCAGCGACCCCAGGACGACGACACCGCCGATCTCCTCGCACCCGTTCCGGCCGTACGGACCGGCAGCCTCGTGGGATACGCACGCGTGTCCACCAAGGGACAGTTGCTCGACCGGCAGATCCACGCACTCACCGAAGCAAGGTGCATCCGGATCTTCTCCGACAAGAAGTCCGGCAAGAACGCCGAACGCGATGAACTGTGGAAGGCCCTCGACTACCTGCGCGAGGGCGACACCCTCGTCGTCCCGTCACTGGACCGGCTCGGCCGCTCCATCCAGGACCTCATCGCGATCGTGTCCGGCCTGCGCAAGCGTGGCGTCGGCTTCACCTCGCTGCACGAGGCGCTCGACACGACCACGCCCGGCGGGCGCCTGGTCTTCCACGTGTTCGCGGCCCTGGCGGAGTTCATCCGCGAACTCATCGTGCAGGGCACCAATGAGGGCCTGGACGCCGCCCGCGCCCGCGGCGCCCGACTCGGCCGCCCGCCGGCGATGACCGAGGAGCAGGTACGTCACGCCCGCGACCTACTCGCCCGCCCGGAGAACACCGTCACCTCGATCGCCAAGCTCCTCGGCGTCTCCCGCAACACCATCTACAACTACGTGCCCGAACTCAAGGGTGGTCGCCTCGCACTCGCTGAGGCGACGAGCACGCCGGAACTGCCCCAACCCACCAGGTCAGAGGACTGATTACCTCCGTTTGCGGCTGGTGACAGCGTTCTTACCGGCACCCCGAGATCTCCGTGGGTTCAAGGAAACCGAAGGTCCTTCAGCTTGAACCCACGGGTCCACCGGTCTGCTTCAGGTCGGTAGACCCGTGGGTTCGGTTGGAACACGAGGATGCCGTACAAGCCGAAGAGCTTCGGCCGTGACCTCGGCGTCGACCTGCGCCTGTGTTCTGTCGCCGTATTCGAGGACGTCGTAATCGTCATCCAGGTTGGCGAGTCGTTCAACCAGAGGCAGATCGTGCCCGAAACGACCGTGGATCCGGAAGGCCAGCTCGCGTGGTGTCAGCTCGCCGACCAGCATCCGGGCGGCAAGTGCACGCGCGGCGGCTTCCTGTCCGGCAACGCTGCCCGCTGGGTGGAAGATGAGGCCCAGTTCGTCGAGTGCCGGCGGAAGGAGGTCGGGGACCTCGTAATCCGCCTCCGCGCGTGTGCACGCGGCCAAGATCCGCAGGGCAGGACTGTCGAGGCCGGCAACGAGTGCATCACAGGCAGTAGTGACGACGTCGGTTGCGCGGATCTCGCCCATGCTCCAGAGGACGGCATGGTCCTGTAGAGCGATTGCTGCTGCTTCGGTCGAGGTCACTCGCACATGATTGCCTTCATCGTGCGTCTGGTCGAGCAGGTTTCATCGAAGCTGTTGTTCAGCGGCCTGTTCCAGCAGCGCCCGCGCGGAGTCCGTGTAGCGAATCGCGGTCTTCGCATCGAGTCCGAAGACCTCGGCGAGGTGGAGGGGGTCGGGGCCATGGACGAGGGCTTCTTCGAGCTGCCGGTCGACGCGGAACTGTTCCAGGGTGGCGGCCTGGCCGCGAAGCGGTTTGGTCAGGGAGACCGCGCTGACCGGGCCGGTGCCCAAGGCGGTGAACTTGTTGATCAGCAGGTGCGGGTTAGCGGTGTCGGGCCAGCGGCAGCGTCGGTGGTCCAGCCACTCGCGGGCGACGTGCAGTGTCAGCGCGTCCAGAGGCCGGACGCGGCCGTCGATCACGAGCTTGCGATTGCCAATGTCGAGGTCGTCGAGTTGAAGGCGCCGGATCGCACCGGATCGCGCGGCGTGCACCGCGGCGAGCGCGAGGACCAGCCGGTCCGCCGGCTTGGCGACCGCGGCAACGGAGTTGTTGACGTGCTCGGGCTCCAGGGGTTGGAGGATGCCGTACTCGTGCTGGCCAACACGGATGCGGCTGGTCGGATTCTTGAAGATGGTGCCGCTCTTCTTCGCTCGGCCGAACAGCGACCGCAGCACGATGAGCGTGTGCCGTCGCTGGCTGCCGTGGAGAGCATCGAGCTGGGTGAGGACGTCGTCGCGTGTCACCTCGCGCAGATGGCCATAGGGGACAGACCACTCCAGCAGGACGGGACGGATCCGGTTGAGATAGCCCCAGACCGTGGCCTCGTCGCGGGGCTGTGATCTGGGGCCACCGTCGTGCAGGAGGCGAGCCCAGTGCTCCACGTCGCGGCGGATTCCGGGGGCGATGCCTTCGAGCTTGCGCTCCAGCCACTGTTCGAACAACGGCGTCCGGTCGTCTTGGAAGACGCCGATCTCGGCGAGTACTTCCACTGTGCGTTGGACGCTGAGCCCGCGGGACCGCAGGGCCGGGAAGACCTCGGAGTGCCGCACGACTTCGCCGCTGACATGGCCGGACAGCACGATGACCAGGGCTCGGCCAACGTCGAGGCGGACACCGCGAGGCCAGCCATGCGCTTCGCCGAGACGATGTGTGGTATGCCGGGCCCAGGCCAGCCACGGGTTGTCGAGCCGGGCATGTTCCTGACGATTGAACCGGGTGAAATCTCGGCGGGCCTCGAACAGCGGCGGCTGGAGCCAACCGGGGACCGGCCGGTGGGCGGGGGTCGGGTCGGCGTGGCGCGGGCGACCCCAACGTCGTCCCTGCTTACCTCTGGGAGGGCCGGGCTGACGCGGACGGTGGAGGTTGGTGAAAAACAGTTGATGGTGCTGCACCTTCTCCAAGTAGGGCTCCAAGACGGTGACCTGCCCCCTGGCGTCCTGGCTCGCCTGATGCCAGCACAGACGGCAGTAGCCCTTCTTCAACCGCACTGTTCGCCGACAACCCCTGCACTCGGCAGGCTCCTCGTTGCGGCGGAAACTCTCGCATGCGCCGCAGGCGCGGCCGGGCAGCACGCCCCAGCCGAAGCAGGTCGGGCAACTGGCTGGCGGTTTGCACTTGCCCGCCGGCAGAACGTAGGCCATCACATCGGTGGCAGAGACCGGCCGTCACGGCGACGCGGAACCACCACCGGGGCCGGGCCAGCCGCAACGGCGGCCTGCAGGCCGGTCTCCTCGCCGGGGCGCCGGACTTTCTCCGGCTCGGGGATCAGCAGATCGCTGATTTCGCAGCCGAGGGCGACGCAGATGACGTCCAGGTCCTCCAGCTTGAGTGAGACGGGCTGGCCGGACCACAGTCCGGACATCTTCCCGGCCGAGATCACCAGGCCGTGCTCTGCCAGGCTCCGCTGGAGCTCGGAGGCTTTCCAGACGCCCTTGTTCGCGGCGGTCAGCCGTAGGTTCCACCTCATCGGACCAGTCCTTCCAGCCGCTTCGCGGCCCGTTCCGTCCCGGCGACCCAGGCATCTTCAACCCGGGTCTGCTGGACGTGGATGTATCGCATGGTCGTGGCGATCCAGGAGTGCCCCAAAACCTCCTGGATTGCGAGCAAGTCAAGCCCGTTTCCGTAGAGTTGCGACGCGCAGAAGTGCCGCAGGACATGCGGAGTCAGCCTCTCGCCCCACCCCGGCAGGTGTGATTTGGCGGCATCCTTGAGCCCGCTTCGCAGGGCGTCGTCGCCCACCCGGCGGGAGGAGCCGTCGGTGTTCTTTCGCTCGGAGGGAAGCAGCGGGGCACCAGGGCGTGTGTGGTCGTCGTCGAACTGGCCCCAGACGTCCTCGATGAACCATCGAAGCGTCCGATCAGCGCCGTTGATTAACGGCACCATCCGCTCACGTGGCCCCGATCCACGGGCGCCCTTGCCGTGGCGAACGTGGAGCTTGCCGAAGCGGCCCAGGTCCCACTTGATGTCGGCCAGGTCGAGCTTGCATGCCTCGCTCACCCGCAGGCCGACCTGGGACATCAGCTTCGAGGCGGTGTAGTTCCTGGCCGTAGGGGCGAACTTGCGGCACGTCGCCAGCTCGCCGCCCCAGCCCGTGAACAGTGTCCCGACCTCCGGCTCGCTCGGCGGGATCCGTAAGTGGGCGTCCTTGGCCCCGCGCGGCCGGTTCATCTCGTCGATCGGGCACTCAACAACCCGGCCGGTCATCCGGTGGAGCTCGACCTTGTGCCGCAGCTCCAGGAACATGAAGTACGTCGTCAGCGCCTGCGACCGGGCCAGCCGGGTGCCGCTGGGCGAGTTCCGCAGCACCTTCCCGAAGTACGCGTCAGCGTCAGCGGGCTCCATGTCCCACAGGGGCCGGCCGAACCAGGACCTGATCTGGTCCAGGTGCCCGACGTCCCCACGGATCGTGCCGTCCGCCAGGCCAGCCGAGGCCCGCGCAAGGACAAACCCGGACAGCACGTCGGTCTCGAACCGCTCCAGCTCCTCCGCCGACACCGGTGCCCAGTGCTCACGCAGGTCCCGTACGACTGCCAGCGCCGCCAACCCGAGCCTCCTCGCCTTCGGCCCGACTGCGGATCGGTCGGACGAGGTGAGAACGCTTCAAGAATCCCGAAGTTACGTCACAAGGCCACAGAGCACCCGAAGGAGGAAGAAGCCCCTGGCCATGCGGCCAGGGAATCAGCGAGGCTCAGAAGAACTCACGGGATGTCGCACAGTTGCGTCGGCCGCGACACCCCGACGACTTCGAACAGAGGCGTCGGCGCCTCACACCGTGACGCCGAGCCCCTCGACGAGCACCGCGTTCGGCAGGGCCGCGAGCGCCTTCCCCGGGACGATCAGCTTGCCCCGGCGGCTGCCGCTGCCGATCAGTACCCACTCCTCGTCCACCACTGCGGGATCGAGCAGCAGCGGCCAGCCGGCCGGGAGTCCGATCGGGGTGATGCCCCCGTACTCCATGCCGGTCTCGCCGACCGCCGTGTCCATGGAGGCGAACGACGCCTTGCGGGCGCCGAGATGCTTGCGGGCCGCCCCGTTCACATCGACGCGCGTGCGGGAGAGGACGACGCAGGCTGCCAGGGTGACCTCGCCGCCGCGCTTGCCGGCCACCACGACGCAGTTGGCCGACCGGTCGAGCAGGTCGGCGCCGTGGTGGGTGACGAAGACCGCCGTGTCCGCGATCTCCGGGTCCGTGTCGACATGGAGGATCCGGTCGGCGGAAACACCGCCCCACCCCTCGCGCACGGCCTCGGCGACCGGAGGGGTGAGGAGGTCGATGCGGTCGACGGCGGGGGCGGCATTCTCGAAGGTGCCGATGGGTGCGCGCATACGCGCCACGCTAACAGCGACCGCACGGCCGCCGATCGGGCGTCTCAGCGTACGGGCGGGATGGACACCGCCATCGTGAACTCGGCCGGTTCGGAGCCTTGGTTGCGGTAGGCGTGCGGGTGGTGGGCCTCGAAGGTGGCGGAGGTGCCCGCGGGTACGGAGTGGGTCTCGCCGTCGACTTCGAGGGTGAGCACGCCCGCCGTGACGTGGAGCAGTTCGACGGTGCCTTCGGGGTGCGGGTCGGAGGTGCTGCCGTCGCCGGGCATCAGACGCCAGGACCAGAGTTCGATCGGGCCCCTGGCCTCCGTACCGACGAGCAGGGTGGTGGAACTGCCCCCCTCGGTGGACCACATGCGCACCGCCTGACTCTCGGGCACCAGCCGGACATGCGATCCCTGTTCGTAGTCGAGCAGGGTGGTGATGCTGATACCGAGGGCGTCGGCGAGCTTGACCGTGGTGCCGACACTCGGATTGGTGCGCGCCTGCTCGATCTGGATGATCATGCCGCGGCTGACCCCCGCGCGCGCGGCGAGGGCATCCAGGGTGAAGCCACGTTCGCCGCGCCAGCGCTTGAGGTTGCGCGCGAGCGACTGGGTCAGCTGGTCGAGGTCAGACACGTTCCGTCCAATATTCTGGATGACAGAGTCAAAAATACTGCACTACGGTGTGGTGCACCCAACCGTTCACCGCACTGTACTGCGAGGCATGCCGATGACAGCACTGTTCGCCCTGGCCACCAGCCTGCTGTGGGGGCTGGCCGACTTCGGCGGCGGCCTGCTCACCCGGCGTACGCCCGCGCTCACCGTGGTCGTCGCCTCGCAGACCGTCGCGGCGGTCGTACTGGGCATCATCGTGGTCGCCACCGGCGGCTGGAGCGAGGCCGGCGGTCAGCTCTGGTTCGCCGTGGCCGCCGGTGCGGTCGGCCCGGTGGCCATGCTGAGTTTCTACAAGGCGCTGGCGCTCGGCCCCATGGGCGTCGTCTCGCCACTCGGCTCGCTGGGCGTAGCGGTGCCGGTGAGTGTCGGACTGATCATCGGCGAGCGGCCCGGGCTGCTGCAGTTCGCCGGAGTCGGCGTCGCGATCGCGGGCATCGTGCTGGCCGGTGGACCGGAGCTGCGCGGGGCGCCCGTGCAGCGACAGGCGGTGCTGCTGACACTGGTGGCAGCGTTCGGCTTCGGGGCGGTGATGTCGCTGATCGCGGAGGCGTCCACGACGGTCACCGGTCTGTTCCTGGCGCTCTTCGTGCAGCGCCTCACCAACATCGCGGTGGGCGGCGCGGCGCTGTACGTATCGGTACGGCGCGGGGCGCGCGCACTGCCCGCGGAGGGCGGGGCGGCCGTACTGCTGGCCGCGCTGCCCGCGCTGGCGTTCGTCGGCCTCGCCGATGTCGCGGCCAACGGCACCTACTCGATCGCCGCGCAGCACGGCCCCGTCACCGTGGCCGCCGTCCTGGCCTCGCTCTACCCGGTGGTCACGGCGCTGGCCGCCCGCGGCGTCCTGGGCGAACGGCTGCGCGGGGTGCAGGCGGCGGGGGCCGGGCTGGCCCTGGTGGGGACCGTACTGCTCGCCACCGGGTAGGAAGCCGAGCCGACCCTAGGGCCTTTCCTCGAGCTCCGCCACGGCCAACAGCTGTTCCGGCGTGACGTCGGCCGGGATCGGTACCGGAGCGGGCGTACGCAGGGGCGGCTGCCAGCCCTTCACCGGGTCCCAGCTGCGTACGACACGTGCCGGTGCCCCGGCCACCACCGCGTGGTCGGGTACCTCTCCGCGGACCACCGCACCTGCCGCGACCACCACGTTGCGGCCGAGCCGGGCCCCCGGCAGGATCACCGCGCCCGTGCCGATCCAGCAGCCCGGTCCGATGGCGACCGGCTCCATGCGTGGCCACTGTCTGCCGACCGGCTCGTGCGGATCGTCGTAACTGTGGTTGGTGGACGTGATGTAGACGTACGGCCCGCAGTACGTGTTCGAGCCGATGGTCACCGTGGTGTCGGCGACGACATGGCTGCCGCGGCCGAGCACCACACCGTCGCCCAGGGTCAGGATCGGCGCGGAACCGAGGTCCAGGTCCGGCATCAGTCCGGCGGTCAGGGTGACCTGCTCGCCGATGATGCAGTGGCCGCCGAGCTCGATCCAGGGCTCACCGAAGACGGTGCCTTGCGGAAAGGCCAGCCGGGTCCCCTCGCCGATGCGGCCGAACCGGAGCCCACCCGGATGCTGGGCGGTGATCGCGCCCGCTTCCTGGATCGCACGCCAGCCGCGGTGGACGGCGCGGGACAGGACACGGCGCCGCCAGGCGGTGAGGGATGAGAACGTGTTGCTGTTCTTCGGCACTCGCTCACGGTAGTCGGCACGGCCGGAACGATCACCGCGGTGTCCTGTGATGTTCACCCCACTCCGCGGGGCGTAGGGCCGTCGCATACCGTTCCCCTGGCTCGATCGAACAAGGGCGATCGAACAACGGCGGCCGGACCACGGGGCCGAACGAACCGGAACACGGAGGAACGGGCGATGGCAGAGCAGGCGTTGATCACGGGCTTGGGCGGCCACGAACCGGACATCGACGTGGCGGCCTTCACCGCACCGACGTCCGTCGTGATCGGCGAGGTCACCATGGCCGCGGGCTCCAGCGCCTGGTACCAGGCGGTGCTGCGGGCCGACTGCGCTCCCATCACCATCGGTACCGACAGCAACATCCAGGACAACTGCAGCGTCCATGCCGACCCCGGGTTCCCCGTCACGGTCGGCGAGCGCGTCTCGGTCGGCCACAACGCCGTACTGCACGGCTGCACCGTCGAGAACGACGTCCTGGTCGGCATGGGGGCCACGGTTCTCAATGGGGCGCACATCGGCGCCGGGTCGCTGATCGCCGCTCAGGCACTGGTCCCGCCGGGGATGCGGGTGCCGCCCGGTTCGCTCGTCGCGGGCGTGCCGGCCAAGGTCAAGCGCGAGCTGACCGAGGAGGAGCTCGAGGGCATCAAGTTCAACGCAGTGGGCTACGTCGAGCTGGCCAAGGCGCACCGCCAGGCGCACCAGGACTGACCGCCGTACGAGCCGCCGGCCCGAGCCGCCGGGCGGGTGGCTCAGTCCGCCGCCGGCACCGTTTCCGCTTCGGCTGCGGTGCGCTCCCCGGACTGCGCCGCCGCCTTCTTGGCGCGGCTCTTGAGGACCAGCATCGAGGTCAGCCCGATCAGCACCGCGACCACCAGTCCGAGCCAGGAGAAACGCTTCAGCCAGGCCTCGGCGACAACTCCCACCGAGTAGATGACGGCCGTGGTGCCGCCCGCCCAGACGATGCCGCCGAGCACATTGGCGATCAGGAACTTCCAGTACGGCATCCGCAGGACGCCGGCCAGCGGTCCGGCGAAGATGCGCAGCAGTGCGACGAAGCGGCCGAAGAACACCGCCCACATACCCCACTTCTGGAACGACCGCTCCGCCATGGCGATCTGGTCCGCACCGAAGTGTTTGGGGAACTTGCCGCCGAGCCAGGCGAGCAGCGGCCGGCCGCCCCTGCGCCCGATGGCGTACCCGATCGAGTCCCCGATGATCGCTCCGGCGGAGGCGCAGGCACCGAGGATCACCGGATTGATGCCGCTGTGCCCGGCGGCCAGCAGTGCCGCGCTGACGAGGACGATCTCACCGGGCAGCGGAATGCCCAGGCTCTCCAGACCGATGACGACGCCCACCAGGACGTACACGCTGACCGCGGGGACTGTCTCCAGCCACTCCTGGATGTGCAACGCCGGTTCCTCCCGTGCTGATGTGCTGTCGCCCGCCGGCAACATCGGCGCACGGCGGGCAGCCTACCCGTCCCACCAGCCGCCCGGACAGCGCGAAGGGCCGCCCCCGCCCTCGTCAGGGGTGGGACGGCCCAGGTCGGGCGGTGCGGTCCTCAGGCGTTCGGGCGGAGTGTCCAGACGACGGTCATCTCACCGGTCACCGCGCCGTCCGCGCGCTGGATCTCGATGGTGACGGGGAATTCGGGACGCTTGCCCTCGTCGAGTTCGGCGACGACGTCCGCCACCGGCCGACCCAGGGTCGCGGTCGCGGTGACGACGCCCATCGCCAGCTTCTTGTAGCCGATCTCCGCCTTCACGGCGAGGGGTACGGCGCGCGACATCTGGTCGCCGAAGGCGGCGATGACGATCGCACCGCTCGCCGACTCGGCGAGCGTGAACATCGCTCCGGCATGCGGCCCGCCGACGTGGTTGTGATAGTCCGCCTGGTCGGGCATGCGGACGACCGCACGCTCCGCGGTCGTCTCGAGGAACTCCAGATTGAGGGTCCTGGCCATCGGAACGGTGGCGACGAGCATGTCTCCGACTGTCATCTGTTCAGCGCTCATGCGCCGAATGTTACTCACGAGTAGAACCGTTTGACCATCCCCGCTCCCCTCAAGACGCCCACGAGGCGGCCGCCTTGACCGTTCCCTCGCGGGGGCGGCCGTAGCCGACCGGCCGCCGCCCCTCTATCGTTACTCGCCATGTGGCCAGGACAGCAGCCGCCCGGGGGCGAGCAGAACCCGCAGGACCAGAGTCAGAACCCGTACCAGCAGCCGGGGTACCAGCAGCCGAATCCCTATCAGCAGCCGGGATATCAGCAGCAGGGCCAGCCGGGGCAGCAGCCGGGTTACCCGCAGCAGGGGCAGCAGCCGGGCCAGCCCGGTTACCCGCAGCAGGGTCAGCCGGGTTACCCGCAGCAGGGGCAGCAGCCCGGATATCCGCAGCCGAACCCCTACCAGCAGCCGACCGTGCCGCAGTACGCGGTTCCCGGTCCGCCCGGTGCGCCGCAGCCGGGCGACAACAAGAAGAAGTCGACGACCGTCGTCGCGATCGTCGCGGCCACCGCCGTGGTCGTGGCTGCCGTGGTCACCGGTGTCGTGGTGATGAACAAGAACGACGACAAGGGCGGTACGGACGTCGCCGATGACGGGAAGTCGTCGTCCTCCCCGAAGCCGTCAGACGGCGCGTCCTCGCCCGAGGCGAACCCGCGAGGCACCGACGGTGACGCCAAGCCCCTCATCGCCGGCTGGAAGGTCGTCACCAACCCCAAGTGGGGCACCCAGTTCGACGTGCCCGGTGACTGGGAGGTCTCCGCACCCGGCATTTTCTCCGGCTTCGAGGACGACAAGAAGGGCGACGGGTCGCCCGCGGTCGGCTTCACCGCGCCGGCGTACTACAAGAGCAAGTGGTGCGTCGACGATCCCGACAAGGACGGCACCAAGGAGGACATGAGCCTGGCCGGTGTCGGCACCAAGGGCGCCCAGGGTGCGAAGAGCACCGACGAGGCCGCCACGAACGAGGCCGCGAACTGGGTGTGGGCCGCCTATGCGCAGCACATGCCGAAGGGCACCATCAAGATCGGCAAGCCCAAGCCGTACACCACCGAGTCCGGTGTCACCGGCAGTGTCGTCACGGCCACCGCGCCCGGCGTCACCAAGAAGAACAAGTGCGACAGCGACGGCAAGTCGATCGCGTTCTCCTTCAAGAACAAGAACGGTGAGTACTCCTCGTGGATCCTCTACGCCGGAGCGGACGTGGAGGGCGAACTTCCGGACACCACGATCCAGAAGATCCTCAGCACCTTGCGGCTCACGGAAGTCACCAAGCCCTGATGCACGTCTGACCGGCTCCTGATCCACATCCGCTCCGCGTACCGCCCGGGCAGCGCATTTGGCAGGTCGGGGTCCGGACAGGGATAGTCCCTTGGTGACTCCTGCTTCCGTTCCCCCGTCCCGAATGCGCCGCCCCGCCTGGGCCGGGCGCAACTACAGTCTGCTGACCGCCGCCGCGATCATCACGGGCCTGGGGACCCATGGCGCGTTGATCGCGGCGGCGTTCGCCGTGCTGGAGTCGGGCGGTGACGGCGGCGACGTCGGCCTGGTGGCCGCTGCCCGTACCGCGCCCCTGGTCGTGTTCCTGCTCATCGGCGGCGCCATCGCCGACCGATTGCCGCGCCACCGGGTGATGGTCGCGGCGAACGCCCTCAACTGCGTCTCGCAGGCCGCCTTCGCCTGGTTGGTCCTGGCCGGCGATCCGAAGCTGTGGCAGATGATGGTGCTCACCGCGGCGTGCGGCACCGGGCAGGCGTTCTTCAACCCGGCGGCCGAGGGCATGCTGATGTCCAGCGTCAGCGGCGAGCAGGCCAGCCGCGCTTTTGCTCTCTTCCGGATGTCGATGCACGGCGCCGCCATCGGTGGTGCGGCGCTCGGTGGCGCCATGATCGCGGCGATGAACCCGGGCTGGGTGCTGGCCGTCGACGCCGCGGCGTTCGCGGTGGCCGGGGCGCTGCGCGCCTTCCTCGATGTCGCTCACATCCCGTCGCGCGCACCGGGCGGCGGGCTGCTCTCGGATCTGCGCGAAGGCTGGCAGGAGTTCATCGGCCGCCCCTGGCTGTGGTCCATCGTGGCGCAGTTCTCCGTGGTGGTGGCGGTGGTCGGGGCCGCCGAGTCGGTGTACGGGCCGCTGGTCGCCAGGGACGAGCTCGGCGGCGCCCGCCCCTGGGGTTTCGCGCTCGCCGCATTCGGGGTCGGCACGTTGTGCGGGGCGTTGCTGATGATGCGCTGGAAGCCCCGGCGGCTGCTGCTCGCCGGGACGCTCTGCGTCTTCCCGCTGGCTCTGCCGTCGGCGGCGCTCGCGGTGCCGCTGCCGGTGGCCGGGCTCAGCGCGGTGATGTTCGTCAGCGGCATCGCCATCGAGGTGTTCGGGGTCTCCTGGATGACGGCCATGCACCAGGAGATCCCGGAGGAGAAACTGTCGCGCGTCTCGGCGTACGACTGGTTCGGATCGGTGGCGATGCTGCCGCTGTCCACCGCGGTCGCCGGTCCGGTGGAGGACCTGGTCGGACGAGGCCAGGCGCTCTGGGGCTGCGCCGTGCTGATCGTGCTGGTCACGGGGGCCGTGCTGTTCGTACCCGACGTACGCAACCTCACCCGCCGGACGGCCGCCACCGTGCCGGTGGCCGCGGGGCCGTCCGCCGCGGCCGGGAAGGCACCGTCAGCCGATGGTGAAGGCGCCGTCGGGCGGCTCGGGTGACGGCACCGCGTCCGCGTCCCCGACCGGCCGGGCCGCGCCGATGAGCCGGTCCAGCGCAACGCCGTGCTCGACCCGGGCCGGAAAGGCGTCGGCCGCGCAGCGGCGGGCCAGGGTCGCGATGTCGAAGGGACTGCGGGAGGCCACCAGGACGACATTCCCGAAGCGCCTGCCGCGCAGCACCGCCGGTTCGGCGATCACAGCGAGCTCGTCGAAGACGGCCGCGAAGTTGGCGAGCTGCGACCGGAGGAAGCCGAAGGGCGAGCTGTCGGCGAGGTTGGCGGCATAGAGGCCGTCGTCCCGCAGCGCCCGCCCGGCCGCCCTCGCATACTCGACCGAGGTGAGGTGCGCGGGCACCCGTGAGCCACCGAAGACATCCGCGATCAGCACGTCCACGGATGCGGCCGGTGTCTCCTCCAGCAGACCGCGGGCATCCCTGGCGTGCACGGTGACCCCACTGCCGTCGGGGACCGGCAGCTGCTCGGTGACGAGGTCGAGAAGGCCACGGTCGGCTTCGGCGACGATCTGCCGGGAGCCCGGTCGGGTCGCGACGACATAGCGCGGCAAGGTGAGTGCGCCGCCGCCGAGATGGAGTACGTCGAGGGGCGCGTCCGGCTCCCCGGCGCAGTCCAGGACATGGGCGAGCCGTCGCGCGTACTCGAACTCCACATGGGCCGGATCGTCGAGGTCGACGTACGACTGGGGTGCGCCGTCGACGGTGAGCAGCCAGGCCCGGTCCCGGTCCACATCGGGAAGCAGTCTGGCGGTGCCCTGATCCACGTCCCGGATCACAGGTATCGGCTCGTTCACCCTTCCATTGTGGGGTGCGGGTTCAGCCGCTCAGAACCGCGGCGACCTTCTCGGTGTACGTCGCGGACTGGGCGAGTCCGGCTCGCGCGGCGGCCGCCCGGCGGCTCGGGTCGAGGGGGTTGCGGCCGAATGCCTTCCTGGCGGCCGCGTCCGGGGTGATGACGGCGACCCGGGCGCCCCTCGCTTCGAGGTCGGTGGCCTGCGACCGGGGCGAGACGATCACCTTGTTGCCGGTGGCCGTCGGTGCGATGACAACGACGCGCTCGCATCCGGCCGCCAGATGGGCGTTGGCCGGGGAGTAGACCCCGCCGTCGATCCAGTCCTGGCCGTCGATGGTGGCAACCGGCCAGACCGCGGGTACGGCGCAGCTGGCGGTGACGGCGTCCGCGAGCGGGACACCGCTGTCCCTGTCGAACGTGTGGAGTTCCCCGGTGGTCGCGTGGACGGCGGTGATGCGCAGCTGCCGCTCGGGCCACTCGGGCGTCAGCAGCCTGCTCGCGATCAGAGCCCGCCGATCGGCGGCGGTGATTCCGGTCCGGGCCTCCCGCGCCATTCGGGCCAGCTTCCGCCCGTACGCCTCGGGGGTTCCCGCGGTCAGCACGGCCCGGGCGTAGCGCATGAGCGTGGCCGTGCCGAGCCTGCCACCGGTCTCGCCCTGCGGATCGGCGAGCTGGCGGGCGTACAGTTCCGGGAGGCCGAGTCCGGAGGCGAGCTGGGCGCCGACGACGGCCCCGGCGGAGCTGCCGATGATGAGGTCGGCGGTGGACAGGTCCGTACCCGCCTCGGCGAGTCCGTACAGGATCCCGGTCTCCCACGCGCTTCCGGTGACGCCGCCGGCTCCGAGCACCAGTGCAATGTCTGCCATGCCGTCAGTCTTGCGCATGGCAACGGACCCGCCCCCCTTGTGGCGCGGGGGCCGGGTCCGTTGCGTGGCCGGGTACCGATCAGAGCAGGGCGGTCACGGTGCCCGCGCCGACCGTGCGGCCGCCCTCCCGGATCGCGAAGCCGAGGCCGGACTCCAGCGGTGTGTCACGGCCCAGCTCGACGGTCATGGTGACCGTGTCGCCGGGACGAGCCACTGCCGCTTCGCCGAGGTCGATGTCGCCGACCACGTCCGCGGTACGGATGTAGAACTGCGGCCGGTAGCCGGTGGCCACCGGTGTGGTCCGGCCGCCTTCCCGCGCCGACAGGATGTACACCTGCGCGGTGAAGCGACGGCAGGGCGTCACGCTGCCGGGCGCCGCCACCACATGGCCGCGGCGGACCCGGTCACGCTCCACCCCGCGCACGAGCAGCGCCACGTTGTCGCCGGCCTGCGCGGATTCCATCGGCTTCCCGAAGGTCTCCAGACCGGTGACGACCGTCTCGATGTCCGCCCCGAGCACGGACACCCGGTCGCCGACGCGGACGGTGCCGCGCTCGACGGCCCCGGTGACGACCGTGCCCCGGCCGGTGATGGTCAGGACGTTCTCCACGGGCAGCAGGAACGGCGCGTCGGTGTAGCGCACCGGCATCGGTACGTACGTGTCGACTGCGTCCAGCAGCGCCTCGACCGACGCGGTCCAGCGCGGGTCGCCCGCCAGCGCCTTCAGACCCGACACCCGGACGACGGGGACGCCGTCGCCACCGTAGCCGTGCGCGGAGAGCAGCTCGCGGACTTCCAGCTCGACCAGGTCGGTCAGCTCGGGGTCGCCCGCGTCGGCCTTGTTGAGGGCGACGACGATGTGGTCGACGCCGACCTGACGGGCGAGCAGGACGTGCTCGGCGGTCTGCGGCATGATCCCGTCGACCGCGGACACGACGAGGATCGCCCCGTCGAGCTGCGCGGCGCCGGTGACCATGTTCTTGACGTAGTCGGCATGGCCGGGCATGTCGACGTGCGCGTAGTGGCGGGTGTCGGTCTCGTACTCGACGTGCGCGATGTTGATGGTGATGCCGCGCTGCGCCTCCTCGGGCGCCCGGTCGATCCGGTCGAACGAGACGTACGAGGTGCTGCTGCCGGCACGGTCGCTGAGGACCTTGGTGATGGCCGCCGTCAGGGTGGTCTTGCCGTGGTCGACGTGGCCCATGGTTCCGATGTTGAGGTGCGGCTTGGTGCGCACGTATGCCGTCTTGGGCATGGCTCGATTCCTTCTGGATACGAAGCTGAGAGAGAAGACCCCAGGGCCCTGCCGACCCTCCCCTTGCGGGGTCCGCCGGACTGTCGGGGGAGGGTCAGCTTCGGGCGCCGCCGAAGGGTGCTGCGGCAGCGGCGAACGCTGCTGCGTCAACTGCTGCTGCGGCAGCGGCGAACGCGGCGGCAACATCGACAGGGGGGACGACGGCAGCCTTCGGCGCGTCCGCGACTGCGGACTGCGCTGCGAGGAAGGCGTACCGGAACATGGGTCCGATCATGGCCGACGGCCGCGGAGCCGTCGAATGGTTTTCTCTCCGGTCGTTCCGGCAGCCCCGGTAAGGGAGTTCATCCCCCGGCCGGCGAACTTCGGAGCTGCTTCATGTCCACGCACCCACAGCGGTGGGAGCCGGCACCTGGCACCGCCGCCGAAGTCTCTTGCTGCCGACGGGGCGGCCCGTACGGGGCACATTACGGCGATCACACAAGGGTGTCGGTTAGTCTCCCCGAATGCTCGACCCCCTCCCCGACGCGCGGTCCGCCACCGGCCTGGCCGTGCGCTGTTCGAGGGCGCTGCGCTCGCCCTGGTCCCGGTTCTCGCTGCTCGTGGTGTTGCTGCTGGCCGCTGCGGCAGCGATGCTGCTGCTCGAACCGCAGCGGTTGCTGGCCACCGGCTGGCCGACCCGGTTGAGCAGCGGCGGCACTGCGGTTGCGCTGTTCGGCGTCGCGTACGGGGTGTGCACCGTGGCATTCGTGCCGCGGCCGCTGCTCAATCTGGCCGCGGGGGCGCTCTTCGGTTCGCAGGCCGGTCTGGCCGCCGCGCTGGCGGGCACCGTGCTGGGCGCGGGCATCTCGTTCGGCCTGGGCAGGGTGCTGGGGCAGGACGCGCTCCGTACGCTGCTGCGCGGGCGCTGGCTGAAGGCGGCGGACGGGCAGTTGAGCCGGCACGGCTTCCGTTCGATGCTGGCACTGCGGCTCTTCCCTGGCGTGCCGTTCGCGGCTGCCAACTACTGCGCCGCGGTGTCGCGGATGGGGTATCCGCCGTTCCTGATGGCCACCGGGATCGGTTCCGTCCCGAACACCGCCGCATACGTCGTCGCGGGCAGCGAGGCCTCGTCGCCGACGTCGCCCGCGTTCCTGGCCGCGATGGGCTTCATCGTGCTGACCGGGATCGGCGCGGCCGTCGTGGCCTGGCGCAAGCGGCACCGTCTCGGCGCGAAATGACCGGCCCGCAGGGCAAGCGGCACGGTTCCGACGGGGAATGATCCGCGGGCGGCGCCGGCGCAACCGTCCCGACGCCGAACGACCTGGCGGGCGATGTCGGCGGACCGCCTGTGCGCCCGCTGAACGGCACCGGGCACAGCGCCGGCTCCGGTCGATCGCCGGGGGCAGCCGTCACCCCGTTCACCCAAGGGCGATACGCTTCCCGCGCACGACAGACGATCATCGGGCCCGCCGTGGCCCCTGCCTCACATGACCGCACTCCGCACGTTGCCGACGGCCCTGCTGTCCGTCGGCCGATGCACGATGACTTCCGGGATGGCCAAAGCCCCATGAGCTGGTTCGAATCGTTCGTCCTGGGCCTCGTTCAGGGACTGACCGAGTTCCTGCCGATCTCCTCCAGCGCGCACCTGCGGCTGACCGCTGCGTTCGCCGGCTGGCACGACCCGGGTGCGGCGTTCACCGCCATCACCCAGATCGGCACGGAGGCGGCCGTCCTCATCTACTTCCGCAAGGACATCGCGCGGATCGTCTCGGCCTGGTTCCGCTCGCTGACCAACCGGTCGATGCGCAGCAACCACGACGCCCAGATGGGCTGGCTGGTCATCGTCGGCTCCATCCCGATCGGCGTCCTCGGCGTGACCTTCAAGGATCAGATCGAAGGCCCCTTCCGCGACCTGCGGCTCATCGCCACCACCCTGATCGTCATGGGCATCGTCCTCGGCATCGCCGACCGTCTCGCAGCCCGGGACGAGACCGGCGGCAAGCACCGGGCCATCAAGGAGCGGAAGTCCCTCAAGGAGCTGGGTGTCAAGGACGGTCTGATCTTCGGCTTCTGCCAGGCGATGGCCCTGATCCCGGGTGTCTCCCGCTCGGGCGCCACGATCAGCGGTGGTCTGCTGATGGGCTACACCCGCGAGGCGGCGGCCCGCTACTCGTTCCTGCTCGCGATCCCCGCGGTGCTCGCCTCGGGCGTCTTCGAGCTGAAGGACGCGGGCGAGGGGCACGTGTCGTGGGGGCCGACGATCTTCGCGACGTTCATCGCCTTCGGCGTGGGGTACGCCGTCATCGCGTGGTTCATGAAGTTCATCACGACCAAGAGCTTCATGCCGTTCGTCATCTACCGGGTGCTGCTGGGCGCGCTGCTGTTCGCCCTGGTGGGGGCAGGTGTATTGAGCCCGCACGCGGGTGAGTCGGCGGGCTGAGGGCTATTCGGGCGTTCCGGCGACGCCGCGGGGTGCCGGAGCTGTCGTCGAGCGCCCGCCGGGGATTACGGGACGGCCCTCAGTACGGCTTCGATCCTGGCCAGGGCGGGGTGAGCGACCTGGGACGGTGGTTCAGCCAGGTCGCCTCGCGCGATACGCGGCGACCTGGCCTCCTGGCCGGAGCCCCACCACCTGCACCTCTGAAGGATGGGTGGGGTCCGACCAGTCCACCGCCTCATGGGCGGAGGTAACCGCTACCTGTTCATGTGGGGCCGTGAGGACGAATCCATCTCCTCGTGACCGCTGACGCCCGTGCGGGAGGGGGATGCGTCAGTCGGTGTCGGCTGCCGGCAGGTCGGGGGGCGCGACGAACAGGCCCGCGTACTGCGGCCGCGGCCGCTCGACAGGGTCGAGGGCAACCGTCGTGCCTATGTCCTCGGCGCTGTCGTCCGCGCGGCGCGGTGAAGCGTCAGCCATCAAGTCTCCTGTGCATAGCGGTCGTTGTGAGGGCGCCGAGCCCGAGAAGGCTGCGGCTGGTGTCCGGCGACGGTGCCTCTGCATCACTCCGGCGGCACACCAGGGCGTCCGGAACATCCGGCGGGGCCTGCAGGGAGTATCCACCAGGACACGTCCGGCCGACAGCACCGGGCCTGCCGCCCCGCCCGTCCGTACCGTCCCTGCCGTCACCGCCGGGCGGCTGAGGAGCTGCCGATAGCGTGCACCGAAAGGGGATACGGGCCCGTGGGCCGGGTCGGCACCGGCCTCATGGCCGGTCCGGGGTGAAGTCACGCGCCTTGATCTTCGCCATCCGCCCGTCGGGGTGGTGCCAGACGATTCCCTCGCACCCGTCGGCCGTGGCCAGGGCCAGCGCGGCGCTCCGGATGCCCTCGAAGGTCAGCTCCGGCACGGCGACGTCCCGCGCGAGGGCATGCTCGACAAGGCGATGGAGGTCACTGCGTTCCGGGTTTCCGTTGATCTTCGGGCCGACCAGTTCGAAGGTCCCGGTGATCCCCTCGCAGGGTCCGATGTTCCGGACCGCCTCTGCGTGGAACTTCGCGAATGAAGACTGACCGATCGGTTCCCAGCCGACCGTCTTTCCGGTTGCGTCGTCGGTGGAGATGACCACGTAGTTCGGCGGCGGTGGCTTGCCGGGTCTCACCTCGCGCCGTGCCCACCAATCGCCTGCTTCGTCGAGCATCACGCACGTGCCGTCGTACTTGCGGGTCGCGCGCCCCTCCCCGGCGAGCACCCACTCGCAGCCGAGCGTCACCTCCGGCAGCACGCGCGCGGGGCGAGTGGCGAAGTCGCGGACGAACATAGTGGGAATCTTGTTCATGCCGGAAGTCTCCCGGATGACCGGCCGGCCCGCACGGGCATTCCGCTCACGCGGCGATCCACGCCTACGGACGGGCAGTTGTCCCGCTTCGGTGACCCTGCTCATCGGTTCACCACCACCAACCGGCGGACGGCCACCACACGGGTCGAAGATCAGGCCGACCCTCCGTGGGCGACACGTCAGTACGCCACGACAGCCCATGTCAGCGCCCCGACGACGGCCACCGCGTAGCACCCGACAGCGGCGCGGACGAGGGTGCGCCGGGTGGATTCGCTCCACGGTGTGCCGGCCAGCACCCTGGCCAGCATGGGCAGCACAAGGATCGCGTGCAGGCTGACTCCGTGCAGCGGTTTGAGTGATGCCGTGGAGGCGTAGCCGGCCAACTGGTGCCCGGTACGCGTCAGATAGACACCGCGGGCGATCATCGCAGCGCCCGCCAGCAGCCCGACGACAAGGATCGCGAAACCGGCGCGCAGCGCGAGCGCCATACCGGTCGGACCTTCGGGGCGCCGGACGAACGAGGCCACCGCCAGGACGGTAAGAATGACGACCAGCACTGCCCCGCCGACGGCCAGCGACATCGAGACCGCCGTGTCGAAGGGGGTCTCCATGTTGAAGTGGGACGGTACGCCGCGCCAGGCCTGGAGTGTGATGCCGACGACCTCCAGCACGCAGTCGGCGGCGAACACCGCGAGCAGCACGGTACGGGTGCGGGCGCGTAGGCGTACGTACGAGGCCACCCAGCAGATCGCGATGAGCGTCAGGCCGAAGGAGAGCCCGAAAGTGACGGGCTTGCGCCAGGAGACCGGGCCGTCCCAGGGGCCGCCGTCGACGGCGAAGACGATCAGATGCAGCAGCCCGGAGACGACGAGCGCCGCGCCGGTCGCGTGACACAGGCGCTCCACCGGGCTCGACTTCCGCCCCGTGGGCGCGGTAGGCGGCGTGTCGGGCGTGCTGCTGCGGACCGGTTCCGTCCTGGTGGATGCGGCGGGCTCGTTCTCCATGTCCGGAGCATCCCTCGGGGGGTGTGCGGCCGTCGTCGTACGTCCGGAGGCAGTCGCCGTACGCCCTCCGGAGTACCGCGATCACCCCTCGCCGGACGACCTTAAGCCGTGGCCACCGCGTCACTCAAGGGGGCTGCGCATATCTCTGCGTGACGACCAGCGGGCTCCGCCCGGACGCTCAACTTGACTCGTGGTGTCCAGATAGCCGAACTAATGCGTCGCATATGACCGATTGACTACCCCCGTGCTCCACATACATGAACGCTGTTGTTGTGTGTGACCTCTTGGCTCCGCCATCACATGGTGCTAGAACTCCTTTCGCATGGAGAGCGAGATCCTCGGATCACGCTGCGTCATGCCCAGGACCGCCTCCCCGCGGCCCTTCATTCGCGTTTCGCCACCAGAGTGGAGGCAGTCGTTCGATGCATTTGCCAGTGAGCCGCCGCAATTTCTCCCGCCTCGCTGTCGCACCGGCAGCGGCACTTGTGATCGGGTCGGCCGGGCGCGCCTCGGCCGCCGGCACCACGCCCCGCACCGCTCCCGCTCCCGCCACCCCACGGACGCGCGGCGAGGTCGCTGCAGCGGTCGGCCGCGTCACCACGTTCATGGACGAGCACGTCTCCTACGGCGGCGGCTACGTCTGGAGCTACCTGCCGGACCTCTCGACCACCTGGGGCGAGATGGAAGCCCGGCGCACCATGTGCTGGATCCAGCCGCCCGGCACCCCGTCCGTCGGCCACAGCCTGCTCGACGCCTACCACGCCACCGGATCGGAGGCCTGCTACCGAGCGGCCAAGCGCACCGGGCTGGCCCTTGTCGACGCCCAACTGGCGTGCGGCGGCTGGAACTACATCCACGACACGGCGGGCCAGGGGTCGCTGCGGAAGTGGTACGAGACCATCGGCGCCAACGGGTGGCGTCTCGAGGAGTTCCAGCACTTCTACGGCAACGCCACGTTCGACGACGCGGCGACCTCGACCGCCGCTCAGCTGATCCTCCGGCTCCAACTGGAGCGGCCGCACCCCAAGTTCGAGGCCTCCCTGGACCGTGCGATCCGCTTCGTCGTCGCGGCGCAGTACCGCGGCGGTGTCGCCGACGGCGGCTGGCCACAGCGTTTCCCGGCCTTCTCCGGCTCCGTCAAGCAGACGCCCTGGCCGGACGAGCTGCCGTCGTGGCTGCCGTCCGGCATCCGGCACGGCATGGAGGACGGCGACTACACCGGACATGTGACCTTCAACGACAACGTGCTCGGCGAGAACATCAAGTTCCTGCTGATGTGCATCACCGCCCTTGGACGCCGGGACCTGATCCCCAACGTCAGGCGGGCCATGGCCTGTCTCCACCGCATGCAGCAGCCTGGTCCGCAGGCCGGCTGGGGGCTCCAGCACCTCGCCCGCGCAGCAGGCGGCCGACCGGCCGGCGCTCCCGCCGGCGCCCGGTCCTACGAGCCGCGGTCACTGGTCACCCACACCACTCAGACCAACGTGTCGCAGCTCTTCGCCTACTTCCGGCTCACCGGTGACCATGAGTTCCTGCGCCGCGTCCCGGACGCCATAGCCTGGCTGGAGAGCTGCCGGCTCACGGACCAGCAGAAGGCGGAGAACCCGCTGCTGGCCTCCAGTACACACCCGACCTTCGTCGAACTGGGCACCAACCGCGCCCGCTTCGTACACCGCTTCGGCTCCAACATCCGCAACGGCGCCTATTACAACGACTACGACCACCGGGACACCCCGAGCCACTACGGCGGCGGCCGCAAGGTCGACACCGCCGCGCTGCACGCGACGTACGAGGAGCTCATGGGGATGAGCCGGTCCGAGGTCGCCGACCTCAAGGCCCGCTCGCCCCTCTCCGCCCACGGCAGGCGTGAGCTGCCGGACTACTTCTCGATGAGCGACCTCAGTCTCGACGACCTGTTCCGGGACGCCGATCTGTCGCTGCCGACCGTGACCCGGGCAGAGGCCGATGCCGTCGTCGAGGGACTCGGCGGCCGCGATCACTGGCTGACACCGATCGGTTCGATCACCAACCCCTACCAGGGTCCGGCACCCGCGACGCCGTACGACGGCAAGGCCTATATGAGCCGCAATGTGGGCGACGTCTACGACACCTCGCCCTACGACCCGCTCAAGCCGCCGTTGGAATCCCCCTATACGCCGCAGGACAGTCCGCTGGGCATCACCACGTCGGACTTCATCGAGAATCTGGGCACCCTCACGGCGTACATCGCCGGCAGCTGATACGCCCGCCGCTCCTCCATGAGGGCGGCCGTTGCCCGATCGCCCTCAATCGAAGCGCGTCGCAGAAGTCCCGAAGCCGACAGTCCAGAGAGACCGGAGAGACCGGAAACCTGTCTGCTCGTGCCCTTCCGCGACGCGCTTCAGCGCTTCGCACCGCTTCGCAGTTCACACTCCGGCTGCTCCTGCGCCGGACGCCGACCGGCCGTAGCGTACGGAACACGACCGGGGTGATACGGGGCGGACACGGCCGAAAGTCCCTGCCGTATGCCCCGTACACGTACAGCCTGGGACGTGTACCGCTGGACCCTGGAGGACTCCATGACCACCGCCGAGCTTCCTGTGATCGCCGCCGTCGACGGTTCATGGCGTAGCTACGCGGCGCTCGAGTGGGCCGCGCGCGACGCCGTCCGGCGAGGGCTTCCGCTGACGATCGTGCATGTCAGGCCGCTCAATCGGCGTACCAGCCAGGAGGCGCAGCGGCGCGAGGCCGAGGAACTGCTCGCGGAGTCCGTGGGCCGGGTGGCGCAGGTCGCTCCGACCCTGCACACATCGACCCTCGCCCCGATGGACTTCCCGGCGGCGGCGCTGACCGCGCTGAGTGAGCACGCGTCGTTGCTGGTACTGGGCTCGCGCGGGCTGGGCGGGTTCCGGTCACTGCTGATCGGCTCGAACAGTCTGACGACCGCCTCGATGGCCAGGTGTCCCGTCGTCGTCGTTCACACCGGCCGGGCGGACGAGGAGGGGGCGGAGGCGGCGGAGACATTCTCGGACATCGTCGCGGGGGTGGCCGCCGACGAAAGCAGTGAGGCGGTGCTGGACTTCGCGTTCGAGGCCGCCATGACCCGGCCCGGAGCGCGCCTGCGGATCGTGCACGGCTGGACGATGTTCTCGTCGATGCTCTCCGGTGGCCCCGTCTTCGACCGGGATGCGGCGGCAGGCGCGGCCGAGCGGACCCTCGCGGAGCTCACCGCCGGGCTGCCGGAGAAGTATCCGCAGGTCGAGGTTGTGCAGGAGCCGGTCCACGGATCCGCGTCCCACACCCTGGTCACGGCGTCGGCGACCGCCGCCCTCACGGTGATCGGACGGCGCAAGGGCGGCGAGGAGCTTGGATTCGGGCTGTCGCCGGTGGCGCAGACGACACTCACTCATGCGCTCGGACCGGTGGCCGTGGTCCCCTGCTGAGACGGGCACGGGCGGTCCGGGTTCCGGCCGTGGCGTTCTTCTCGTCCGAGCTCCCGGTCCGGGGTTCCGGGGGACCGAATCATGGTCGGACATGGCGCCGCGCGTGCACAGCCCTTGGCGTCTGCGGTCGGCGGGCACACACTGGCCGGATGACGCAGCGCGTGGCTCTCGCGACCGTGATGGACCAGCTGTCCATCGACGCAGTGATCACCGGCTATGCGGTGGCGGTGGACGACGGCTCCTGGCAGGACTACCGGGACCTGTTCACCCCGGACGGCCGCGCCGACTATCGCAGCGCGGGAGGTGTCGAGGGGCCCGCCGCCGAGGTCGCGCACTGGCTCGCGGAGACTATGCGGCTCTTCCCCGTGCGCCAGCACCTGATCGTCAACCGCCGGCTCGACCTCCAGGACCTGGGCGGCTACCCCGGTGACCGCGCCGACGTACGGGCCGACTACCTGAACCCCATGCGGCTGGAGGGTGCGCAGGACGGCGGCGCCGCAGCCCCCGACACCACCGCACCGAACTTCGCCTCCGGCGGCCGGTACGCCTTCGGACTTCTGCGTACGGACGTCGGCTGGCGGATCCGTACCGTGACCGTCCACGAGAAGTGGCGCAGCCTCTCCGGCTCCCTTGCCCCGAGCTGAGCCGCGCAGGCTCACATCCGCCCTGGCCGCACCCGTTCCGCTCCCCCCACACTGGGTAAGGAGAAGGGCACCACTGCTCACCGGTCAGGTCGAGGAGGCGCGGTATGCGGATTCCGGTCGGTCGGCGTGAGCAGCGGGAGCGGATGCTCCGGTCACCCTGGTGGCGCGGCGGTGGAGCGCTGCTCGCCGGGGCACTGCCCGCGCTCGCCTTCCCGGCCCCGTCGCTGTGGTGGTTCGCGTATGTCGCGCTGGTGCCCTGGCTGCTGCTGATCCGCTCGGCCGGTACCGCGCGCCGGGCGGCGCTCGACGGCTGGCTCGGCGGGACGGGCTACCTGCTCGCCGTGCACCAATGGCTGATGCCGAGCCTGCATGTGTTCATCGTCGTTCTCGCCGCGCTGCTAGGTCTGCTGTGGGCGCCCTGGGGCCTGCTGGTGTCAAGGATGCTCGGTGGCGCCCCGTCCGTCGCGACGGCCGCGGCTGCCGTGATGGTGGTGCCTTCCGGCTGGCTGATCATCGAACTGGCCCGCTCCTGGGAGGGTCTCGGCGGTCCCTGGGGACTCCTCGGTGCGAGCCAGTGGCAGGTGCCCGCGGCGCTCCGGGTGGCATCGGTCGGCGCCGTGTGGCTGGTGAGTCTTCTGGTGGTGGCGGTGAACACCGCGGTCACCCTGCTGCTCCTGACACCCGGCGCACGGGCGGCCGCGGCGGTCGCCATCGTGGTGTGCGCGCTGGCCGTGGGCGCGATATGGACGTGGGCGCCGCAGCCGGAGCAGTCGGGCGTGGCCCGGATCGGCGTCGTGCAACCGGGGGTCGTTTCGGGGCCGAACAGCGTGGCGCTCCGCTTCGCGCGCAGCGAGCAGCTGACCCGCACACTGGCGGGCCGCGACGTCGATCTGGTGGTGTGGGGCGAGAGCAGTGTCGGCCAGGATCTGTCCCGTCGGACGGACCTGACCGCGCGGATCGCGAAACTCTCGCGCGAGGTCGGCGCGGATGTGCTGGTGAACGAGGATGCCCGGCACACCGGCACGTCGGGCCGGACGGGGATATTCAAGAGCGCGGTGCTGGTGGGGCCGGACGGCCCGACCGGGGACCGCTACGACAAGATGCGTCTGGTGCCGTTCGGTGAGTACATCCCGGCCCGTTCGGTGCTCGGCTGGGTGACGTCGGTGGGCAAGGCTGCGGGCGAGGACCGGCTGCGCGGCACCCGGCAGGTGGTGATGTCCGTTCCCGAGCCGCCGCGCACGGACGGCTTCACCGGGTCCCCCACCGAGGTCCGCTCCCCGGAGCACACTCTGCGGATCGGGCCGCTGGTCTGCTTCGAGTCCGCGTTCCCCGACATGAGCAGGCGGCTGACCCGAGACGGGGCACAGTTGCTGATCGCCCAGTCGTCGACCGCTACGTTCCAGCACACCTGGGCACCGGAGCAGCACGCCTCGCTCGGCGCGCTGCGGGCCGCCGAGAACGGCCGCCCGATGGTGCATGCCACGCTCACCGGCATCAGCACGGCGTACGGCCCGCAGGGCAGGCGCGTCGGCACGCCGCTGGGCACGGATACGAGCGGGGCCGCCGTCTTCGACGTACCGCTGGCCAGTGGCAGCACCCTCTATGTGCGGCTGGGCGACTGGCCGGTGTACGGCGCGCTTGCCGTGCTGGCGGCATTCTGCGCCTATGAGGGCAGCCGGTCACTGCGGCGGCGCAACCCGGTGGAGCGGGTCGGTGCCGTGGGTCCGAAGGCCGGGGTGCGCGGTCCCTGACCGGGCACCCACGCTATGACGGGCCGTTCACGGAGACGATGTGCCCCTGCGCGTCGACGGTGAGCGCGACCCGCTCGACCTTGTTCCTCACGGCGAGCACCATCCACACGGCCCCCCACAGGAAGCAGCTGAACACCATCAGGAGTGCGTGCAGCACATGGTTGAGCGGCTGCCCCCTGACCATCACGACCTGTGTCTCGGCCCGGGACTCCACACGCCAGCCGGTCGCGATCCGCTGATTGACCGCCCAGTCGAGGATCAGGCTTCGCTGTGTCGCGTCGGGGGGCCGCTCGTCCGCCGCGTAGTAGCCGGGCGGTGGCTGAAGGGCACCCCATCCCTGTGGCTCGTCGTGAGGCTTCACGAGGTCACCTCCACGGGCCGGCGGTCCATTGCCCTCAGCCTGCCCCGGGGCCGAGCGGGACGCATCCGGAGCGGAACGAAACCCGCCCTGACCTGCGGATTCCACTGTGGGCGGTCCGCTGCGACGCAGTGCGCCGGGGGCCCCGACCTCTAGGCGCAGTCCAGGTCACGCAGGATGCGCTCGCACAACTCGTGGGTCTCAAGAGCGTCCCGGGCGCTCAGCAGCTTTCCGGCCCGCACGGCGTCCAGGAAGGTCAGCACGCCCTGTTCGATGCCGCGCTGGCGGGCGACCGGCACCCAGTCGCCACGTCGCCGGACGCTCGGCTGCCCCTTGTGGTCGATCACCTCTGCGAGGTTCACCACCTCGCGTTTGGAGTCCTGCCCGGAGACCTCGAGCCGCTCCTCCGTCGAGCCGCTGAGCCGGTTCATCGCGCCGATGGCGGTGAACCCGTCGCCGGACAGCTGCAGCACGACGTGGTGCATCAGCCCGTCGCGGATCCTGGCCCGTACGACGGTGTGCTCGACCGGGCCCGGCACCAGGAAGCGCAGGGTGTCGACGACATGGATGAAGTCGTCGAGCACCATCGCCCGCGGCTCCTCGGGCAGACCCACCCGGTTCTTCTGCATCAGGATCAGTTCGCGGGGGTGCTCGATGCACTGCGCGTAGCCGGGCGCCAGCCGCCGGTTGAAGCCGACGGCCAGGCTGACACCGCGCTCCTCGGCGAGGTGCACCAGCCGCTCGGAATCGGCGAGTTCGTAGGCGAGCGGCTTGTCGATGTACGTGGGCACACCCGCGTCGAGAAGCCGGCCGGCGATCTCCGGGTGCACGGAGGTCGGGGCGTGCACGAACGCGGCGTCCAGGCCCACGGCGATCAGCGAGTCGAGGTCGGTGTGGCGCTGCTCCGACGGGATCCGGTGGGTCTCGGCGACGGCGGCCAGGGTGGCGGGGGAACGGGTCTGCAGATGCAGTTCGACCCCGGGCAGGGTGGTGAGTACCGGCAGATACGCCTTCTGCGCGATGTCGCCGAGCCCGATGCAGCCGATCTTCACAGGGGTCTCCCTCTAGCCCATGACCCGCCCGTGGCTACCACTGCGACATGGGCGTGTCCTTCGTCCCGGCAGCATACGTGTGCTGCGGAGGCCGCCAGTCGGCGATGCCGTCGAAGGTACGCAGGACGAGGCCGGGCCCGAAGCGGGAGACGGCGGACATCAGGGTGTCGCGCAGCACGACGGCTGGAGGGCTGGTCAGGCGCATCAACCGGGTCGCCTGGGCGGCCTTGCGGACGATGCCGCCCGTCCGCGGGACCCGGTCCACGCTGTACGCGGCGAGGGCCGCCGCCAGATCGCCTTCGGGCGCCGCGTGATGGGCGAGCACGATGCCGTCCTCGATGGCCTGGTTGCCGCCCTGACCGAGTGTGGGCGCCATGGCGTGGGCGCAGTCGCCGACCAGGACGGTACGGCCTCGGTGGAACGCCGGCAGAGGGTCGATCAGATGGTGCACGTCGTTGCGGAGAATCCGGTCGGGTTCGACGGCGGCGATGATTCCGGGGATCGGGTCGTGCCAGCCGCCGAACCGGTGCAGCAGCTCGGTCTTCTCGTCGTCGGCCCGCTCTCCGGCGGGTGCGACCGCGGCCGCGTACGCGTAGACCCGGCCGTCCTTGAGCGGCTGGGTACCCCAGAGGGCGCCGCGGCCCCAGGTCTCGTGCGGGGCGAAGGGCTTCCCGCGCGCGGGGACGACGACCCGCCAAGTGGTGAAACCGGCGTACGACGGTCCGGGGTGCGCGGGGAAGAGCAGGGAGCGTACGGCCGAGTTGATGCCGTCGGCGCCGACGACGAGGTCGGCCTCGATGTTCCCGGCCGGCGTCGCGACGACGGCCCGGGCGCCGCCCACGGTGCCCGGGTCCAGGAGTTCCGCCGCCGTCCCGGTACGGATGGCGGATGCGGGCAGTTCGGCGGCGAGGACATCGATCAGGGTGGCGCGGTGCACCAGGACGATCGGGCCGCCGAACCGCTCGGTCGCGGCTGCGCTGTCGGTCCGGGCGAGCCAGCGGCCGTCCGGTCTGCGCATACCGCCGTCGCCCTGCCAGGCGGCCAGGGACCTGATCCGGTCACCGAGGCCGATCACGTCCAGGGCGCGCTGGGAGTTGGGCGCGAGGCCGATACCGGCGCCGACGGGCTCCAGGGAGGCGGCCCGCTCCAGGACGGTGACCTGCCAGCCACGCCGGTGCAGGGCCACGGCGGCGGTCAGACCGCCGATCCCGCTGCCGATGACGACCGCATGCGGTTCGGCCATGACTCCCCCTCGGAACTACAGGTGTAGTGACAGAGTCACCGTACTACAGGTGTAGTCGCGACGGTAGGTTGGCTCCATGGCCACAAGCACCACGCGCGCCCCCGGCAACTCCCGGACCGAGCTGATCACCGATGCCGCCCTGGCGCTGCTCGCCGAGCGCGGAATGCGGGGGCTCACCCATCGCGCCGTCGACGAGCGCGCCGGGCTCCCCCAGGGCTCGACGTCCAACTACGCCCGCACCCGGCAGGCCCTGCTGGAGGCGACGGTGCGGCGACTGGCGGAGCGCGAGGCGCAGGTGCTCGCCCCGGGCGAACTCCCGATGCCGGGCGGCGAGCCGGAGGGCCGGAGGCAGGGGGAAGCCACCGATGGCCCGGACGCACTGGTCGCCGGTCTCGCACTGGCGCTGCACCGGTATCTGACCTGCCACCCCGAGTTGCTGATCTGCCGGTACGAACTCGCCCTGGAAGCCACCCGGCGGCCGGAGCTGCGGGAGTTCTTCGACGCGACGGGCCGCCAGTTCCGCGAACCCCTGGTGGCGCTGATGACGGCGGCCGGTTCGGCCGAACCGGAGCGGCATGCTCTGTCCCTGGTGGCCTGGTGCGAAGGGCTGATGTTCTCCTGCGCCGCGGGGTCGTACCACCGCTCCGTACCGACCGCGGCAGAGCTGCGCACCGGCTTCACCGAGCTGTTGCGCGGAATGCTGGGGTCCCGCCGGCAATAACACCTGGCCCGAACATGATCACCGGTAAAGAATGGCCGGCATGACGACGCGCGAACGCTCCGAACCCGCCATCAACGCCGCCGAACGCCCGATGCTCGAGGGGTGGCTCGACTATCACCGCGACACCCTTGCGCTGAAGTGTGCGGGCCTCACCGACGCCCAGCTGCGCGAGGCCTCCGTGCCGCCGTCGGAGCTCAGCCTGCTCGGGCTCGTACGGCACATGGCGGAGGTGGAACGCGGCTGGTTCCGCGAGGTCCTTGCCGGTGAGGACGTGAAGCCGATCTACGGGACCGACGAGGACCCGGACGGCGAATTCCATCTCACCGAGGCGGACACCTGGGAGCAGGACGCGGCGATCTGGCAGGCGGAGATCGCGCGGGCCCGGGAGATCACCGCGAACGTCGGCCTCGACGACCTGTCGGTCGGCCTGAGCCGCAAGGGTGAGCAGTTCAATCTGCGGTGGATCTACACCCACATGATCGAGGAGTACGCGCGGCACAACGGCCACGCCGATCTGGTCCGGGAGAAGATCGACGGCTCGACCGGCGACTGATCCGGCCCAGGACCCGCCCCGGAGCCGACGGGGAGCCGACCCGGCCCGGCCCGCGCCTGTCCCTCGCCCGGGGAGCAGCAAGCGGCCGGGCGTTGCGCCGACCGGGGGTCACTCGTGCGGGCCAATCATGACTTCCCCGCTCCCGCGATGTGCTGCCCGCACAGCAGAGTTGCCCAGGTGCAACGAACCAGAATCGCCGTGCAGCTCCTGGTCGGGGTGGCAGTCACTGCCGTGTCCGGCTGCGTGTCCGTGGAGCCCCAGCCGGGCCTTGCGCCCCGGCCTCAGACCAGCAGGCCCGTCCAGGACCTGGCCCCCCAGATCGTCCGGCCACCGGTCCGGGACACGCTGGAGGCTCTGCCGGACCCGAAGCCCTCCGAGGCGGCGTCCGGCCCGGCCGCCGGGGCCCCCTCGGAGACCCGCCGCAGCGCGCCGCGCACTCCGCAGCAAAGGCGGCATCCGGGCGTGACCGTGCCATGGCCGGCCCGCGCCCCGCGCCCGGTGCCCGCACCGGTCCCTCCCCTGCCACCCTCGCCCGCCACCGGTACGGACGTCTGCGCCCTCGGGCGGGGATACGGCGGCTGGCCGACGGGCAGCCCCCAGTCCCGGATCTGCGACGACGCCTACGGCCACTGATCCCACAGCCGCCGCTCCAGCCGCCCGATCGCCGCTCGGACCCCACCCCCGTACCCGTCGTCCATCCCGTCGTCCGCGAGCACGTCGGAGGCCTTCCGGGCCCGGTTCAGATGGATCCAGGCAGCTTCCGGGCGCTGGAGCTTCACATAGTCCGCCGCGAGGCTGAGATGGAGCGCGGGATAGAAGGCCCGGACCGCGAGCGCGTCCCGGTGCTCCGCCGCCCGCTCGTCGGTCAGCCCCTCTGCGGCAGTCAACGCCCTCAGGTCCCAGGCCAGTTCATCACCGGGATCGTCCTGGGTGTCCGCCATGTAGTGCGCGAGGGTGCAGCGGTGAAGGGCGTCGCCGTCCTCGCCGATCTCCGACCAGAGTGCGCCGAATCGGTTCCGGGCCTCTTCCCGGTCGCCACCGTGCAGCAGCATGATCGCCTGGCCGATCCTGGTCATGACGGCGTCCCTCGACGCCTCCTGCTGCTGCTCCGTCACCGCGGTCTCCCTCGCGCCTGCCCAGCCGATCCCGGTCGGATCCGACCGCACCGGCCGCCGCGTCGCGTCCGGTCGCTGCATAGCGTCCGGTCGCTGCGTCACGCCCGATAAAGTCCGTTCGAATCCGGTCGGCTCGACGCTAGCCGCTGATGCGGGCAAACCAGCTCAGGCTCGGGCAAAGCGCCCGCGCCTGTCGGGCAGGTGCCTGCGGTCAGCCCAGGTCGGGGATGCGCCAGTCGATGGGGTGGTGCCCCTGTGCCGCAACGGCGTCGTTGATCTGCGTGAACGGACGGGAGCCGAAGAACTTCTTCGCGGACAGCGGCGACGGGTGCGCGCCCTTGACCACCACATGGCGCTCCTCGTCGATCAGCGGGAGCTTTTTCTGCGCGTAGTTGCCCCAGAGGACGAAGACCGCCGGATCGGGCCGCGAGGCCACCGCGCGGATCACCGCGTCCGTGACCTTCTCCCAGCCCTTGCCCTTGTGCGAGTTGGCCTCGCCGGCCCGGACCGTCAGCACGGCGTTGAGCAGCAGGACACCCTGCTCGGCCCACGGCATCAGATACCCGTTGTCCGGGACCGGCAGGCCGAGCTCCTCCTGCATCTCCTTGTAGATGTTCCGCAAGGAGGGCGGCGTCCTGACGCCGGGCCGCACGGAGAAGCACAGCCCGTGCCCCTGCCCCTCGCCGTGGTACGGGTCCTGGCCGAGTACCAGGACCTTCACCTTGTCGTACGGAGTGGCTTCCAGTGCGGCGAAGACCTGCTCACGCGGCGGATAGACCGGCCCCTTGGCCCGCTCCTCCTCGACGAACTCGGTGAGCTCCTTGAAGTACGGCTTCTGCAGCTCTTCGCCGAGGACGCCGCGCCAGGACTCGGGCAGCAGGTCGGTGTCGGTCACTTCAACAACCTCCGGTACGCAAATCGGTTCTTGTCCGAGAACCTACCGGGGGCCACTGACAACCGACCGGGCAAGCCCTACCAGCTGGCCTTGCGGTACAACTCCCACATCTGCATGACCGTCTGCGGGTCCAGGGCGCGCTCGCCGCCGCCGATGTCCTCGCCCGCAGCCACGTACAGCTTGCCCTGCCACAGCGGCAGCAGCCGGACGTCGTCGACCAGGATCTTCTGGGCCCGCTCGAACTGCTTGCTGACCGCGCCCCGGTCGCTCTCCCGGCGGCTCTGCGGCAGCAGATGCTGGGTGATCTCGTCCTTCACGTACGGCATACCGGTGACGGTGTCCTTGCCCACGAAGGGGGCGATGAAGTTGTCCGGGTCCGGGAAGTCCGGGAACCAGCCGCGTCCGAAGACGGGGTAGTCGCCCTTGGTGTAGCCCGCCTGGAACGTCTTCCACGGAGCGCTCTTCAGGGTGATTTTGAACAGCCCGGAGGCCTCCAGCTGCCGCTTCAGCTCATCGAACTCGGGGGCCGTCGAGGAGCCGTACCGGTCGGTGGTGAACCAGAACGTCATCGCGACGGGCTCGGTGATGCCGGCCTTGACGAGGATCTGCTTGGCCTTCTCCTTGTCCGGGTCACCGAAGCTGTCGAAGAAGCTGGTGGTGTGGCCTGCGATGCCCTTGGGCACCATGGAGTACAGCGGTTCGGCAGTGCCCTGGTACACCTTGGCCACCAAGGCGTCCCGGTCCACGAGCTGGGCGATGGCCCGCCGGACGGCCGGGTTCCCGGCTGCCGGGTCCTCGGGGTTGAAGACCAGGAAGCGGATGTCGGCGCCGACGGTCTCGATGAGCTGCAGCTTGCTGTTCTCGTCCTTGTTGTCCTCGAGTCTGACGACCTCCTCGGCGGTGAGGCCGCGGTAGGTGGCGTCGATCTCGTTCTTCTGCAGCGCGCCGACCATGGGGGCGGACCCCTTGAAGTACCGGATGGTCACGGCACTGTTCTTGCGGTTGGCGAAGCCCTTGTAGTCCGGGTTCTTCACCAGCTCGGCCCTGTCCCCCGGCACGTATGAGTCCAGGATGTAGGGGCCGGATCCGGTGACCTTGCCGTCCGTGCGGACCTGGTCCTTCGGATAGTCGCTGGGCGCCACCAGCGACATCGCGGGGGTGGCCAGGACGAAGGGGAAGGTGGCATCCGGCTTGTTGAGGTGGAAGACGACCTTGTCGTCACCCACGGTCTCCACCCGGTCGAGCGAGCCGAGCAGGCCGACAGGGCCGCCCTTGACCTTGATGGTCAGGATCCGGTCGATGGAGTACTTCACGGCCTCGGCGTCGAGCTGGTCCCCGTTGGAGAACTTCAGCCCCTTCTTGATGGTGCAGCGGTAGGCCGTGCTGGTCCGGTCGGTGAAGGTGCAGGACTCCGCGGCGTCGGGCTCGGGGCTCGTACTGCCGGTGGGGAAACTCACCAGGGTCTGGAAGACATTGCGCATCAGCTCCCAGGAGTTGTCCCACGCCGCCGCCGGATCGAGAGTGGAGGGCTCACTCGTGGTACCGACGACTATCTTCTGATCCGCTTCCGAGCCGCTGTCGGACAAGAGACCGCAGCCGGCCAGCAGAGAAAGGGAAGCAAGGGCTGCAGCGGCCTGCAGCCTGGCCCGGTAGAACACGTGCACGCTCCTCGATCAGCCATGGGTCGGCAGACCATACCGCAGCGCCCCGTCGGGTCAATCCCTAGGCCCGACGGGGCACTTGAGGCAATCAGGGCCAAACCGGCTCAGGCTGTGCTCAGCCCACGCCCGCGTTCAGGAAGATACCTCCGTCGACCACCAGCGTCTGTCCCGTGATCCAGTCGGACTGGTTCGACGTGAGGAACGCGGCCGCGCCACCGATGTCCTCGGGGACGCCGAGCCGGCCGAGCGGATAGGCCGCGGCGGCCTCCGCCTCACGGCCCTCGTACAGCGCCATGGCGAACCTGGTCTTCACGACCGCGGGGGCGATGGCGTTGACCCGCACGACCGGTGCGAACTCGTGCGCCAGCTGCAGGGTCAGATTGACCATGGCGGCCTTGCTCATGCCGTACGCGCCGATGAACGGCGAGGCGGAGACACCGGCGACCGAGGCGATATTGACGATCGCCCCGCCGTTCTCCTTCTGCCAGGCCTTCCAGGTCTGCTGGGCGAAGCCGAGCGCCGAGATCACATTGGTCTCGTAGACCTTGCGGGCAACGGCCAGGTCGAGCTCCGCGATCGGGCCGAAGACCGGGTTCGTACCGGCGTTGTTGACCAGGAAGTCGACGCGTCCGAACGCCTCCATGGTGCGTTCGACAGCCGCTGCCTGGTGCGCCTCGTCGTGCGCCTTGCCGGCGATGCCGATGACCCGGTCGGAGCCGAGCTTCTCGACGGCCTCCTTGAGCGCGTCCTCGCCGCGCCCGGTGATGCACACCCGGTCGCCGCGGGCGACGAGCGCCTCGGCGATCCCGTAGCCGATCCCCCGGCTCGCGCCCGTGATCAGCGCGACCTTCCCACTGTCCTGCACAGTCATGATCTCCGTTGCCCTTCGGGTCAGTTGAGCGGTCCGCCGGCGACGTACATGACCTGACCGGAGACGAAGCCTGCCTCCTCGCCCGTGAAGAAGGCGATGGCGTTGGCGATGTCCTCGGGGCGGCCGACGCGCTGCACAGGGATCTGAGTGGCCGCGGCGGCCTGGAACTCCTCGAAGCCCATGCCGACCCGGGCCGCGGTCTGCGCTGTCATCTCGGTGACGATGAAGCCGGGCGCGACAGCGTTGGCGGTGATGCCGAACTTGCCGAGCTCCTTGGCGAGGGTCTTGGTGAAGCCCTGCAGACCGGCCTTGACCGCGGAGTAGTTGGCCTGGCCGCGGTTGCCGAGCGCCGAGGAGGAGGACAGCGAGACGATACGGCCGAACTTGGCGTCCACCATGTACTTCTGGACGGCCTTGGCCATCAGGAACGCGCCCTTGAGGTGCACGTTCATCACGGTGTCCCAGTCGGACTCGCTCATCTTGAAGAGCAGGTTGTCGCGGAGCACGCCCGCGTTGTTGACGAGGATCGTCGGGGCGCCGAGCTCGGCGGCGACACGCGTCACGGCGGCCTCCACCTGGGCACTGTCCGACACGTCGCAGCCGACGGCGAGGGCGGTGCCCCCGGCGGCGGTGATCTTCTCGACGGTGTCCTTGCAGGCCGCCTCGTCGAGGTCGAGTACGGCGACGGCGCGGCCCTCGGCCGCCAGGCGTACCGCGGTGGCGGCGCCAATGCCCCGCGCCGCTCCCGTCACGATGGCGACGCGCTGCTCGGTGGTGGACATGCTTGGTTCTCCTCGCCCTTGGATCGCGGCTCAGCGGACGTCAGGAAGTTCCCGATAACTGAGCAACCGCTTAGTACCTTCAGCAGACGAGACGCTAGAAGCCCTGGCACTCGGTGTCAACGGCCCACGGGGACAGCAGCGCATGTCACACCTGTCGGCGCCGCGGCCCCAGGTGGGCGGGGCGGCGCCGACGGGTGCCGGATCAGCGCACCAGCAGGTCGAGCAGCCGCTCGACCTCGGCCTCCGGATCGGTGGTGAGACCGCTGTGCACCGCACTCGGCTGAACGACCGTGGAGCGCGGGGCGATCAGCCAGCGAAAGCGCCGGCCCGCATCGTCACAGCCCGCCTGGCCGGCCGCGTCGCCACCGTCGCAGACGCCCTCGACGGCCCGCAGCGCCGCCCGCACACCGACCACGTCGGCCTGCGGGTCCAGGGCCTTCAGCTTGTTCTCGTCGAGATGGGTCCGGGCTGCCACGAAGGACTTCGCGCGGCAGTACACCAGCACACCCGCGTTGAAGCACTCGCCGCGCTCGACCCGGGGCACGACGCGCAGCAGCGCGTACTCGAAGACGTCGCGCTCGCTCACCGGCCGCCGTCCTTGCTGCTCTGCGCCGTACCGGCCAGGTCCGAACCGGCCTGCTCGGCCGCAGCCTTCTCGGCCCGATCCTTCTTGGTCGGGTGGGGCCACGGTGCCAGGTGCTCGGTGAGCCACCCCGGCGCCTGGGACGGCTTGGTCTTCGTGGGCGCGTCCATCGAGATCCGCTCATGAATGGTGGCGGCGCGTGCCAGCAGCGGCGCTGCATAGGCGCGGCGCAGCGCGTCGGTCGTATCGAAGCCGGGTTCGTCGACCAGCCACTCGTCGGGCACCTCGGCGGTCACCTCGGCCAGCAGTCGTTCGGTGACGAGCGGGGCGAGCTCGGCGGCGGCGGCCGCGATGTCCGGGCCGAAGGGCGCGAGCACATGGTCGGAGGCGTTGTACGGCTTGGCGGCCGATGCCTGCACACCCGGCCAGTTGTGGTGCCAGATCATCGTGGCGCCGTGGTCGATGAGCCAGACATCGCCGTGCCAGACCAGCATGTTAGGGTTCCGCCACGATCGGTCGACATTGTTGATCAACGCATCGAACCAGACGATCTTCCCGGCCTCTGCCGGGTCCACCTGGTAGGCGAGCGGATCGAACCCGATCGAACCGGGCAGATAGTCCATACCGAGATTCAGCCCGCCGCTCGCCTTGAGCAGCTCCTGCACCTCCTGATCCGGCTCCGCGAGCCCGATGACCGGGTCGAGCTGGATCGTGACGAGTTCCGGCACCCGCAGTCCCAGCCGTCGGCCGAGCTCCCCGCAGATGACCTCCGCGACGAGGGTCTTGCGGCCCTGTCCTGCGCCGGTGAACTTCATGACGTAGGTGCCGAGATCGTCGGCCTCGACGAGCCCCGGCAGGGATCCGCCTTCCCTCAGGGGTGTGACGTAGCGGGTCGCGGTGACTTCTGTGAGCATTTTCCCAGGCTATCGGGCCCGACATCCGGTCTTCACAAGTAACGGTGCGGACCGAAGCCCCCTTCAGCCAGAACCTGGCACAAGTCGTGGGGAGAACCTGCGGTTCCGGCCCGGACTTCGCCTCTCCTGCTGCCCGGCGGGCCTTCGGCCGGCGCCCTCGGCCGCGCCCCTCGGTGATCACGCAGGACGTGATGGTGGCCCCGCCGCAGGCAGGGGTGACCGTCACCGAGCCCGATCCGCCGACAAGACGGTCGGCCGGTGCCGTCTCCCACGGCACCGAACGTCACACCCATGCCTGAACGGATTTCGCAGCCGATCGAAGCAGCTGCCGAGAGCAGCCGATCACCACCAGGAGGAACACCGTAATGACGATGAACGAAACCGCCGGGACCAACTCCGTCCGTCTGCCGCTGCAGTCCGCCCGCACCAGGCGCTTCTCGCTCGGAGTGCCCCGGCAGTTCACTGTCTCACCCGACGGCGAACGGGTGCTGTTCATAAGGACCACGGGCGGCACCGACCCGGTGAGCCGGTTGTGGCTGTACGAGGACGGCGCGGAGCGGATGCTCGCCGACCCGACGGCCGTGCGGCGCGACGACGGTGACGGGGGCGCGGTGCCTCAGGAGGAGCTGACGCGCCGGGAGCGGGCCCGCGAGATGTCGTCGGGGGTGGTGTCGTACGCGACGGACGCGAACGTCCGGATCGCTTCCTTCGCACTCCGGGGTGAGTTGTGGGTGGTGCGGACGGACGGCACAGCCCCGCGCCGGATCGCCACCGCAGGGCAGGTGGTCGATCCGCGCCCCTCGCCCGACGGCTCCTTGATCGCGTACGTATCCGGGGGTGCGCTGCGGCTCGTACGGAGCGACGGGGCGGACGACCGCTCGGCGGCCACCCCGGAGCAGCCGGAGCATGTCACGTATGGGCTCTCCGACCACGTGTCGGCCGAGTCGCTCGGACGACAGCGCGGCTACTGGTGGTCGCCGTCCGGTGATGCGCTGCTGGTGGCGCGCGTCGACACGTCCATGGTGCAGCGCAGGTACGTCAGTGATCCGGCCGATCCGGAGCGGCCGCCGCGGGTGATCGCATACCCGGCGGCCGGCACGGCGAACGCGGAGGTGTCGCTGCACCTCGTGCGGGTGTCGGGCGAGCGGGTCGCGGTCCGGCTGCCCGCGGCGGCCGGACCGGACCACCCCGGAGGGGCATGGACGGACCCGGCGTTCGAGTACGTCGCGACGGCCGACTGGGACATGCGCGGGCCCATGGTCTCGGTGCAGACGCGCGACCAGCGTTCGGTCTACGTCCTGGCGGTGGATCCGGCCACGGGAGAGACCCTGCCCCTGCACCGCGCCCATGACCGCGCATGGGTCGCACTCAGGACGGGAACGCCGCTGCGCCTTCCATCCGGGGCGCTCGTGGTTCCCGCGCAGCCGGGCGGCGACACCCAGGGGCTGGAAATCGGTGGCCGTACGACACCGCCGGGGTTGGAGGTCCGTGAGGTCCTCGGCGCCATCGGCGAGCGGGTGTTCTTCACGGCGAGCGAGGAGCCGACGGAGATCCATGTCTGGTCGTGCGCGGCCGGGGCGCCCGGGGACGCTCCGCAGCGCCTGACCCGGCTGCCCGGCGTGCACACGGCCGCGGTGGGCGGCCCCACGGTCGTGCTCGACAGCCGGACCCCGGAGGGACAGACGGTGACCGTGCTGCGCGACGGCGCACGCGTGGGACGGATCGCGGTGCTCGCCGAGGCTCCCGTGGTCACCCCGCGGCCTCTCGCGCTGAAGCTCGGGGTGCGGGAGCTCCGCAGCAGCCTGTTTCTGCCGTCGTGGCACCGACCGGGTGACGGCCCGCTGCCCGTGTTGCTCAGCCCCTACGCGGGCCACGGCCTGCAGCTGGTCCTGCCGGTGCGCAGCTGGTGGGCCGCGACCGCCCAGTGGTTCGCCGAGCAGGGGTTCGCGGTGCTGGTGACGGACGGTCGTGGTACTCCGGGGCGGGGTGAGGCCTGGGAGAAGTCGGTGCGGGGCGACCGGCTGACGGCTGTTCTGGAGGATCAGATCGACGCGCTGCACGCGGCGGCGGCACGGTACCCGCAGCTGGACCTCGGGCGGGTGGCGATACGCGGATGGTCGTTCGGCGGTTACCTCGCGGCCGCGGCCGTGCTGCGTCACCCGGAGGTCTTCCATGCGTCCGTCGCGGGTGCGGCGCCGACCGACCGGCGGCTGTACGACACCCATTGGGAGGAACGGTTTCTCGGCCATCCGGATGTGGAGCCGGAGACGTACGAGCGCAATTCCCTGCTCTCCGAGGCGCACCGGCTGACGCGGCCGCTCATGCTGGTGCATGGATGTGCCGATGACAATGTCGCCGTCGCCCACATGCTGCGGTTCTCCGCAGCCCTGCTGGCCGCGGGGCGCCCGCACACCGTGCTGCCGCTCTCCGGAACGAGTCACCGGGTCACGCAGGAGGAGACGGCGAGCAACCTGTTGCTGCTGGAGCAGGACTTCCTCAAGAAGTCCCTGAGCCGTTGAACACGAGGTCCCGGCGGCGCGTACCCCTGGTCGAAGTCATGAACACCGCGGAAGGGAAAGCCAGCATGAGCGCATCGCAGGAGCACGAGGTCCGTCTCGGGCGTCGGACCGTTGTCGCAGGCGTCGGTGCGGTCGGGGTGGCTGCCGTACTCACCGCGTGCGGGAGCTCGAAGGACTCGGGCGGCTCGGGTACCGTCGAGCCGGCCAAGGGTGCGACCGGCGATGGCGATGACAACAGCGACGGCGGGAACGTTCTCGCGAAGACGGCGGACATCCCGGAGGGCGGCGGGAAGATCTTCGCCGACCAAGGAGTGGTGGTGACACAGCCGAAGGCCGGGGAGTTCAAGGCGTTCTCGTCGAAGTGCACCCACAGGGGATGCGCGGTGACGAGCATCTCGGACGGCACCATCAACTGCCCCTGTCACGGCAGCAAGTTCGACGCGGCGACGGGCGACGTGTCGGGCGGTCCCGCCACCGAGCCGCTGCCCGCCGCGACGATCACGGTCAAGGGCGACTCGATCATGCTCGCGTCGTAGTCCTTCGGGGGCTCTGCCAGCAGCCCAGCGCCTCCCGCGTGGTGGTGACGGTGGCAACGAGCGCGAGCGTGTTGCGGATCATCGCGGGGGTGTAGTCGGATGGCACCCCCGCGATGGCATCGGACGGCACGACCGCTGTGTAGCCGAGATTCACCGCGTCGAAGACGGCATTGGGGATGGCGACGTTGGCGGAGACCCCGACGACGACGAGGGTGCGGCAGCCGAGATTGCGGAGCAAGGCGTCCACGTCCGTACCGGCGATGGGTGACAGGCCGTGGAGTCGGCGTACGACGATGTCCTCGTCCGCCACCTCGATGGGTGCGGCGATCCTGACCGCCGTGGTACCGGAGTGCTGTTGGACCGGCAGTCGGCCGGCAGCCCGGAAGAGGCGGGCGTTGCTGTTGGCGCCGCGCCCGTCGGGACGTCGTTCGGCGACCGCGTGCAGCACCTGGACTCCGGCCTCGTGGGCGGCGGCCACCAGTCGGGCGACGTTGTGCAGGGCGCCGGAGGTCAGGGCTTCCTCGGCGAGTTCGGGCAGTGCGCTGTCCGGTCCCACGACACCCTGCTGACACTCGACCGTCAGCAGGACGGTGGTGGCAGGATCGAGCTGCTCGGCAAGCTGTTCCTTGGGCGGCACGGCTGCCCCTCTCGGTAATTCGAGGTGACGGACCTCTCCTGACGGACCGGGCGCGCGAGGCTAACGGCCATTGCGCCAGGAGGGAAGAAGCTCCATGATTTCTGACACCTGGTCAGCCAGCCGAAGGAGGCGTCCCATGACCGTCATCCAGCGACGGGGCCGTCGGATCATGATGACGGAGGCAGAACGCGACACCTACCTCGCGGAGCAGCGCACCTGCCGGGTAGCCACCGTCTCCGCGGACGGCCGCCCGCACATCGGCGCACTCTGGTTCGTCTGGGACGGCGCGTCGCTGTGGCTGTACTCGATCACCCGGAGCCTGCGCTCGTCCCAGCTGCGCCACGACCCGAGGATGGCTGTGGTCGTCGACGACGGCGCCGAGTACGGCGAGCTGCGCGGCGTCGAACTGTCCGGCGAGGCGGTCTTCGTCGGCGAGGCCCCGCGCACGGGCGAGGACTGCCCCGAATTGGTGGGGCCGGAGAGGCTGTTCGCGGCGAAGTACTTCGGAATGGACGTCATGCCGCACGACGGACGACACGCGTGGCTGCGGCTGACCCCGCAGACCGTCACGTCGTGGGACTTCCGGAAGCTGGCGGACCTGGGCTGAGGTGCCGGCGCCACCGCTGCCCCCGTCTCCCTGACGTGGGCGGAGTGCCTCCCGCGCGGATCAGTCCCCGCCGTCGCCGTCAACCGGTGCGTCCAGGTCCCGGCCCGCCGCCCGCAACGCCATGACCGCCGCCCTGATCGACGGGCGGCGGTCCGCGTCCGTCCGCCACACGGCGTGCACATGACGCCGCATCTTCTGCCGTACGGGCACGAGCCGTACCCCGTCCGGTACCACCCCCCGGCCCAGCCGGGGCGCCACACAGACGCCCACCCCGGCGGCGATCAGTGCGAGCTGGGTGTGGTGCTCCCCGGCGAGATGGGCGATACGCGGTTCGATGCCCTTCGAACGCAGAGTGAACATCAGCCAGTCATGGCAGAACTCGCCTTCCGGCCAGGAGATCCAGTCGTCGTCGGCGAAGTCCTCCAGATCGACCTCCGCCCGGTCCGCGAGCGGGTGGTCGGCCGGCATCGCTATGTCCGGCGCGTCGTCGAGCAGTTCGGCCATGGTGAGACCGCCGGGCACCGGCAGCCTCTTGTTGCTCCAGTCGAGCACCACCGCCAGGTCGAAATCTCCCCGCAGCACGGCTCGGATTCCGGCCTCGGGTTCCAATTCCGCTGTACGTACCCTCAGTTCGGGGTGGTCCGCGTGCAGTGAGGTGAGCGTCGTGGGGAACAGTCCGCGCGCCGCGGTCGGAAAGGCCGCCAGTCGGACCTCACCCACCACCTCGCCGCGCTGGGCCTCGATGTCGGCCTGGGCCAGTTCCACCTGGGAAAGGATCTTCGCGGCATGGTCGGCGAGCAGCTTTCCCGCGTCGGTGAGCCGGACCCCGCGGCCGTTCTTGGCGAGGAGCTGCTGCCCCACCTCCCGCTCCAGCTTCGCCAGCTGCTGGGAGACCGCTGACGTGGTGACATGCAGGCCGTCGGCCGCGCCACTCACTGAACCGAACCGGGCGAGGGCGTCCAGGGTCCGCAAGCGCTCCAAGTTCAACATGTAAGCAATGCTACGCGACGGCGCTCACAAAGTCTCACTTGTCCTACGCGGTTGAATTCGTCATTGTTACTGTCATGACCGCCGCTGCCGTGACCACCGATCCCGATCCCGTGCCGGGCACTGCCACCGTGCCACCCACCCCGACCCGGACAGCCACCACTGCGGCCTCCGTTCCTGCGGCCACCCGCCGCCCCGCACTGGACTGGCGGATCCGTTTCGGGGCGCTCTCGCTCATCTGGGGCTTCAGCTTTCTCCTGATCAAGGTCGGCACCGAGGGGTATGCCCCGTTCCAGGTCACCCTCGGCCGCCTGCTCTCGGGTACGGCGGTGCTCGCCGTCGCCATGGTGGTGCGCCGCGAGCGGCTGCCGCGAACCGCCCGCACCTGGGGCCATCTCGCCGTCGCGGCGTTCTTCCTCAACGCGCTTCCGTTCTCGCTCTTCGCCTACTCCGAACTGACCATCCCGTCGACGCTGGCGGGCATCTGCAACGCCACCTCGCCGCTGTGGGGCATGGCGCTGTCGCTCGTCGCGCTCTCCGAGGACCGGCCGACCCGTCGCCGCGTGGCCGGCCTCGGTCTCGGCTTCCTCGGCGTGCTGACCGTGCTGGGTGCCTGGCAGGGCTTCTCCGGACTGGACTTCAGCGGTACGGCGATGGCACTCCTCGCCTCCCTCAGCTATCCGATCGGCTGGATCTATGTCCGCCGGACACTGGCGGGCAGCGGCTCGTCCACCCTTGCCCTGACCGGCAGCCAGCTCTTCCTCGGCACGGTGCAGATCGCGCTGGTCACCCCGCTGTTCACGTCGGCGCCCGACGGCTTCCCGCTGCTGCCGACGCTCGCCGTCGTCGCCCTGGGGGCGCTCGGTACGGGACTTGCGGTGCTGCTGCAGTACGGGCTGGTCCAGGAGGTCGGCCCGACGACCGCGCAGATGGTCACGTACTTCATTCCGGTCATCGCCACCGCGGCCGGGGTCGCCGTGCTCGGCGAGCAGCTGAGCTGGAACACCCCGGTCGGCGCGCTGATCGTGCTGGCAGGAGCCGCCCTCACCCAGAGCCGGGCCCGCACACCCAGGCCCACACCACGCCCCTGAGCGCTGTCCCGTAATTCCTGGTCGGTCAGCGCGCGGCGTCAGATGCGGTGCATCGCGGGGCGCAGGGGTGTCCTCGCACTGGGTGCAGTCGGGCGCTCCGACAACACAGCGAGGTACCGTTGCTTTCGCCGTGCGCCTGCCAAGCACCACGGGACAGCCCTTGAGGCCGGCCACCCGTCAGGGCCGCCTCAGCCGTAGCTCATCGACCGGGGCGGTTCCGCCGCCACCGCCACCGCGTCGGCCAGCGGCGCGACGTCGGCCGCGGCGAGCGGTGACACGGTGAGCCGGATCCCCTGCGGCGCGACGACCCGGAACCGCGCGCCGGGCGCCACCGCCCAGCCGGCGTTCAGTAGCCGGGCCACGACTCCGGTCTCGTCACTCACGGGCGCCCACACCTTCATGCCGCTGCGGCCGTGCGCCTCGACGCCACGCTCCATCAGCGCCTGGACGAGCGCGTCGCGTCGAGCCCCTCACGCCCGGGCGACGCTGCCGCCGCGAGCGCCTCGTCCAGCGCCGGGTCCAGGTCCCCAGATCCCGCACGCCGGGCGGCGCCTCGACCCTGAGCGAGCTGCGCACCGTACTGGCGGCGCGCAGGCGCACCCTGCACCCGGCCGTCTCGATCACCCCGCGCTCGCGCAGGGTGCGGTACGCGGCCGCCACCGCATTGGGATTGACCTCCAAGCATGCCGCCAACTCCCGCATGGACGGCAGCACGCTCCACAGTCGCGGCAACTTCCGATGCACGTCGCCCGACGATCCGATACTCTTCTAGCGCAAACAAGATTATGCACTAGTGCAATGGAGTTGGCAATGCCGGACACCGCACCGCCGCACACCACGGGCCCGGAGGCAACAGCCCCGTACGAACCGACCGAGCGGACCGTCCCGACCCGCTCCCGGGAGCGTGCCTCGTACGACCGGGAGCTGGTCCATTCGATACTCGACGAGGCATATCTCTGCCATCTCGGCTTCGTCCGCGACGGCGCGCCGGTCGTCCTGCCGACGCTCTTCGGCCGGATCGGTGAGCGGCTGTACGTACACGGTTCGACCGGCTCCCGGCCGCTCCGGGCGGCCGGCCAGGCGGACCCCGGCCTGCCCGTCTGTCTCACGGTGACGCATGTCGACGGTCTGGTGCTGGCCCGCTCCGCCTTCCACCACTCCATCAACTACCGCTCCGTGGTGGTCCATGGCGTAGCCCGTACGGTCACCGACCCGCAGGAGCGGCGCACCGCGCTCGAAGCGATCGTCGACCATGTCGTTTCGGGCAGGACCGCCGACTCCCGTCCGGCCAACGAGAAGGAGCTCGCCGCGACGGCCGTGATCAGGCTCGATCTCGACGAGGTCTCCGCGAAGGTGCGGACCGGCGGTCCGAACGACGAGCCGGACGATCTCGCGCTGCCGTACTGGGCGGGCGTCGTACCGCTGGCCCACGGCTACCGTGCGCCGCAGCCGTCGGACGATCTCGATCCGGCCATCGCCGTGCCCGACTATCTGACTGTTCTCTGACCGACGTCCGGGAGCGCAGGCCGCCTACGAGGGGCGGGCCCGCGCTCCCGGACGCCCGGACGACCTGACGGCCGATCAGCGGTCCGCGGTCAGGCGGTCGGCGTCAGGCCGGAACGGCCGCCCGGCGGCGGGCGTTCGACGCACTGCGCGTCTCGGCGACGGCGAGCCCCGCCACCGCTGTGAGGAGCAGCAGTGTGCCGACAACCGTGGCCGCGGTGAGCTGCTCACGGAGCACGGCAACGGCGATCACCGCGGCACTCACCGGTTCGAGCAGCATGATCACGGACACGGTCGCGGCCCGCACCACCGCCGCGCCCGCGAAGTAGAGCGCGTAGGCGAGCGCGGTCGGGACGGCTGCCACGTACACCAGCAGCCACACCACCTGGGCGGCGTCCGCGGTGTGCGGCACGAGCCCTTCGGCCGCCGCCATCGGCAGCAGCCCGAGTGCCCCGATCCCGAACGCCCAGGCACTGGTGGCGAGCGCGTCGGAGCCACCGCCGTCGCGGCCGAGCCACCGGGTCAGCAGGGTGATGCCGGCGTAACCGGCAGCGGAGAGCAACGCCAGCGCGACCCCGGCGGGACGGACCGTACCGCCGTCGCCGCCGAGCACCAGCACGGCGAGCCCGGCGAGCGCGCCGACCACTGCGGCGAGTCCGCCGCCGCCCAGCCGCTCCCCCATGGTCAGCCGCGCACCGACCGCGATGAGCACGGGCCCCGCACCCAGCGTGACCACGGTCCCGACCGCGAGGCCGGTCGCCTCCACGGCCGCAAAGTACGCGCTCTGGAACACGGTGAGGCCGACGCCGGTCCCGAGGATGCGCAGCAGCCGGCGCCGCCGTGACTCGGCGGGGGCGGCGGTGCGCCGGGGCCGCAGGACGAGCGCGGCAAGAAGCAGCACCAGGCCGCCTACGCAGCGCCAGAACGACAGGGCGAGAGGGCCGAGATCGCTGACCCGGAAGATCAGCGATGCGGCAGCTCCCGCGGTACCCCAGGCCACTCCGGCAACGATCAGATAGAACAGGCTCCGCCCGACGGGCAGGCCGGCAGCAGGATTTGACACGTGACTTCTCCACAAGAAAGACAGGACGACGGTCGCTCGGCTCCGCACGCGGGCAGCGACGATCCGCTCGGGGACTGCCCGAGCCCGGTCTTCGTCAGGAGTGGCCGCCCGCGCTAGGCGGCAGGCGGCGGAAGTACGGTCAAGTGCATGATCGGCACATTACGTGGCGGCACGCTCGGCGGACAACTTCTCCTCGGCCGCCGTACGGCCCCCACCCCGCGCCGCATCACGGTCCTCATGCTCCCCTTGGCCCTGCGCCTCACCCGGCCCCGATGCCACGGGCCCGGAAGCCGTCTTCGGCGTCGACGACTGGGCGATGAACGCACCGATCAGCACCAAGGAACCGCCGAAGAGCTGGGGCGCGGAGAGATGTTCGCCGAGCAGGACCCAGGCGAGTACGGTCGCGATGACCGCCTCCAGGCAGGCGACGACACCCGCCACCGCCGGGGAGAGCAACCGCACCGAGATCACGCCGGTGACGTAGGCGATCACGGTGGCGAGCAGCACGATCCACACGAGCAGCAGCCACGCGGGCACATCCGTCCCGTTCATGGCCGCGCTGTCGCCGAGCAGGGACCAGTCCATGCCCCAGGGCCGTGCGATCACGGTGAGGACGACCGCGCCGATCAGCAGTCCGTAGGCGATGACGCCCACCGGATGCGGAGGCTCCGCGCCCGCCGCGCTGTCCTGGCTCCCCTGGTCGGAGAGGACGAAGTAGCCGACCTGGCAACACGCGGCGCCGAGGGCGAGCAGCAGGCCGACGGCGTCGAAGCTCAGCCCGGACCACACCTCGACCACACAGGCGAGGCCCCCGACGGCGAGGACCACGCCGACGGCGGCGGCCCGGGTGACCGGACGGCGCTGGACGAACCGGACCCAGCCGAGGACGAGCGCGGGCGCCAGGTACTCGACGAGCAGCGCCACCCCGACGGGGATTCGGGAGATCGCGGCGAAGTAGCAGGCCTGGACGCCCGCGACGGCGAGCAGTCCGAAGCCCAGCAGCAGTACCGGCCGACCGCGTACGAGATCTCGGTGGCGCCAGGCCACGGGCAGCATGACGAGAGCGGCGCCGGCCACCCGTAGCCACACCACATGAAGCGGGTCGAGCCCCGCCTCGATCAGCGGCTTGGCCGCCACCCCGGAACCACCGAATGCGAACGCCGAGGCGAGGGCTAGTCCCAGGCCGGCGCTTCTCCCCTGAGACGCGTGCATCGGGACATCATGACAGCTGCCGTCAGGACCGTCACCATGGTCACCACTGTCATGCGGGTCAAACGGATGGCGCCCCCGACGTCAGCTCTGCCGGGAGGCGTTCGCGATCCGGTCCGCGAGCAGCGCCGCGTCGACACCGGCCCGTTCCAGCACCTCGACGGCCCGGCACTCCTGGTCCGCCGCCAGAGCCGCGAGCAGATCAAGGCCCCCGGCCCGCGGGTCACCGCGCCGTTCCGCCCGCCCGCGCGCACCTTCCATCGCCGAGACGGCCGAGGGCGACCAGCCGTCCACCCCCGGCTCCGTAACCGTGGGCAGCGCACCGGAGTCCTCCACCGCGCCCTGCCAGCGGAGCCCGTAACCGATGGAGCGTTGTACGAGATAGCCGAGCACCTTGGCGAGCTGCGGCCCGCCGGCGAAGGCCGCACGGACCTCCGGGTCCGACTCGATGAGGGAGTGCAGCAGATGGGCCGTGTCGATCTGCCGGTCGCCGTCACGCAGTGCGCGCCTGCGCGCACCTGTCACCACCGAGGCCAGCTCCACAGTGAGGATGGCGTCGAGCTCAGCACGGTTCGATGCGGGCTGCTGAGGGATCCGCGGCGTCCGGTTTTGCACACCTCTCACCCCATCAGTCCGGTGGTGCGCGAGCATCCCCGGAGGGGCCCATTTACGTATCCCACCGAAGTTGGGCACATCAGAGCGGTTCCTCCTCCTTACGGATGAGATCGCGCCATTGACGGATGCGATCCCGGGAGACGGCGCGCGCCGCCTTGCCTTGCACTCCCGGAGCAACCCTGAGCCGCCCCATAGACGTCCCTCACGCGTCACCACTTTCGCGGCCGCCGGATGGGAGCGCCGGAGTGTCATGGATGGTCGCTCTGCCGGCGATCGACGGCCGGGAGTACGTCTACCGGGTCCAGGCACCCTGCGGCGCCATGGCCGCCGACCTGTTGTGGGCTGCGTTCCACTGCCATGACGACGGCCCGCACCCGCGCGCGCTCGATCGCTTCGACGCGGCGCTGATCTGGCGGGCGAGCCGACCTCAACATATCTGACGGTTCATCAGTATTGAATGTTCTCGCTACTGCGGCTACGTTCCGCGACACCGTAACCCGACGAGAAGGGGTGGTCGCATGGCCGAAGTCAGTGCCGAAGCGCGTATCGAAGCGCCGGCCGAGAAGGTCTGGGCCCAGCTGACGGACTTCACCGCGTACGGCCAGTGGAATGCCACCCACACCAGCTTCCCCAAGGGCGGTCCCGCCACGCTCGAACTCGCGGCCACCTACGAGGAGAACATGAAGCTCATGGGCTTCCCCGCCGAAGTGACCTGGACGGTGGAGGAGCTCGAGACCGCCCGGCTGCTGACCACCAAGGGCAAGGGCCCCATGGGGGTCAATCTGGCCATGCGCTACTCACTGACACCCGACGGCGATGCCACCACGGTCCGCATCGACGGGGAGTTCACCGGCGCCGCGGTCTCCCTCATGGCAGGCAAGCTCAAGGACTCGGCGACCGCCGCACTCGCCGAGTCGCTCCGGAAGCTGAGCGGGCTCGTCGCCGCCTGACCGCTTCCGGACCGACGAGGGGCCCCGCGGCCAAAGCCGCGGGGCCCCTCGCACAGCGCCCGCCGGGTCAGTGCTCGTCGGCAAGGATGAGATAGAGCTTCTTACGGGCGTCGTTGATCACCGACAGCGCCTTCTGGCGCTGGTCGGCCGAGCCGGTCTTCCAGACCTGGCCGAACGCCTCCATCAGACCGAAGCCGGCCTGCCGGATCTCGTTCACGCTCTCCCAGTCGACCCCGCGGCCGGCCTCCTCCCAGGGCGCCTCGGGCCCGGACTCCGCCTCGGTGCGGCCGCTGTCGGTGAGCGTGAACAGCTTCTTGCCGCCCTCGCTCGCACTGACGATCAGCCCCTCGTCCTCCAGCAGCTGAAGGGTCGGATAGACCGAGCCGGGGCTGGGACGCCAGGCCCCGCCGCTGCGCTCGCCGATCTCCTGGATCATCTCGTAACCGTGCATCGGACGGTCCTTCAACAGCGCCAGGATCGAAGCGCGGACGTCACCGCGACGCGCCCTGCCCCGGCCGCCTCCACGACCGCGCCCCCCACCGAAGGGGCCCCCACCGAACGGACCGCCACCGAAGGGCGGGCCGAACTGCCCGAAGGCGCGACGCCCCTCGAAGTCGCCCCGACCTTGATGACCGGGCCCGCAGTGCCCATGTCCGTGCTCGTGTCCATGTGAACGCATCGCTACGCTCCTTCCATCGTTGATCTGTCGCGATGCGTCAACGATATATCGGAACCGGTCGTACGGCAATCGCTTCGGAAGGGCCTTGCATACTTGCCCCGGAGACGGCACAGGACGAAGGCGATGCGACATGACTGCACCTGACCCGGAGCACGGCTACCTGCTCGACAACCGGCAGTCCGAGGCGGGCATCCGCTTCGGCGCGCTCGCCGAACTCTTCGACCCGGTGACCTTCCGGCATGTCGACCGGCTCGGGATCACCGCGGGCATGCGGTGCTGGGAGGTCGGAGCCGGTGGCCCCTCCGTTCCCGCAGGGCTGGCCGCACGGGTCGGTCCGACCGGCGCGGTGGTCGCGACGGACATCGATGTGTCGTGGGCGCAGGGCGCCGCGGACGAAGTCGTCGAGGTACTGCACCACGATGTCGCCACCGATCCCCCGCCTCCCGGAGGCTTCGACCTGGTCCATGCCCGGCTGGTCCTGGTGCACGTCACCGACCGTGCCGAGGCACTGCGCCGCATGATTCAGGCGCTGCGCCCCGGTGGCGTACTCCTTCTGGAGGACGCCGACCCCGGGTTGCAGCCGCTGCTGTGCCCCGACGAGTCGGGCCCCGAACAGCGCCTCGCCAATCGCCTCCGGTCAGGCTTCCGTGAACTCATGGCGACCCGCGGTGCAGACCTCGCCTACGGCCGGACCTTGCCCCGGCTGCTGCGCGAGGCGGGTCTGGCCGATGTGCAGGCCGACGCGTACTTCCCGATCACCTCACCGGCGTGCACCGTCCTCGAGGCCGCCACCGTGCGCCAGATCCGCGACCGGCTCGTGACGTCCGGTCTCGCCACCGACGAGGAGATCGACCGGCATCTGACGAACGTCGCCACCGGACGCCTCGATCTGGCCACCGCCCCGCTCGTCTCCGCGTGGGGACGCCGGCCGTAACGCCCGGGGTGGCTCCCGGCATCCCGTGCCGGCGGCCCGGAATTGGCCTTGGTCAGCCGCGGCCCAGGGCCTCTACGGTCGTCCCATGAGGATCCGAATCGTCGACGCGTTCACCGACCGCCCCTTCACCGGCAACCCTGCGGCCGTCCTGCTCCTGGATTCCGACGTCTTCCCCGAAGCCGACCGGCTCCAGCAGGTCGCCCTGGAGATGAACCTCTCCGAGACCGCCTTCGCACACCCCCTGCCTCCGGGCGGAGAGGCGGACTGGGCGCTGCGCTGGTTCACCCCTGCCACCGAGGTGGACATGTGCGGGCACGCCACCCTCGCCACAGCCCACGTCCTGCACACGACCGGAACGGCCGGCGGAACGGTGCGCTTCGCCGCCCGCTGCGGCATCCTCACCTCCACCGCCCACCCGGACGGCTCACTCACACTCGACTTCCCCACGGCCCCGCTCACCCCGGCCTCCACCCCGGCCGGACTGGCCGTCGCCCTGGGCGCGGAACCGCTGACCGTCCACGACACCGGCGCCCACATCGGCGACCTGCTCGTCGAACTGGCCGACGAGGAGTCCGTGCGCGGACTGACCCCGGACTTCGCCGGGCTGGCCTCCTGCTCACGGCGCGGCATCATCGCCACGGCCGCCGCCGAGGACCCGTCCCGTGGCTACGACTACGTCTCCCGCGGCTTCTTCCCCCGGGTCGGTATCGACGAGGACCCGGTGACCGGGAGCGCCCACACCGCCCTGGCGCCCTTCTGGTCGGCCCGGTTCGGCCGTGACGAGCTGACCGGTCTGCAGGCTTCTGCCCGTTCCGGCCTGGTCCGCACCTCGCTGCGCGGCGACCGCACACTGCTCACGGGCAGCGCGGTGACAGTCGTCGACGGAGAACTGCTGACCACCTTCTGACCGACGGGAGAGGGGGCGTACGCAATGGCCCGTATGCCCCCCTCTTTCCGCGCGACCCACTCACGGCGTCGGCAGCCACCCCACCTTCCCGGCCAGCAGCGCGTACCCGACGAACGCCCCGATGTCGAGCAGCGCATGTGCCACGACCAGCGGGCCCACGCGCCCCCATCGCCGGTAGAGCAGCACGAAGACGACGCCCATCACCATGTTGCCGATGAACCCGCCGATCCCCTGGTAGAGGTGGTACGAGCCGCGCAGCACCGAACTCGCCACCAGGGCGGCCATCGGCGTCCACCCCAACTGCCCGAGTCTGCGCAGCAGATACCCGACGACGATCACTTCCTCGACCACGGAGTTCTGCAGCGCGGACAGGATCAGGACCGGATACTTCCACCACACGCCGGGAAGCGACTCCGGAACCACCGTGAGGTTGAACCCGGCGGCCCGCGCCAGCAGATAGAAGGCGAGGCCGGCGCTGCCGATCCCCGCCGCGATCAACACGCCGCGCCCCAGGTCCGACCTGGGCCTGGTCCGGTCGAAACCGATGACGCGCAGGCTCGCCCCCTCCCTGATCAGCAGATGCGCCACCAGCGCGACGGGGACCAGCGCCGTGGCGATACCGAAGAGTTGCCAGGCGAGATCCAGCCAAGGGCGTCCTGGCGCGTAGGAGCTGTTGAGCGTCGCCGCCTGCTCCTTCAAAGCCCCCGGTTTCGTCAGTGATCCGACAAAACTGATCAGGGCGGACACCGCGCTGGCACCCAGCGACAGAGCCAGCACCAGCACCGTTTCGGACCGCAGGATCCGTCGCGACACGTCCTCCTGAGGGAAAGAATCAGCCACGCGCCCCTCCTCCACCTGTACACCCGCCTTCCGTTGTGCATTCGCGTCTCATCCTGCTCCCCGTCCCACGAGGGCCTCGAATGCAGGTACGAAGATCATGCTCGATCGGCCGGGGGCGACCACCACTGGTGATGGTGCGGCCCCCCTTCTCCTTGTTCATCCTCAAGGAGCGGCACCACCGACATGCGACGCCACAGCTTGCCCGATGACTACGCGACGCGACCGACCGGGACACTTCTCCGCCACGCCGCCGCACCGTTGTCGTCGCCACCATGCTCGTCCTCGCTGTGGCGGCGGGTACGGCAATTGCTGCGCAGGCCGGCCTGTTGCCGTTCTCCAAGTAAAGGAAACACGGCTTCAGGCCGACCGACGGGACGGCCGGGCAGGCGCTGGTCACATCGGCCGGCGGCAAAACACCCCAGCCCTACGCCACTTCATCCGCCATCGCGCCGTCCACCGAGGACGTCCAGGAGACGCTCGGCATGTGGACGATCACTGTGCAGGGCCCGCGGCTGACCGCGGTCGTCGATGCCTCCGGTTCCATGGCCACGATCGTTCCGGTACGCAATCGGTCCCGGATGGATGTCACCAAGGCGTCGTTGATCCAGGCCCTCGGCCGGTTCACGCCGAACGACGAGATCGGTCTGTGGGAGTTCGCCGCCACGCTCGACGGCGCCAAGGACCACCGCCGACTGGTGCCGACCGCCCGGCTCGGCGACCCCGTGAAGGGCGGCGGCACCCACCGCTTGAAGCTCGCCGCGGCCTTCTCCGCACTCCAGCCGATGCCGAACGGTTCGACGGGTCTGTACGACACCACGCCGGCTGACTCCAGGGGAGCGCAGTCCGCCCAGGTGAGGGGAAGTCGAACAGCGCGCACGTGGCTCACCGGACACAGCGGCGAGCCACGCCGGTCTACGGACTGTCCGGGAAACCGACCGGCCAGGTGTGCACGGGTTCGCCGCTGTGCATCAGCTCGGCATACCGGCGCGTCGTCGCCCCGAGCGCCGCGTCCCGTGCGAGCCCGGCCTCCAGCCCCCGGTGGTACGTGTCCGCCTGCCAGGACGCCCCGTTCACCCGCCGCTTGCAGCGCTCCTCGATGACCCCGAGGTAGTGGTCGCGGTCCGCGGGCTCGATGTTCCAGGCATCGAGCCCCGCCGCGGCGAGCGGCAGCAGTTCGTCCCGTACGAGCTTGACGGCCGGCACCCGGGTCAGCCCGCCCGACCGGCCGGGCCTCGGCCAGATCAGCTCGGCGTCGATGCCCCTGCGGCAGGCGGTGTCGAAGTTCTCGGCCGCGGCGGCGAACGGCAGTCTGGTCCACACCGGGCGGGACTCCTCGGCGAGCGCCCGCACCAGGCCGTAGTAGAGCGCGGCGTTGGCCATCACATCGGTGACGGTGGGCCCGGCGGGCAGGACGCGGTTCTCGACGCGGAGATGAGGTACGCCGTCGGCCAGCCCGTACACCGGCCGGTTCCAGCGGTAGACCGTACCGTTGTGCAGTACGAGTTCCTGGAGCGCCGGCATCCCGCCCTCGTCGAGAACCTGGAGCGGGTCCTCCTCGTCACAGATCGGCAGCAACGGCGGGAAGTAGCGCAGATTCTCCTCGAAGAGCTCGTACGCGGAACTGATCCACCGCTCGCCGAACCAGGTTCGCGGGCGCACTCCCTGGTTCTGCAGTTCGGGCGGCCTGGTGTCGGTGGCCTGTTGGAAGAGCGGCGGGCGGGACTCCCGCCACAGCTCCCTGCCGAACAGGAAGGGCGAGTTGGCCCCCAGGGCGATCTGAACGGCGGCGACGGCCTGCGCCGCGTTCCACACGTCCGCGAACCGCGCAGGGGTCACCTGCAGATGCAGCTGGACCGAGGTGCAGGCCGCTTCGGGCGTAATCGAGGTGGAGGTACAGACCAATCGTTCCACGCCTTCGATATCGAGCGCGAAATCCTCGCCGCGCGCCGCCACCATTTGATCGTTCAGCAACGCGTAGCGGTCCCCGTCCGAGAGATTCGCCGAGACCAGGTCCCGGTGGTCGAGGGTCGGCAGTATTCCGATCATCATGATGCCGGCGTCGACCTCTCCGGCCTTCCGGTGGGCATATCCGAGGCCGGTCCTGAGCTCCTCGGCCAGTTGATCGAATACGCGTCCGTCCAGGCGGTGCGGGACTATGTTTACTTCCAAATTGAACATCCCGAGTTCGGTCTGGAAATCACGGCTCGCGATCCGCTCCAGCACCTCCGCATTCATCATCCTCGGCAGGCCGTCCGCACCTGCCAGATTCAGCTCGATCTCCATGCCCATCAGGTTGCGCGGGCGGTCGAACCTCTGCTCCGCCAGGAGCCTCCCCAACCCCTCCAGGCACAGGTGGAGTTTCCTCCGGTACCTCTGCCGATCGGACAGGTCAAAGGCGCCCGCCACGACCTTCTCCCCCATCGAAGCGTCCCTCCTCGAGTGGGCAGCCCGCGGCCCAGGCCGCTCGCGTCACGGTCGATAATGCCCAGGCAGGTGATCGATAACGCCCCCACGGACAGCGCGGACCCACTAATCTCAGTGCGGCGGCCGGGGGCACATTCCGTCGGCATGAAGCACTGCGCCGTTCCGACCGTGCGGTGGTGGCGAAATCGTCGACGTGTTTCGGCCGACCGCGGCCGGGAAAAAACACCAGGCAGCAGCTGCGCCACACACACCGAATCAGCAGGTTCTCCGCATAATAAAGTCCGGATACCGCCTTGCCGGCAATACCTGAGGCGGCTAGCGGAAACACCGTGTGAACACCTGTCGTATAAACTCCGCGGACGAGGCAGAGAGTTGACGCACCGGCCCAGTCACCGGCCTCCTCTGGCCCCGCACGCCGACAGCGCCGTCTGCCCCCGCCCACGCATCACCGTGTCTCCGAAGTGAGAGGCGACCCACTATGCCGCTGCACGTACCTCCGGCTCCCGCGCCCGCCCTGCGCAGCGTCCTCGCGGCACTCGGTTCACCCACCGCAGTTCGCGAGGCCCGCACCCCGGCTCTCCGGTCCGTCCAGGGACCGCTGAGCCCCGAACTCCCGCTCCCCGTCCATGTGCTGGACCGGATCGGCCTGAGCGGGCTCGCACCACGCACCCGCCTGGCCGCGTGGCGCTTCCTGATCCGCAGTTCGGAGCGGGCCGTCGCTGCGGCGGACACCATGCTCACCCCGGACGGGTGGACCTTCTCCCACTTCTTCGAGGGTCCGTACATCGCCTCGACCGAACTCGCCCTGCGCCAGGCGGAGACGCTGACACCGCACTATCAGCCACGCCTGCTCTCCATCCCCGAGCTCTACATGCTGACACTGTGGCTGCACGAGGACATCGAGGCCGACGCGTCCGGCGGATCCCTCGCCCCCACCGACCTTCTGGTACCGCTGGCTCCCGCCCCACCCGGCATCGCGGCACACCGCCCGCACCGGGTCGCCGATCTGCTGCCCGTGATGACGCTGCGTATCACCCCTGGCCCTGGTCCCCTGCTCGGTTCACCGGCCTGACCACAGCCCGCCGCCGGTTTGCCGTGTTCTGCCCCGTCGCCGTTTCCGGTGGCGGGGCACAGTACTGCTCGTACGCACTCGGAGGCCATCCGGACTAGTCCGGTCCGGCCACCCCGAACCACCCGAAGGGACAGTGCAGTTGTGTTGAACCGTCCGGCCGGGTGATGCGTCATGGGAGTAGGAGAAGTGCTGCCGCGAAATCCCTGCGGATTGACGCCCGTGGGGCAACACTGGGACCGGACCGATTGATACGGGGGGCGGCCATGAACACCTCATCAAGCCGCAGGACACTCACTACAACGCAGCGAAAGAACCCACCCATGTGCCAGCACCAGCCACCCTGCCCGACCGCCGACTCAGCCGACCGGGAGGCCGCCCGTCTGATGGCTCACCACCCGGAACAGGGCTGGAGCCTGCTGTGCAACGGCGTCCTGCTCTTCGAGGACACCGGTGAGCTGCTCCCGGACGGGCAGATCATCGCCCCGCACCGGCCGCTGGGAACCGGCCAGGTGATGAAGGCCGCCTGACCGCGGCCCGTACGAACGGGGGCCGGCCCGGAGAAGATCTCCGCACCGGCCCCGACGCATGTCCGCGTCACACCCGACGGGTGGGTCAGTTGTCGTACTCGTCCAGCGGCGGGCAGGAGCAGACGAGGTTACGGTCACCGAACGCACCGTCGATCCGGCGCACCGGCGGCCAGTACTTGTCGGCGGCCGAGACTCCGGCCGGGAAGACGGCCTCCTCGCGGCTGTAGCCGTGCTTCCACTCCCCGCCGAGCATGGCGGCCGTGTGCGGGGCGTTGGTGAGCGGGTTGTCGTCCGCGCTCCACTCGCCGGAGGCGACCTTCTCGACCTCGTGGCGAATGGCGATCATCGTGTCGCAGAACCGGTCGAGCTCGGCAAGGTCCTCGCTCTCGGTCGGCTCGATCATCAGCGTCCCGGCCACCGGGAAGGACATGGTCGGCGCGTGGAACCCGTAGTCGACCAGGCGCTTGGCGATGTCGTCGACACTGACGCCGGTCGCCTTGGAGATCGGCCGCAGATCCACGATGCACTCGTGCGCGACGAGTCCGGCCGGGCCGGTGTACAGGATCGGGTAGTGCGGTTCCAGACGCTTGGCGATGTAGTTGGCGGCGAGTACGGCGACCTGCGTCGCACGCTTCAGACCCTCGCCGCCCATCAGGCGTACGTACGCCCACGAGATCGGCAGAATGCCGGCCGAGCCCCACGGAGCGGCCGAGATCGGTCCGACGCCGGTCTCGGGACCCGCGGCGGGCTGCAGCGGGTGGTTCGGGAGGTACGGCGCGAGGTGCGCGCGGACGCCGACCGGGCCGACGCCGGGGCCGCCGCCGCCGTGCGGGATGCAGAAGGTCTTGTGCAGGTTCAGGTGCGAGACATCGCCGCCGAACCGGCCCGGCTTGGCGAGGCCGACGAGCGCGTTGAGGTTGGCGCCGTCGACGTACACCTGACCGCCCGCGTCGTGCACCTCGGCGCAGATGTCGGCGACGTGCTCCTCGAACACACCGTGCGTCGACGGGTACGTGATCATGAGCACGGCCAGCTCGTCGCGGTACTGCTGGATCTTGGCGCGGAGGTCCGCGACGTCGATCTCGCCGTCGTCGGCGGTCTTCACCACGACGACCTTCATGCCCGCCATCACGGCGCTCGCGGCGTTGGTGCCGTGCGCGGAGGACGGGATGAGGCAGACGGTCCGCTGGTCGTCGCCGTTGGCCCGGTGGTACGCGCGCACGGCCAGCAGGCCCGCGAACTCGCCCTGCGAGCCGGCGTTGGGCTGAATGGAGACGGCGTCGTATCCGGTGACCTCGGCGAGACGCTCCTCCAGCTCACGGATGAGCGTGAGGAAGCCCTCCGCCTGCCCGGCCGGCGCGAACGGGTGGAGCGCACCGAATTCCGGCCAGGTGATGGACTCCATCTCGGCGGTCGCGTTCAGCTTCATGGTGCAGGAGCCGAGCGGAATCATGCCGCGGTCCAGCGCGTAGTCGCGGTCGGCGAGCTTGCGCAGGTAGCGAAGCATCGCGGTCTCGGAACGGTGCTGGTGGAAGACCGGGTGGGTGAGGAATGCGTCGGTGCGCAGCAGGGACTCGGGCAGCGCGTCGACGGCCACGCCGTCCAGCGCCTCGATGTCGCCGTCGGTACCGAAGGCGGCCCACACCGCGGCGATCTGGGCACGGGTGGTGGTCTCGTCGCAGGCGAGGGAGACCAGGTCGGCGTCGACGAACCGCAGGTTGACACCGCGTTCACGGGCGTCGGAGACGACGTCGGCGGCCCTGCCCGGGACGCGCACCGTGAGCGTGTCGAAGTAGGCGTCGGTCTCGACGTCGATGGAGGCAGCCCGCAGGCCCTCGGCCAGGATCGCGGCGTAGCGGTGCGTGCGCCGCGCGATCGTCCGCAGTCCGTCGGGGCCGTGGTACACGGCGTACATCCCGGCCATGACGGCGAGCAGCACCTGAGCGGTACAGATGTTGCTGGTGGCCTTCTCGCGGCGGATGTGCTGCTCGCGGGTCTGCAGGGCGAGGCGGTACGCCTTGTTGCCGTCCGCGTCGACGGAGACACCGACGAGGCGGCCGGGCAGGCTGCGGGCGAACTTCTCGCGCACGGCCATGAAGCCCGCGTGCGGTCCGCCGAAGCCCATCGGCACACCGAAGCGCTGCGTGGTGCCGACGGCGATGTCCGCGCCGAGGTCGCCGGGCGAGGTGAGGAGGGTCAGGGCCAGCAGGTCGGCGGCGACGGTGACGACGGCGCCGAGCTCGTGGGCCTGCTCGATGACGGGCTTGATCTCCCGGACGGCGCCGGAGGCTCCCGGGTACTGGAGCAGCACGCCGAACACACCGCGCTCGGCGATGTCGGCGGGGATGCCCTCGCTGAGGTCGGCGACGACCACCTCGACACCGGTCGGCTCTGCGCGGGTCTCTATCACCGCGATGGTCTGCGGCAGGGTGTCCGCGTCGACCAGGAAGACGCCGTTCTTGACCTTGCCGACGCGCCGTGCGAGCGCCATGGCCTCGGCTGCCGCAGTGCCCTCGTCGAGCAGCGAGGCGCCGGAGGTGGGCAGCCCGGTCAGCTCGGCGACCATCGTCTGGAAGTTGAGGAGGGCCTCGAGCCGACCCTGCGAGATCTCCGGCTGGTACGGGGTGTAGGCCGTGTACCAGGCGGGATTCTCCATGACGTTGCGAAGGATCACCGGCGGGGTGAAGGTGCCGTAGTAGCCGAGCCCGATCATCGGGGCGAGGACCTGGTTACGGTCGGCGAGGGTGCGCAGCTCGGCCAGGACCTCGGCCTCGGTGCGGGCCGTCGGCAGCTGCAGCGCCTCCGCGTTCTTGATGACATCGGGCACCGCGGCCGCGGTCAGGTCGTCGAGCGAGCCGTAACCGACCTGGGCGAGCATCTTCGCCTGCGCCTCGGCATCGGGTCCGATGTGGCGCTGTTCGAAGGGGATGCCCTGCTCCAGCTGGGAGAGCGGAGTGCGACGGGGGGTCATGGTGGAGGCCTCCTGGTCTGTCACGACCTGCGAGGGGCACCGCGGCGCGGGTGCCCGGACGGCCTCCCCCTCTGTCATCTCAACCTGAGAGCTTCACCGGTCCGCCCTGCGGCGTACCGACTTTCACCGTCGGTGAGGAAGGGATCCGTCCCGGCGTCTGCCGCCACGAAACCCGCCCTGCTTTCCAGAGTGACCTCGTCCGTGCGGTACGGGGGCCTGAGAGATTCCGGGGAGGATTTGCTCCTTCGGCGCCTGCCGGATTTGCTCCGGAGGACTCTCCCGCACGGGGTCAGCAGCCACAGCCAGCCTACCAGCGGGGTTCGTCTCGGAAGTCTCGAGTGGCCGAAGCCCCGGATCTGCACTTTCGTAGTGCCTGTGGAGTAGCCGCGACCAATGGGAGGGACCGTGCAGACCGACATCGATCCGCGGAGCCTGATCGGCCGCAAGGCGTTCGACCGCAAGGGCACCAAGATAGGCACCATCGACGAGGTGTATCTCGACGACGCGACCGGTGTCCCCGAGTGGGCAGCCGTCCGCACCGGACTGTTCAGCAGAGACGCCTTCGTCCCGCTGGAGCCCAGCGAATTCGTCGACGATTCGCTCCGCATCCCGTTCGACCGTGCACTGATCAAGGACGCACCCGACTTCGGCGTGGGCCGCCATCTCTCGCCGGAACAGGAGCTTCAGCTCTACCGGCACTACGGTCTGGACTCGCCGCCCGAGGAGCCTGGACCGGACCGCGACTTCGGCAGGCTGGCCGGCCAGGACGAGTAGTCCACGGGGTCGCGCACCAGTGGCAGCGGATCCGCGGGCCACAGCTCCGGATCGTCGATACGGAACGTGCGCACCCGCCCGGGCGGCGACTCGGGTTCCTCGAACCGCACCGTCACCCGTCCCACCCCACTGCCCTGGACCCACCCGTGGCCATAGGCGTCATGGCGTACGTCCTGCCCGGCGGGCCAGCGCCGGGCCGCGAGCTGCTCGGGGGTCTCCTGCTCCGGTGCACCGGCCGCCGGCTCGTCCCCGTGCTCGCCGGGGCCCGGGTCCTCGGCGGCCGGGTCGTCGGGCGCGGCCCGCTCACCGGCCGCCTGGGCGAAGAGATCTTCCTGGGTGTAGTCGGCGAGCCCCGTGACACCCACTCCGAGGAGCCGTACGCCTCCGGTGGTGTCCACGGCCTCCAGGAGCCGTGCGGCCGCCTCTCTGACCACCCCGGGGTCGTCCGTGGGCCCCCGCAGCGTCTCGGACCGCGTGAGCGTCGAGAAGTCGTACCTGCGGACCTTCAGCACCACGGTCCGTCCGGACCGCTCCGCTGCCCGCAGCCGCTGGACACACCGGTCGGCCAGCCGGTCGACCTCCGTCCTGACCCGGACCCGGTCGTGCAGGTCCATGTCGAAGGTGTCCTCGACCGAGACCGACTTGGCGTCGCGCTCCGCGACGACGGGGCGGTTGTCGTACCCGAGGGCCATGCGGTGCAGGGAGACGCCGTGGGCCTTGCCGAGCAGCCGTACGAGCTCCGCCTCCCCCGCCTCGGCCAGGTCGTCGACCGTGGTCATCCCGGCGCGTCGCAGGTGGTCCCCGGTGGCCGGTCCGACGCCGGGCAGGATCCGCACGGACATGGGCGCGAGCAGCTCGCGCTCAGTGCCCGGCTCGATGAGCAGCAGCCCGTTCGGTTTGGCCTCCTCCGAGGCGATCTTGGCCAGCATCTTCGAGCCCGCGAGGCCCACCGAGCCGGTGAGGCCGGTGACGGCTCTGATGGCGTCCCGCAACTGTTCACCGACGGCCCGTGCCGAGGCCGAGTCGTCGGCCACCCCGCCGGCCTCCAGATCGACGAAGGCCTCGTCCAGGCTGAGCGGCTCCACCAGCGGTGAGAGCCGCCCGAGCAGCTCCATCACCTGGTCGCTCACCGTCCGGTACAGCATGAAGCGTGGCACCAGGTAGGCGGCGTTGGGGGCCAGGCGCCGGGCCTGCGCCGTCGGCATCGCCGAGTGCACCCCGAACCGCCGGGCCTCGTACGACGCGGTGGCGACGACCCCGCGCGGCCCCAGCCCACCCACCACGACCGGCTTGCCGCGCAGGCTGGGCTTCGCCGCCTGCTCCGCAGAGGCGTAGAAGGCATCCATGTCGAGATGGAGGATGGTGGGCGCGGCTCTCACATCAATCGATGCTGCCCTACGGCACTGACAATCGCCGCACCCCGGATCCGCACGCGGTCAGACAGCGCGGTTGCGCCGCCGGGCAAGCTCGTCGGTGGGGTTGTTGCCGACCAACGTCTCGCCGGTGTCCACCCGCTCGCCGTGCAGCTGCGACAGTGCGGCGTCGACGTCCCGCCACACCACGCCGACGGCGATGCCGAAGACCCCTTGGCCCCCCTGGAGCAGATCCACGACCTCGTCGGGCGAGGAGCACTCGTAGACCGTCGCGCCGTCGCTCATGAGCGTCATCCGCTCCAGGTCCTGGAACCCCCGGGCGCGCAGATGCTGGACCGTGGTGCGGATGTTCTGCAGCGCCACACCGGTGTCCAGGAAGCGCTTCACGATCTTCAGCAGGACGACGTCCCTGAAGCTGTAGAGGCGCTGTGTGCCCGATCCGTAGGCGGGACGCACGCTCGGCTCGACGAGCCCCGTGCGCGCCCAGTAGTCGAGCTGCCGATAGGTGATCCCCGCCGCCGCGCACGCCGTCGGCCCGCGATATCCGATGTCGTCGGCCGCTGCCGTACCGTCCCCTGCCATCGCCGCCGGTTGAGCCGGTTGCCTGATGGAGTGGCCGACTGTACTTCCATGCTGCAGATACGGCCCACCCGCTGCCGTACCGTCGCCGCTGTTTCTCACGCCGACCTCCGTCCTTGACCTGCCATCTCGAAGGTAGGCAGTCACTCGGGGTGCGTCAACGATCGCCACACTCGGCACGCCGGGTGATAATCACCCTGAGGGTGGTTTCCCGTGCCCCATTCCCGGGAATGGCTTGCCGGATGCGCTGACGGCACCTCCGCAGGACGGTCACTGACTGTTGGTACCGAAGTCCTCCGGTGAGATCTGGTCGAGGAACTCCCGGAACTTCTCGACCTCGTCCTCCTGCTCGTCCGGGATGGCGATACCCGCGTCGTCGAGCACCCCGTCACTGCCGTAGATCGGCGTGCCGGTGCGCAGCGCGAGCGCTATGGCGTCGGACGGACGCGCGCTCACCTCGACCCCGCCGGCGAAGACCAGCTCCGCGTAGAAGACCCCTTCCCGGAGGTCCGTGATGCGGACCTCGGTGAGCTCCTGGCCGAGGGCCTCGAGCACATCCTTGAAGAGATCATGGGTCAGCGGCCTGGCAGGAGCCATGCCCTGCTGGGCGAAGGCGATCGCGGTCGCCTCACCAGGACCGATCCAAATGGGGAGGTACCGGTCGCCTCCCACTTCACGCAGGAGCACGATCGGTTGGTTGGAGGGCATTTCCACCCGGACACCCACAACGTCGAGCTCGTTCACACAGCAACCCTAGGACGTGCTCGGCAGGTTTGGGTAGTCGGGCTCCCCCGTGATCAGTGGAGTCGGATCCGCAGAGCGGTCTGCACAAAGGCCGAATGAAGCCGTACGGACAGCTCCGCGAGCTCCTTCGCCGTGGCCTCCGCATGTGCTCTGGTCTGCGGATTCCGGTGCCGGCGCAGGGGAGCGACCACCTGCTCGATCAGCCCGGCCTCACGCTCCGCAGCCCCCCGCATGGCCCGCAGATGACGCGGTTCGAGACCGAATCGACCCAGATCCGCCACAAGTTTGGCCACGGTCACCGTCTCGGCGTCGTAACCGCCTTCGGCCGTCGGAGCGACAAGGCCGTACGACTCCCACTCCTCGACCTCGCTCTCGGTGACCTCGGCGGCTGCCAGCAGCTCCGCGCGCCCGATCCGTGCCGCGGTCGCCTGCCCGGACCCGGCGTCGATGGAACCGTCGGTCAGGTCCCGCTGCCCGCCCGCGGACGGCAGCGACGCCTGTTCACCGCGGGCGAGGGCGTCCAGGTGCTCCCGGATGACCTTCAGCGGGAGATAGTGGTCCCGCTGCATCCGCAGCACCTGCGCCAGCCGCTCGACGTCGTCGGGCCGGAACTTCCGGTAACCGGAAGGCGTCCGCTGCGGCTCGACGAGCCCCTCGGCCTCCAGAAAGCGAATCTTGGAGATGGTGACTTCGGGAAATTCGTCCCGCAGCTGCAGGAGCACCGCGCCGATACTCATCGCACGGTCGTCGGCGGTGACGGTGCCGTGACCGGCACCGCCCGTCGGTGTTCTCAGCATGGACCTTCCCTGACGGGTCAGATGCCCCGCTGGCTCGCGTAGAAGACCAGCCGGTACTTCCCGATCTGCACCTCGTCGCCGTTGGACAGCGCGACGGAGTCGATGCGCTCACGATTGACGTACGTGCCGTTGAGACTGCCGACGTCCTCGACCGTGAAGCTTCCGTCGGGGCTCCGGCGGAACTCCACATGGCGGCGCGAGACCGTCACGTCGTCGAGGAAGATGTCGCTCTGCGGGTGACGGCCGGCCGTGGTCAGCTCGCTGTCCAGCAGGAAGCGGCTGCCGGAGTTCGGACCGCGGCGCACCACCAGGAGCGCCGAGCCGAGCGGCAGGGCGTCGACGGCTGCCTGCGCCTCGGGCGAGAGCGACGGCACGGACGTCTGACCCGTGGCCTCCGCCTCGTACGCCTCGAGACCGGAGATGGAGATGGTCGAGGTCGTCTCCGAGGGGCGCTCGGACGGAGCACCACCCCTCAGCGGCGCACCACAGTTGGAGCAGAAACGACTGGCCTCGGCGTTGCGATGACCGCACCTCGTACAGACCGGCATGGACGCAAACCCTCCACCCGCACTTGAGGTCGATGGATCTCCGAAACCTATGCGGCCCGCACCGGCAGGGTCAACAGACGACGCGCCGGAACCACCCGAAATGTCACCGCCCGCACCCGCCACCTCGTCACGGAAGAGCGGGCGCTCCGTGCCCTGCTCATCGGTTTGGCCATGGCGCGGTGCGCGATGGCGGGCAGCTTCATCGCGTGCGCTCTTGCCGAACAACTTCCCAAACAACTTCACGGGCGATTCCCCTTGACCGAAATAGACCCGCCCGTGGGGCAGGACGAACCCTGAATGAACACACCTGCCGACCCGGACATCTTCACAACGTCCGTAGTCACTCGACAGTTTCCACCACGCGTCACCATTACGATGCGGCGACCCCCCGCAACCTCGCGCCTGTGTCCTTCGACCCACGCACCCGCCGGCATCACTGGGAGGACGACCGAGCGTAGTCAGGCCGCTTCGCCGGTCGCAAGGCATCCACCACGATGTCGTCAGCCTGTGCCACATGCACGGTGGCCTGCTCCTTTTCCAGCGTCTGCACGACGCCGCCGGGAATGTTCAGCGCCGGCTCCAGGTCCTGCGGCTTGCCGATGACCTGGAAGACATACGGCGCGGAGATGTGCCGGTCGTCGACCTTGATGTCACCGCCGTCACCGGAGAAGTACGTATTGGCAACCACCCTCACCCCGTTGACCTCGATCGCCTCGGCACCGGCCGCACGCAGCTCCTGGAGTGCGTCGAGCAGCATGTCCGGCTCCACCGCGCCGCCCGGGTCGTTGATGGTCAGCGTGATCCCGGGCCCGTGCGCCGCCACGGTGCCCGCGAGGATACCGAGTTGCCGCTCTTTTTCCACTGTCTGCTTACGCGCTTCCTCGGCCTGGTCCGAGCTGTTCTCGAGCTCCGTTCGCTGATCGTCCAGACGCTGCTTCTCGTCTTCAAGACGCTGCGTACGGTCGTCGAGTTCATCGAGGATGCGAACCAGGTCCTCCTGGCGCGCGCCGCGCAGTGCGCTGTTGTCGCTGTTCGACCGCACCTGGATCGCCAGCCCCAGGCCGAGGACGAACAGCAGCAGCGCCACGATGAGTTGAGCCCGGGTCACCCGGGGCGGCCACACGGCGGCGATCAGCCGCCGCCGCCCGGTGAGCTCCTCGGGGGCGCCGACCGGCGGCTCGCCGGTGCGCTCGGTGTCACGGGGAAATTCTTCGTCGTTCATCGGCTTCAGGCCCGGAAGACGTGCCGACGGATCGCCGCGGCGTTGGAGAAGATCCGGATGCCGAGCACGACCACCACACCGGTGGAGAGCTGGGCCCCCACGCCCAGCTTGTCGCCCAGGAACACGATCAGGGCGGCCACGACGACGTTCGAGAGGAACGACACCACGAAGACCTTGTCGACGAAGATGCCGTCGAGCATGGCCCGCAGACCGCCGAAGACCGCGTCCAGCGCGGCCACGACAGCGATCGGAAGATAGGGCTCGACCACCGCCGGCACCTCGGGCCGGACCAACAGTCCGACCACGACTCCCACGACGAGGCCCAGTACGGCGATCACGATGTGCCCTTCCCTGTGTCTGCCGCACCACTGCCGGTGTCTGCGGCCTTCGGCTCTGCTGTTCGTACGATCAGGCTCGGAGCGGCCGGGAGGCGCACCTGCTCCTGGACGGAGATGCTGGTCCGGATGGAGAACGTGTCCTTCAGCGCCTGCAGATACTGACCGTCGGCACTGTCCTGGAACGCGGTACTGAGCCGCTTCCCGTCCCCCACCGCAAGCACCGTGTACGGCGGCACGAGCGGTCTGTTGTCGACCAGTATGGCGTCGCCCGCAGCACGGATGGCCGACAGGGCTGTCAGCCGCTGCCCGTTGATGGCGATCGCTTCCGCCCCGGACTGCCACAGACCGTTGACGACCCGCTGCAGGTCCCGGTCGCGCACCCGCCCCGTATCGGCGAAACCGCTGGTCTCCCGCGGTCCGCCACCACCCTGATCGGTGTCCTTCGCGTCGTCGACGACGAGCTTCACACCGGGCCCCCGCACCGCGGTCGCCCCGGAGAGCAGCGCCACCAGCTCGCCCTGGTCCCCGCCATGCTTTTCCAACGCTTTACGTTGACGCTCGCTCACGTCGCCCCGCAACTTGTCCACCTGGGACTCGAGACTGTCGGCCGCAGATGTCTCGGCATCGATACGGTCGATGAGCTCCTCGCGCTCCTTGGCGAGGACGGGCGCCGAGACGCGCGCCTCCGCGGCGCCGAGGGTGACCACCAGAGCAGCGAGCACAAGGCCCGCCGCAAGCGCCAGCTTCGCCTTCAGCGTGCGGGGCATGCCCGCGCTCCCGTCGGCCTTGCGGCGCGCGGTGGCCTCGGCGTAACCGTCGTCCAGGCTGTGGTCCATCACATTGGTCAGCAGCGACATGGACGCGTCAGGACGCGCGGAGGGTGGGGCCGTACTCCGATCGGGGGGCTGCTGCGACATGCCGCACATCGTCGCACGTCGCAACAGCTGCCGCCGAATGGCCCCACCGATGCGTCGGGAGGCGCGGCACGGCACCTCCCGACGCATCCGAGAAAACGTCAGTGACCTGCGCTGTCCACGACCGTCGCCCATTCGTCGAGCAGCGCCTGTGCCGATGCGTCGTCGGGGCCCTCCGCCCACAAATGGGTGACGGCCTCGGCCGGGTCCGGAAGCACCATCACCCAACGACCGTCCGCCTCGACGACCCGCACACCGTCGGTGGTGTCGACGTCCCGGTCGCCGGCGGCCTCCACCACTCGACGCATGACCAGCCCCTTGACGGCCCACGGCGTGGCCAGATCGCGGCGCAGGACATGCGCGCGGGGGATGCGGGCGTCGATCTGGCTGAGCGTGAGCTGCGTCCTCGCGACGAGCCCGATGAGCCGTACGAAGGCGGCGGAGCCGTCGAAGACGCTGCTGAATTCGGGAACGATGAAGCCGCCGCGCCCGTCTCCACCGAAGATGGTGCCTTCCTGCCGTCCCACGCGCGTCAGATCGTCGGGCGACGTCGTCGTCCACTCCACCTGCGTGCCGTGGTAGGCGGCCACCTGTTCGGCGACTCGCGTCGTCGTCACCGGCAGCGCCACACGCCCGCTGCGCCGCTCGGCGGCCACCAGGTCGAGCAACACCAGCAGTGCCCGGTCGTCCTCCACGATCCGGCCGCGCTCGTCGACCAGGGAGAGCCGCTCGCCGACCGGGTCGAAACGCACGCCGAACGCGGCCCGCGCCGAGGACACGATCTCGCCGAGCCGCACCAGCCCGGACCGCCGGGTGTCGGCGGACTCGGTGGGCCGTGATTCGTCCAGACCGGGGTTGATCGTCAGCGCGTCCACGCCGAGCCGCCCGAGCAGACTGGGCAGTACCAGCCCCGCACTGCCGTTGGACGCGTCCACCACGACCTTGAGCCCTGCGGCGGCGATCCCGGTGGTGTCCACGTTGCGCAGCAGCGATCCGGTGTACGAGTCGAAGACGCTGGACGGGAAGTGCAGGTCGCCGATCTCTCCCGGGAAGGCCCGCCGGTACTCCTGACGTGCGTAGACCCGGTCCAGCTTGCGCTGGCGCGCCTGGGACAGGTCCGCTCCCCGCTCGTCGAAGAACATGATGTCCACCGAGTCGGGCACTCCGGGCGAGGTACGGATCATGATCCCACCGGCGCTGCCCCGGGCGGTCTGCTGACGCGCGACCGGCAGCGGTACGTTCTCCAGGTCCCGTACGTCGATGGCGCTGGCCTGCAACGCCGAGATGACCGCACGCTTCAGCGCACGGGCGCCTCGGGAGTGGTCACGGGCGGTGGTGACGGTCGAACCCTTCTTGAGGGTGGTGGCGTACGCACCGGCCAGCCGCACAGCGAGTTCCGGCGTGATTTCCACGTTCAGAATTCCCGAGACACCGCGGGCGCCAAAGAGATGCGCCTGCCCGCGCGACTCCCAGATCACCGACGTATTGACAAAGGCGCCGGCCTCGATGGTCTTGAAGGGGTAGACCCGGACATTGCCCTGAATGATCGATTCCTCACCGACCAGGCACTCGTCCCCGATGACCGCACCGTCCTCGATGCGGGCCGCCCGCATGATGTCGGTGTTCTTGCCGACCACGCATCCGCGAAGATTGCAGTGCTGACCGATGTAGACGTTGTCGTGAATCACTGCTCGGTGCAGGAAGGCACCCGTCTTGACGACGACGTTCGAACCGACGACCGTGTGCTCACGCAGCTCGGCCCCGGCCTCGATCTTTGCGTAGTCCCCGATGTACACGGGGCCCCGCAGAACCGCGTCGGGATGTACCTCGGCGCCTTCCGCGACCCATACACCGGGCGAGATCTCGAAACCGTCGATCTCGACGTCGACCTTGCGCTCAAGAACGTCGGCCTGGGCCTTCACATAGCTCTCGTGCGTGCCCACGTCCTCCCAGTAGCCCTCGGCGACATAGCCGTAGATCGGCTTGCCTTCCTTCATGAGCTGAGGGAAGACATCACCGGACCAGTCCACCGAGACATCGGCCTCGACGTAGTCGAAGACCTCGGGCTCCATCACATAGATGCCGGTGTTGACCGTGTCCGAGAAGACCTGACCCCAGGTGGGCTTCTCCAGGAAACGCTCGACCTGGCCACCCTCGTCGACAATTGTGATTCCGAATTCCAGCGGATTGGGAACCCGGGTCAGGCACACCGTGACGAGCCCACCCTTTTCCTTGTGGAAGGCGATGAGATCGGTGAGGTCGAAGTCGGTGAGCGCATCACCGGAAATGACGAGGAAGGTGTCGTCCTTCAACGCCTCTTCGGCGTTCTTCACGCTCCCCGCGGTACCTAGAGGTTTCTCCTCGTTGGCATAAGTGAGCTCCATCCCGAGCTCTTCGCCGTCTCCGAAGTAGTTCTTCACGAGAGAGGCGAGAAACTGGACGGTCACGACGGTCTCATTGAGCCCATGCCGCTTGAGCAGCCGCAGCACATGCTCCATGATCGGCCGATTGGCGACAGGCAGGAGAGGCTTGGGCATGCTCGAGGTCATGGGGCGAAGGCGGGTGCCTTCACCACCAGCCATCACAACGGCCTTCATGTCGGAAACGTCCTCCTTGAAGAGACGACGGTCTAGCCGACTTCACCCGTCAGGGCAACACCTGAGACTTCACCGCGGACCGGCCACACTGCGCGGCACCGCATCAAACGAGCTCAATCGGCTACTACATCCGCCTTGACGAGCCGGCGGACCTGAACCACGTAGAGGATTCCTGCCCACCAATAGAGCGTTGTACCCCATCCTGCGAACGCCCATCCGAAAATGGCGGCCAGCGATCCAAGCCAACCACTTGCGTCACTGAGCAGCAACAAGGGGAAGGCGTACATCAGGTTGAAGGTAGCCGCCTTCCCCAGGAAGTTCACCTGGGGCGGCGGATAGCCGTGGCGCCGGAGGATTCCCACCATGACGAGAAGCATCAGCTCACGTGCCAGGAGTGCCGCGGTGAGCCAGAGCGGAAGGATCTCACGCCACGTCAGTCCGACTAGGGTCGAAAGGATGTACAGCCGGTCGGCAGCCGGATCCAGGAGTCGCCCGAGGCTGCTGATCTGGTTCCACCGGCGGGCGAGCTTACCGTCGAGGTAGTCGCTGATCCCGCTCAACATCAGTACCAGCAGCGCCCAGCCGTCGCTCTTCGGTCCGCCGAACTCGGGGCGAAGAATCAGCCACAGGAAGAGCGGTACCCCGACAAGGCGAGCCATGCTGAGGATGTTGGGGATGGTGAGGACCCGGTCCGTCTGAACCCGAGTCTCCTGGACCTCCACCCGGGGGCCTCCTGTGAAAGAACGTGCCAATGTTGCCCCCTGACCTTACCCGCAGCCGCTGCCGGCAGATGCACGGGGGTAGCGGTCGGCCCGTGAACGCAGAAAAGCCCCGCACCAGAGGTGCGGGGCTTTCCCGGAATAATTGTTCGGCGGCGTCCTACTCTCCCACAGGGTCCCCCCTGCAGTACCATCGGCGCTGAAAGGCTTAGCTTCCGGGTTCGGAATGTAACCGGGCGTTTCCCTAACGCAATGACCACCGAAACACTATGAAATTAACCAACACCGGGCAACAACACGGCCGTTCGTTATTTCAGAACTAACACAGTGGACGCGAGCAACTGAGGACAAGCCCTCGGCCTATTAGTACCAGTCAGCTCCACCCGTTGCCGGGCTTCCACATCTGGCCTATCAACCCAGTCGTCTACTGGGAGCCTTAACCCCTCAAAGGGGGTGGGAACACTCATCTCGAAGCAGGCTTCCCGCTTAGATGCTTTCAGCGGTTATCCTTTCCGAACGTAGCCAACCAGCCATGCCCTTGGCAGGACAACTGGCACACCAGAGGTTCGTCCGTCCCGGTCCTCTCGTACTAGGGACAGCCCTTCTCAATATTCCTACGCGCGCAGCGGATAGGGACCGAACTGTCTCACGACGTTCTAAACCCAGCTCGCGTACCGCTTTAATGGGCGAACAGCCCAACCCTTGGGACCGACTCCAGCCCCAGGATGCGACGAGCCGACATCGAGGTGCCAAACCATCCCGTCGATATGGACTCTTGGGGAAGATCAGCCTGTTATCCCCGGGGTACCTTTTATCCGTTGAGCGACAGCGCTTCCACAAGCCACTGCCGGATCACTAGTCCCGACTTTCGTCCCTGCTCGACCCGTCGGTCTCACAGTCAAGCTCCCTTGTGCACTTACACTCAACACCTGATTGCCAACCAGGCTGAGGGAACCTTTGGGCGCCTCCGTTACTCTTTAGGAGGCAACCGCCCCAGTTAAACTACCCATCAGACACTGTCCCTGATCCGGATCACGGACCCAGGTTAGACATCCAGCACGACCAGAGTGGTATTTCAACGGCGACTCCACAACCACTGGCGTGGCTGCTTCAAAGTCTCCCACCTATCCTACACAAGCCGAACCGAACACCAATATCAAACTGTAGTAAAGGTCCCGGGGTCTTTCCGTCCTGCTGCGCGAAACGAGCATCTTTACTCGTAGTGCAATTTCACCGGGCCTATGGTTGAGACAGTCGAGAAGTCGTTACGCCATTCGTGCAGGTCGGAACTTACCCGACAAGGAATTTCGCTACCTTAGGATGGTTATAGTTACCACCGCCGTTTACTGGCGCTTAAGTTCTCAGCTTCGCCGACCCGAAAGTCAGCTAACCGGTCCCCTTAACGTTCCAGCACCGGGCAGGCGTCAGTCCGTATACATCGCCTTACGGCTTCGCACGGACCTGTGTTTTTAGTAAACAGTCGCTTCTCGCTGGTCTCTGCGGCCACCCCCAGCTCATGGAGTAAATCCAATCACCAGTGATGGCCCCCTTCTCCCGAAGTTACGGGGGCATTTTGCCGAGTTCCTTAACCATAGTTCACCCGAACGCCTCGGTATTCTCTACCTGACCACCTGAGTCGGTTTAGGGTACGGGCCGCCATGAAACTCGCTAGAGGCTTTTCTCGACAGCATAGGATCATCCACTTCACCACAATCGGCTCGGCATCAGGTCTCAGGCTCATGTGTGACGGATTTGCCTACCACACGCCCTACACCCTTACCCCGGGACTACCACCGCCCGGGCTGGACTACCTTCCTGCGTCACCCCATCGCTTACCTAGTACAAGTCTGGTTCGTCGGCTCCACCACTACCCTCAACTCCGAAGAGATCGGGCCGGCTTCACGGACTTAGCATCGCCTGATTCAGTATTGGGCGTTTCAAAGCGGGTACCGGAATATCAACCGGTTGTCCATCGACTACGCCTGTCGGCCTCGCCTTAGGTCCCGACTTACCCTGGGCAGATCAGCTTGACCCAGGAACCCTTAGTCAATCGGCGCACACGTTTCTCACGTGTGTATCGCTACTCATGCCTGCATTCTCACTCGTGAACCGTCCACAACTCGCTTCCGCGGCTGCTTCACCCGGCACACGACGCTCCCCTACCCATCCCAGCAGGCGTTGGCCCTTAATGCTGGAATGACACGACTTCGGCGGTACGCTTGAGCCCCGCTACATTGTCGGCGCGGAATCACTTGACCAGTGAGCTATTACGCACTCTTTCAAGGGTGGCTGCTTCTAAGCCAACCTCCTGGTTGTCTCTGCGACTCCACATCCTTTCCCACTTAGCGTACGCTTAGGGGCCTTAGTCGATGCTCTGGGCTGTTTCCCTCTCGACCATGGAGCTTATCCCCCACAGTCTCACTGCCGTGCTCTCACTTACCGGCATTCGGAGTTTGGCTAAGGTCAGTAACCCGGTAGGGCCCATCGCCTATCCAGTGCTCTACCTCCGGCAAGAAACACACGACGCTGCACCTAAATGCATTTCGGGGAGAACCAGCTATCACGGAGTTTGATTGGCCTTTCACCCCTAACCACAGGTCATCCCCCAGGTTTTCAACCCTGGTGGGTTCGGTCCTCCACGAAGTCTTACCTCCGCTTCAACCTGCCCATGGCTAGATCACTCCGCTTCGGGTCTTGAGCGTGCTACTAAAACGCCCTATTCGGACTCGCTTTCGCTACGGCTTCCCCACACGGGTTAACCTCGCAACACACCGCAAACTCGCAGGCTCATTCTTCAAAAGGCACGCAGTCACGACTGTCGCTCCGAAGAACAACAGCGACGCTCCCACGGCTTGTAGGCACACGGTTTCAGGTACTATTTCACTCCGCTCCCGCGGTACTTTTCACCATTCCCTCACGGTACTATCCGCTATCGGTCACCAGGGAATATTTAGGCTTAGCGGGTGGTCCCGCCAGATTCACACGGGATTTCTCGGGCCCCGTGCTACTTGGGTGTCTCTTAAACGAGCCGTTAATGTTTCAGCTACGGGGGTCTTACCCTCTACGCCGGACCTTTCGCATGTCCTTCGCCTACATCAACGGTTTCTGACTCGCCTCACAGCCGGCAGACTGTGAAAAAGAGATCCCACAACCCCGCATGCGCAACCCCTGCCGGGTATCACACGCATACGGTTTGGCCTCATCCAGTTTCGCTCGCCACTACTCCCGGAATCACGGTTGTTTTCTCTTCCTGAGGGTACTGAGATGTTTCACTTCCCCTCGTTCCCTCCACACTGCCTATGTGTTCAGCAGCGGGTGACAGCCCATGACGACTGCCGGGTTTCCCCATTCGGACACCCCCGGATCAAAGCTCGGTTGACAGCTCCCCGGGGCCTATCGTGGCCTCCCACGTCCTTCATCGGTTCCTGGTGCCAAGGCATCCACCGTGCGCCCTTAAAAACTTGGCCACAGATGCTCGCGTCCACTGTGCAGTTCTCAAACAACGACCAGCCACCCATCACCCCACCCATAAAGGCGAGTTCACTGGGGCCGGCAACTGAAGGCAACCTTGCGGCCATACCCTCAGACACCCAACAACGTGCCCGACACGACCGACCATCCCCCACGTTCCACGCCGAAGCAGTACTAGTGAAAAACAACCTGTCGTGCCGAATAGTCAACGTTCCACCCATGAGCAACCACCGTCGAACATTTGCCGACGTAGTGGCCTCTGACCAAGCAAGCCTGGTAAGAAGTGCTCCTTAGAAAGGAGGTGATCCAGCCGCACCTTCCGGTACGGCTACCTTGTTACGACTTCGTCCCAATCGCCAGTCCCACCTTCGACAGCTCCCTCCCACAAGGGGTTGGGCCACCGGCTTCGGGTGTTACCGACTTTCGTGACGTGACGGGCGGTGTGTACAAGGCCCGGGAACGTATTCACCGCAGCAATGCTGATCTGCGATTACTAGCAACTCCGACTTCATGGGGTCGAGTTGCAGACCCCAATCCGAACTGAGACCGGCTTTTTGAGATTCGCTCCGCCTCGCGGCATCGCAGCTCATTGTACCGGCCATTGTAGCACGTGTGCAGCCCAAGACATAAGGGGCATGATGACTTGACGTCGTCCCCACCTTCCTCCGAGTTGACCCCGGCAGTCTCCTGTGAGTCCCCATCACCCCGAAGGGCATGCTGGCAACACAGAACAAGGGTTGCGCTCGTTGCGGGACTTAACCCAACATCTCACGACACGAGCTGACGACAGCCATGCACCACCTGTATACCGACCACAAGGGGGGCACCATCTCTGATGCTTTCCGGTATATGTCAAGCCTTGGTAAGGTTCTTCGCGTTGCGTCGAATTAAGCCACATGCTCCGCTGCTTGTGCGGGCCCCCGTCAATTCCTTTGAGTTTTAGCCTTGCGGCCGTACTCCCCAGGCGGGGAACTTAATGCGTTAGCTGCGGCACCGACGACGTGGAATGTCGCCAACACCTAGTTCCCAACGTTTACGGCGTGGACTACCAGGGTATCTAATCCTGTTCGCTCCCCACGCTTTCGCTCCTCAGCGTCAGTAATGGCCCAGAGATCCGCCTTCGCCACCGGTGTTCCTCCTGATATCTGCGCATTTCACCGCTACACCAGGAATTCCGATCTCCCCTACCACACTCTAGCCTGCCCGTATCGACTGCAGACCCGGGGTTAAGCCCCGGGCTTTCACAACCGACGCAACAAGCCGCCTACGAGCTCTTTACGCCCAATAATTCCGGACAACGCTTGCGCCCTACGTATTACCGCGGCTGCTGGCACGTAGTTAGCCGGCGCTTCTTCTGCAGGTACCGTCACTCTCGCTTCTTCCCTGCTGAAAGAGGTTTACAACCCGAAGGCCGTCATCCCTCACGCGGCGTCGCTGCATCAGGCTTTCGCCCATTGTGCAATATTCCCCACTGCTGCCTCCCGTAGGAGTCTGGGCCGTGTCTCAGTCCCAGTGTGGCCGGTCGCCCTCTCAGGCCGGCTACCCGTCGTCGCCTTGGTAGGCCATCACCCCACCAACAAGCTGATAGGCCGCGGGCTCATCCTTCACCGCCGGAGCTTTTAACCCCGTCCCATGCGGGACAGAGTGTTATCCGGTATTAGACCCCGTTTCCAGGGCTTGTCCCAGAGTGAAGGGCAGATTGCCCACGTGTTACTCACCCGTTCGCCACTAATCCACCCCGAAGGGCTTCATCGTTCGACTTGCATGTGTTAAGCACGCCGCCAGCGTTCGTCCTGAGCCAGGATCAAACTCTCCGTGAATGTTTTCCCGTAATCGGGAGACACATCACGAGAGCGGGACGATCAGCCGGAATAAGACCGACCGTCCACAGCGTCCTCGCTGTGTAATTGCCTACCGGAACCACAAAGGCCCAGCAGGACTTTCAAAGGAACCACCAACCTGCCGAAACAGGCCGGGGTATCAACATATCTGGCGTTGACTTTTGGCACGCTGTTGAGTTCTCAAGGAACGGACGCTTCCTTCGTACTCACCCTCTCGGGCTTTCCTCCGGGCTTTTCCCTTCGGTCTTGCGTTTCCGACTCTATCAGACTCTTTCGTGTCCGATTCCCGGTCGAAGCGGGCTGTGCTTTCCAGGTTTTCGCTTTCGCGTTTCCCTTTCCGGCGAGTCCGACTCTATCAGGCCTTTTCCGTTTCCCTTGACCAGCCCTGCAGGCATGCAGAAGCTCAATCCGAGTTAGGGTTGGGGCTTAATAGTCGCCGCCGACCCCCGACGCAATGTCGCACTGGGGCCAGGCAGGAGTACGACAGTACAGGCCGCTGGGAGTCGAGGCAAATCGTTTCCGGTGCCCCCCTAGGTCCGCGTACCCGTTGGACTCGTGCGGAACCGGGACTTCTTATGACTTACGCTGCTGAACAGTACGCCGTCCCCTGCAAGCCGCGGCGGCCCCATTGAAGCTCCACCCTGGGAGGCTCCCTATGACCACTGTGACGTCCCCTCTTGAAGGACGTGCCATCGGACTCGCTGCGGTACCCGACCCGGTCTTCTCCGGTGCGATGGTCGGTCCCGGAACGGCCATCGACCCCGTGCGTGAGCCGTCGGAGGCCGTTTCGCCGGTGGACGGGGTCGTCGTCTCCCTTCACCCGCACGCCTTCGTCGTTGTGGACGGGCAGGGACACGGGGTGCTGGTGCACCTGGGCATCGACACCGTTCAGCTCAATGGCGAGGGCTTCGAACTCCTCGTCAACAAGGGTGACACGGTCACGCGGGGCCAGAACATCGTGCGGTGGAACCCGGCCGCCGTGGAGGAGGCCGGCAAGTCACCGATCTGCCCGATCGTCGCGCTGGAGGCCACGGCCGACTCCCTCTCCGACGTCCGCGAGGACGGCGATGTCAAGGTTGGCGACACACTGTTCGACTGGCAGTGACACGTTCGGCGCAGTAGCAGCCGACTGGACATCCACCGCGGTGGCACGGATCGCCGCACAATCTGAGACGGGTGAAATGGAGACAACGCTGCGAGGCGTCGGCGTGAGCCACGGTGTGGCGATCGGCGAGGTTCGGCATATGGGCACGGCTGTGCTCGAGCCGCCGGCCAAACGGATTCCCGCGGAGGAGGCCGAGCGCGAGCAGGGGCGTGCTCGCCAGGCCGTGGACGCTGTTGCGGCCGACCTCAATGCCCGAGGCCATCTGGCGGGTGGCGAGGCGCAGGCGGTGCTCGAGGCACAGGCCATGATGGCCCAGGACCCCGAGCTCATGGCCGACGTGGATCGGCGCATCGCCGTCGGGAGCAGCGCCGAGCGTGCGGTGTACGACGCGTTTGCCGCGTACCGGGCTCTGCTGGCCGGAGCCGGGGAGTATCTGGCGGGACGGGTCGCGGACCTCGACGATGTGCGCAACCGGATCGTCGCGCGACTGCTCGGTGTGCCGATGCCGGGTGTGCCGGACAGCGATGAGCCGTATGTGCTGATCGCGCGCGACCTGGCGCCTGCCGACACAGCGCTGCTCGACCCCGCTCTGGTGCTCGGATTTGTCACCGAGGAGGGCGGACCGACCAGTCACAGCGCGATTCTGGCGCGGGCGCTCGGTGTACCGGCCGTGGTGGCTCTCCCCGGTGCCGGCGAGCTGGCCGAGGGCACGGTCATCGCGGTGGACGGCAGCACCGGTGAGATCTTCGTCGAGCCGAGCGAGGCGAAGCGCGCGGAGATGGAGAGCGCCGCCGCGGCCCGCAAGGCCGCGCTGTCCGCCTCGACCGGTCCGGGTGCGACGTCCGACGGTCACAAGGTGCCGCTCCTGGCCAATGTGGGCGGCCCCGGCGATGTGCCGGCGGCGGTCGAGGCCGGTGCCGAGGGTGTGGGTCTTTTCCGCACCGAGTTCCTGTTCCTGGACGACAGCAAGCAGGCGCCGTCCGAGGAGAAGCAGGTCGCGGCGTACCGGGCGGTGCTGGAGGCGTTCCCCGAGGGACGCGTCGTGGTGCGCGTGCTGGACGCCGGTGCGGACAAGCCGCTCGACTTCCTGACACCCGCGGACGAGCCGAACCCGGCTCTGGGTGTGCGTGGGCTTCGTACCCTGCTGGACCACCCCGAGGTGCTGCGGACCCAGCTGACCGCGCTGGCGAAGGCTGCCGAGGGGCTGCCGGTCTATCTCGAGGTCATGGCGCCGATGGTGGCGGACCGTACGGATGCGAAGGCGTTCGCCGACGCGTGCCGGGCGGCCGGGCTGCAGGCGAAGTTCGGCGCGATGGTGGAGATTCCGTCTGCTGCTCTTCGGGCCCGCTCGATCCTGCAGGAGGTGGAGTTCCTGTCGCTGGGCACCAATGACCTGGCGCAGTACACCTTCGCCGCCGACCGACAGGTGGGTGCGGTGTCCCGACTGCAGGATCCGTGGCAGCCCGCGCTGCTCGATCTGGTGGCGCTGTCGGCTGACGCCGCCAAGGCCGAAGGCAAGAGCTGCGGTGTCTGTGGTGAGGCTGCCGCCGATCCGCTGCTCGCCTGTGTGCTGACCGGTCTGGGTGTCACCTCCCTGTCGATGGGTGCCGCGTCCCTTCCTTATGTCCGCGCCACGCTGGCGAAGTACACGCTCGCGCAGTGCGAGCGTGCCGCTGCCGCCGCGCGTGCGGCGGACTCCGCCGACGAGGCGCGGCTCGCGGCTCAGGCGGTGCTGTCGGGCGAGTAGTTCGCGCAGCTGGTTGTGAAGGGGCTTCCCGCCGGACATGGCGGGAAGCCCCTTCGGTGTGTCAGCGGTGTTCCTCCGGTTCGTCCGCGCCGATGTCGAAGCCCGCGCAGTACTCCACGCCGGACTCCGGGGAGACGGGATCACCGGTGTCCGCGTCGGTGCAGTAGGCGCTGAAGACCTCACCGGCGGTGAGCGGTACGAGGCTGCCGCGGGTCAGCCGCCAGCCGTGGACCCGGTCGGGGGTCCCGGGGCTGCTGGTACGGAGCACGAGTCCGCCGTGACTTTCCAGGGCGATACCGACGGCCAGGACGGTGACGAACTCTGCTCCTTCGCCCGAATCGAGGAGGGCCGGGCCCGTCGTGCCGCGCTCGGTGTGCAGGACGGCGAGAAGCTGTTCGTTCTCCGTGGGGGTGCTGCAGACCAGGTGGTGCGTGCCCGGGCCCGCCGTCTCCAACGTGCGCATCAGGAGGTGGGACGCCCGGTCGAAGGCGGCTCGGCCGATGTCCTGCCCGCAGTCGGCGCATTCGCCGAGGTCGGCCAGGAGCATCGTGGCGTACTCCCACGTGGCCTGCCGGACCGCTCGGCTGACGAGGAGTGGGATCAGGGTGTCGATGGGTTGTCCGGTGTACGCGACCGTGGCTCCGGTCGCGGCGATTTCGGCGGTGAATCGGCTGCGGCTGGCCGGGGCGTCGGCGGCGAGGCCGGATTCGGCACAGAACTCCGCGTACTCCTCCGGGTCGAAGAGGGCAACCGTGGTGTGCATGCCCTGGGCCGCGAGCGTTTTGAGCAGGCCTTCGACCTGCTGCAGATAGACGGTGTGGTCGTCGAAGGTGAAAGTGCGGTAGCGCCGCATGGCCGCGAAGTCCTGCTCGTCGGTCAGGAGGCCGATGGTGCTCGGTGCTTCGCGGCGCAGCGTGCGTCGCATAGATGTGCCGGTCCGCCGATGGGCGGTGTTCCTGGTGTGCGCCACGATTCCCCCAGTGCGCTGTCGAACATTGCTCACTCAGAGTAATCACGGGCACTGACAGTGCCCGCTTTCAGCGGCGCGTGCGGGCCAGGTCCTCGTAGAAGTGGAGCAGTTCGAGGTTGTCGATCGAGCCGGGATTGACCGCCTTGGCCAGGGCTGTTCCCTGGAGGAGACGCTTGACCGGAACCTCGATGCGCTTGCCGGTGAGGGTGTGCGGGATGCCGGGAACCTCGATGATCTCGTCCGGGACGTGCCGCGGCGAGAGGTTCTCGCGGATGGTCGCTTTGATGCGGTCGCGCAGGCCGTCGTCGAGAGCGGCACCGTCGGCGAGGTGGACGAAGAGTGGCATCCAGTAGCCGCCGTCGGGCTCTTCGAGGCCGATGACCAGGGATTCGCGGATCTCGGGGAGCCGTTCGACGGCCTCGTAGATGTCGGCGGAGCCCATCCGTACCCCCTGGCGGTTGAGGGTGGAGTCGGAGCGGCCGTGGATGATGACGGATCCGCGGTCGGTGAGGGTGATCCAGTCGCCGTGGCGCCAGACGCCGGGGTACATCTCGAAGTAGCTGTCGCGGTAGCGGCTGCCGTCGGGGTCGTTCCAGAAGTGGATCGGCATGGAGGGCAGCGGGTTGGTGACGACGAGTTCGCCGACCTCGCCGATGAGCGGCTTACCTGCCGGATCCCAGGACTGGAGGTCCGTACCGAGGCAGGGGGCCTGGAGTTCGCCGATGTGGACGGGGAGGGTGGGCACCGCGCCGGCGAAGCAGCTGCAGACGTCCGTGCCGCCGCTGACGGAGGCGATCCACAGATTGTCGGCGACTTCGTCGTGGAGCCAGCGGAATCCGTCGGGCGGGAGCGGGGAGCCGGTGGTGGCCACGCACTGGATGCGCGAGAGGTCGAAGTCGCGGCCCGGGTGGATGCCGGCCTTGCGGCACGCCATGACGTAGGCGGCTGAGGTACCGAAGAGGGTGGCGCCGGTCTGTTCGGCGACGCGCCACTGCGCGCTGACGTCGGGGTAGCCGGGGCTTCCGTCGTACAGCACGACCGTGGTGCCGGTGAGCAGGCCGGAGACGAGGAAGTTCCACATCATCCAGCCGGTGGAGGTGTACCAGAAGAAGCGGTCGTCGGGTCCGAGGTCGCAGTGCAGTCCGAGCTGTTTGAAGTGTTCGAGGAGGATGCCGCCCTGGGACTGGACGATCGCCTTGGGGAGTCCGGTGGTGCCCGAGGAGTACAGCACCCACAGCGGGTGGTCGAAGGGGACTTGTTCGAAGACGGGTTCGGTGTCGGCGGAGGTGAGGGCGGACCATTCGAGGGCGCCTTCGGGTGCGGGGGTGCCCAGCAGCGGGATGTGGACGACGGCCCGCAGGGTAGGCAGTTCGCGGCGCAGTTCGGCGACCGTGTCGGTGCGGTCGTGTTCCTTGCCGCCGTAGCGGTAGCCGTCGACGGTGAAGAGGACGACGGGTTCGACCTGCTGGAAGCGGTCGAGGACGCTGCGGGCGCCGAAGTCCGGGGCGCAGGAGGTCCAGACGCCGCCGACGGCCGCGGTGGCGAGGAGCGCCACGACCGACTGCGGGATGTTGGGGAGGTAACCGCTGACGCGGTCGCCGGGGCGGACCCCGAGTGCGCGGAGTTCGGCGGCGAGGGAGCCGACCTGGCGGCGGAGTTCGGACCAGCTGACCAGGGCCTGGGTGTGGGTCTCGTCGACGTGGACGAGGGCCGGGGCACCGGCGCGCAGCGGGTCCTCGGCGGCACGCAGGGCGTGTTCCGCGTAGTTGAGGGTGGCACCGGGGAACCATTGGGCGCCGGGCATGGTGCGGTCGCCGATGACCGCCTCGTACGGGGTGGAGAACCGTACGTCGAACCAGTCGGCGACGGCCCGCCAGAAGGTGTCCAGTTCGTCGACGGACCAGCGGTGCAGCGCCGGGTAGCCACCGTCGGCCGGTGCTCCGTACCGCTCGGCCGCCCAGCTCTGGAAGCGGGTGACCGCCGCGGCGGCGATGCGCTCGGCGTCGGGCTGCCAGAGGGGGGCTTCGTTCGCTGCTGAGGTCATGGGGCGGCTCCCTGGCTGTACGGGTACGCGGGGTGGGCGTGGTTCGCGCGCACACGTGCTGGGGTGTGCGCGTGAGGCGGCTTTCACGGACGATGCCATGTGATCGTCTTCCGCACCAGGGTTCCCCGCCCATGGTTGCTCGTCCGGCCATGTGGTCCGGCCACGGGTGAACGGAAGTTGAACGGAGCCCGCTGCCGCTCCGTCAGGTGGCAGGGTGAGCTGCATGAACGGTCGCGACCTGGTGCGTTCGGTGAAGATGGTGGGTTCGGTGCAGGGGCTGCGCACGGTGCGCTCGGCCTGGCGTCGGCAGCGGGCGGATGCCCGGGCGCTGCCGCGCCGTGGTGCGGAGCGGGCGAGAGTGCCGGGTCTGCTGGTGGGGGCGGAGCCCGGACCCGGTGGCGGTGTCGTGAGATTCGCCCGTTCGGAGCTGTACATCCGGGTCGCGGTGGGCGGTGCCGTGTTCTGGGCGTGGGACGGGGCGGAGCCGCTGCCGTCGTACGCGCTGCCGGGTCCGGCGCCGGAGCCGGATCCGCGGGCTGTGCTGGAGCCGGACAAGGACGGCGGCTGGCAGGTGGTCTCGGAGCGGCTGACGCTGGTGGTGTCGCGGCACGGAGCGGTGGAGCTGCGTACGCCGGGCGGCGTTGTACTCCGGCGGGAGCTGCCGCCGCGCTGGTGGGAGCCAGTGGCGGGTGGTCCGGCGCGATGGGTGCAGCGGTCCGAGGTACCGGCGGACGCGCGGTTCTTCGGGCTCGGCGGGCGAGCATCGGGGCCGCGGCTGCGCGATGGCGTGTACGAGCTGTGGAACACCGATCCGGGCGGGCGCTTCGTGCCCGGTGACGATCCGCTGTCCCTGACGATGCCGGTGCAGCTGGTGGTCTCGGACGCGGGGACGCATCTGGCGTTCCACGACAACTCCTGGGCGGGGCGTGTGACGCTGCGCGAGGGCGAGGAGGGCGCGGGGTCCGGCCATGACCGTCCGGGGCTGTGCGAGGTGCGGATGGACGGGGGGCCGCTGCGCTGCTGGGTGGTGGCGGGTACGCCGGCCCGGGTGTTGCAGGGTTGGACGGCGCTGACGGGTGCGCCGGCGCTGCCGCCGTCCTGGGCGCTGGGTCCGCAGCACGCCCGGTGGGGGTTCGGCAGTGAGCGTGAGGTGCGGCGGGTCGTCGCCGGGTACCGGGAGCGGGGTCTGCCGCTGTCCGTCCTGCATCTGGACATCGATCACTACGACGGGCATCAGGTGTTCACCGTCGACCGGGGCCGGTTCCCGGACCTGCCGCGGCTGGCGAAGGAGTTGCGGGAGGACGGGGTGCGACTTGTGTCGATCGTCGATCCGGCGGTGAAGGCGGTGCCGGGGAATGCCGTGTTCGACGCCGGTTCGGCGGTCGGTGCAGCCGGGGCGTTCGTCCGGGACGCGCGGGGACGGGCGGTGCGCGGGGAGGTGTGGCCCGGTGAGTGCGTGTATCCGGACTTCACCGATCCGCAAGTGCGGGAATGGTGGGGAGGTCTGTACGAGGAACGGCTGGCGCAGGGGTTCTCCGGTGTGTGGCACGACATGAACGAACCGGTGTCGTTCTCGGCGTTCGGCGAGCTGACGCTGCCGCGCTCGGCCCGGCACTCTCTGGAGGGCCGCGGGGGCGATCACCGGGAGGCCCACAACGTGTACGGGCTGGCGATGGCGGAGGCCGGGTACGAGGGGCTCTGCCGACTGCGTCCGGACAAGCGGCCCTTCCTGTTCTCACGCGCCGGCTGGGCGGGGATGCAGCGGTACGGGGGCACGTGGTCCGGCGATGTGGCGACGGGCTGGCCCGGGTTGCGCGCCTCGCTGTCGCTGGTGCTGGGGCTCGGCCTGTGCGGGGTGCCGTATTCGGGTCCCGACGTGGGCGGGTTCGACGGGTCGCCGTCCCCCGAGCTGTATCTGCGGTGGTTCCAGCTGGGTGCCTGGCTTCCGTTGTTCCGCACGCACGCGGCGATGGACGCGGGGCGGCGGGAGCCGTGGGAGTTCGGGCCCGAGGTGCTGGAGCACGCGAGGGCTGCGCTGATGGAGCGGGAGCGGCTGCATCCGTACTTTGTGACGCTGGCCCAGCTGGCCCGGCTGACGGGTGCACCGTATGTGCGGCCGCTGTGGTGGGGGGCGCCCGGGGACCGGGGGCTGCGGGATTGCGAGGACGCGTTCCTGCTGGGGGATGCGTTGCTGGTGGCGCCTGTGCTGAAGCGGGGGACGGACCGCCGGGCGGTGCGGCTGCCGCAGGGACGGTGGTACGACACGGCGACCGGCGAGGCGTACGAGGGGCCGGGGCAGATATTGGTCGATGCGCCGCTGTCGCGGGTGCCGGTGCTGGTGCGGGCGGGGTCGGTGATTCCGGTGCGGGGCGCGGACGGGGGGCTGGAACTGGAGGTGTGGGCTCCGGCTGCTGGGCGTACCGGGGGTGGCCTGGTCGTCCGTGACGCGGGCGACGGCTGGGAGCAGCCGGAGGTCGAGCGGTATACCGCGCGGCTGGTGGGCGGGCAGGTCGTGGTGGAGCTGGAGGGTGGTGAGGTGACGTGCCCGGTGCGGGTGCGTGGGGTGTGATGCCCGTCAGCAGTGGTGGTAGCGGCCTTCGAACCAGGCGCGGGCAGCCCGGGTGTGCAGCGGAAAGGCCAGTTCGGCGGGGGCGCGGAGCAGGCTGTGGCCCGCGGTCTCCTCGGTGGGCACGGACGGAGGAAGGTCGGCGGCCGGGCGTGGCGGGAGCAGGCCGAAGAGGAGAAGGTGGCCGTCCGGCGAGCTGAGGGCGTCGGCAAGACGTACGTCCTGCTGGTCGGCTTCGATGCCGGTCTCCTCGCGCAGTTCCCGCACGACCGCGTGCCGCCAGTCCTCGGCGTGGTCGATGAAGCCGCCGGGCAGGGCGAGGCCGCCGCGTCGGGGCTCGATGGCGCGGGTGATGACGACGAGGGAGGTGCCGTCCCGGTCGGTGACGGGGACCAGGGCGACGGCGACCGGCAGCGGATTGCGGTAGGCGGTGGCACCGCAGGCGGTACAGGTGCGGGGCCAGGTGCCGGTGGTTCCCGGCGCGGGCTGGGGGTACGGCGTGCCGCAACTGCCGCAGTGGGAGTCCTTCATCGGTTCCCGCACCTTTTCCTCCACGTTCTGCTGCACTCGTTCCTTCGCTCGGTTCTCTCTCCGGGCGCGGGCACGCGCGGACTGTATCCGATCTTCCTGCCAGGACCTCCCCGACTGATGGATGATGCGCTCATGACAGGTATCGCTTCCGCATTCCGCGCCCTGGCAGCCACTGCCGCCGTCCTGCTCGCCGCCACCGTAGCCTCCCCGCCGGCACGGGCCCAGGCCGAGCCGAAAGCCCCTGCCGAGTTCGTCGCACTTCGTTCGGTGGACCCCACGATCATCCAGGAAATGCGCTACCCCACCGGGCACAACTTCATGGGTGAACCGGTCGACGGGTACCGCCGGCCTGTCTGCATCCTGACCCGGCCCGCGGCCCAGGCGCTCCACGCGGCGCAGACGCGGCTGCTGCGCCAGGGGTACTCGTTGAAGGTGTACGACTGTTACCGGCCGCAGCGGGCCGTCGATCATTTCGTACGGTGGGCGAAGGACCTCGACGACGAGGCCATGAAGGGCGAGTTCTACCCCCAGGTCGACAAGACGAGGCTGTTCGCGGACGGTTACATCGCGGAAAAGTCCGGGCACAGCCGGGGCAGCACGGTGGACCTGACGCTGGTGAAGCTGCCCGCCCTGCCGACCAGGCCGTACCGGCCGGGCGAGAGGCTGGTGCCCTGCTACGCGCCGCAGGGCGAGCGCTTCCCCGACAACTCGGTGGACATGGGCACCGGGTTCGACTGCTTCGACACGCTGTCGCACACGGACGACCCGCGGATCCAGGGCGTACAGCGGGCCAACCGGCAGTTCCTGAAGACGACCCTCACCGACGCCGGCTTCGTGAATCTGGCCGAGGAGTGGTGGCACTACACCTTCAAGCCCGAGCTGTTCCCGGACACCTACTTCGATTTCCCGGTGGCCAGGAGGTCCGTCGCCGGGCACTGAGGTCCGCACCCGGCCGGTGAGGCGGGGCGGACGGCGGCCGGGACCACCCCCGTGGGCTCCGGCCGCCCGTACTTCCTCTCGGACGCGGATCGGCCGTATCCGGTTGCCCTCCCAACGGTTACGGTGCCCATATGTCACAGCAGACGTTCGATTCGTACGAAGAGTTCTGGCCCTACTACGTGGCGATGCACTCCAGGGCCGCCACCCGCTGGGTCCATCTGACGGGGACCCTGACCGGTCTCGCGGTCACCGCCTACGGTCTGGCCCGGGGCCGCAAGCGGTACGCGGCGGCGCTCCCCCTGATCGGCTACGGCACGGCCTGGCCCGCACACTTCCTGATCGAGAAGAACAACCCGGCCACCTTCGGGCATCCCGCGTGGTCACTGCGCGGAGACGTGCAGATGATCCGGATGATGCTGGCCGGCCGCGACCGGGAGCTGGCGGAGACCGCCGCCAAGTGGCTCGCCGAGAACGGCTGACCGTGGCACACTTCTGACGTTCCGTCAGATCCTGTGCCGGGGAGGGGCTTTGTCGCGCACGCGCACACCCGTGGTGGCCGGTTGGTTCACCGAGGGGACCGTCGAGAAGGACTTCCGGCTGCTGGGCACACGCTGCTGCGCCTGCTCGTCGGTCTTCTTCCCGCGTCAGGACACGTTCTGCCGCAATCCCGGCTGCACGGGCGGCGAGCTGGTCGAGGTGCCCCTCTCCCGGCGCGGCACCGTCTGGTCGTACACGGACGGCCGCTACCGCCCCCCCGCCCCGTACGTATCCGACCCGGACGCACCCTGGGAGCCGTACGTCCTGATCGCGGTCGAACTCGCGGCAGAGCGCATGGTGGTGCTCGGACAGGCGGCGCCGGGGGTGGGCATCGGGGATCTGGCGGTCGGGATGACCGTCGAGGTGGTTCCGGGGGTCCTGAACGAGGGTGCGCACCAGGGCGGGGGAACCGTATGGACCACCTGGCACTGGCGGCCCGTGACCACTGCCACGGGTGCGGCCCAGGGCGGTGCTGCGTGACCGGGGATGTGGCCGTCCTCGGAGCCGGGATGCATCCATGGGGCAAGTGGGGGCGCAGCTTCGTCGAGTACGGCACGGTCGCGGCGCGGGCCGCGCTCGGCGATGCCGGGATCGGCTGGCAGGACGTGCAGTCGGTGGTCGGCGCGGACACCGTACGCGGCGGCTATCCGGGCTACGTGTCCGGTGCGACATTCGCCCAGGCGCTGGGCTGGCAGGGCGCACGGGTCACCAGTGTGTACGCCGCCTGCGCGTCGGGCGCCCAGGCCATCAATACGGCCAGGGCACAGATCCTGGCGGGCATGGCCGACGTGGTGCTCGTGGTGGGTGCGGATGCGGCACCCAAGGGGTTCTTCGCCCCGGCGGGCGGCGACCGGCCCGACGATCCCGACTGGCTGCGCTTCCGGGTGCTCGGGGCGACCAACCCCGCCTACTTCGCGCTGTACGCCCGCCGCCGGATGGCTCTGTACGGGGACACTCCGGAAGACTTCGCACTGGTCAAGGTGAAGAACGCGGCGGCCGGCGCACTGAACGCCAATGCCCGCTACCGCGCTCCGGTGACCGCCGAGCAGGTCGCCGCGTCCGCCGTGGTCGCCGATCCGCTGAGGCTGCTCGACATCTGCGCGACGTCCGACGGGGCGGCGGCGGTCGTCCTGTCCAGCATGGGGTTCGCGCGCCGCCACGGGGCAGCGGATCCGGTCCGCATCCGCGCCGTCTCCACCGTGACACCCACCTACCCCAAGGCCGTCCTCGATCTTCCGGACATCGCAACCGATTCGGCGATCGCGGCGGAACCCGCACCGGAGACCTTTCGCGCGTCGATCGCCCGGGCGGCGTACGAGGAGGCCGGCATCGGGCCCGATGAGCTGTCGCTGGCCGAGGTCTACGACCTCTCCACCGCCCTGGAACTGGAGTGGTACGAGGACATCGGGCTGTGCGCGGCGGGCGAGGGCGCCAAGCTCGTGCGCGAAGGGGCCACGGCGCTCGGCGGACGCATCCCGGTCAACCCGAGCGGAGGACTCGCCTCCTTCGGGGAGGCCGTGCCGGCCCAGGCCATTGCGCAGGTCTGCGAGCTGACCTGGCAGCTGCGAGGCACCGCGGCGGAGCGGCAGATTCCGGGGGCGCGCGCCGGGATCACCGTGAATCAGGGGCTGTTCGGGCACGGTTCGGCAGTCGTCGCGATCCGCTGAGACCAGCCAGGCTGCTTGGACACGTACCGAAGTGTCCGCCGGGTGTGCTGTGAACTGGGGTTGTTGTCAGCATTCTTGACGGCTGATCAGCTCCCGTGAAAACTCCTTGCTCAGTCACTGCCGCCACTCCCGCTCTGCGGCAGAGCGACTTGGTCACCACGCTCGTCACGGAAGCCATGGAAGCGCCCGGCGCAATCCGCCGGACAACCCCTAGGAGCGCCATGAGCAATGGAGACATATTCGTCGGGGAAGTCATCGGAACGGCGATCCTCATCCTGTTCGGCGCGGGTGTGTGCGCCGCCGTCACCCTCCATCATTCGAAGGCCAGAGCCGCGGGATGGGTGGTGATCGCCTTCGGATGGGGCTTCGGTGTCCTGGCCGGCGCGTACACCGCGGCTCCCCTCTCCGGTGGCCAACTCAACCCGGCGGTCACGGTGGGCATCGCCGTCGACACCGGGAAGTGGGACAAGGTCCCCCTCTACATCCTGGGACAGCTGGTCGGCGCGGTCATCGGCGCCCTGCTGGCCTGGCTCACGTACTACGCGCAGTTCCGCGCCAACGCGGACAAGGAGACCGCCGTGCCGACGCTGGGGATCTTCTCGACCGCACCGGAGATCCGCAGTCCGGTGGCCAACCTGGTCACCGAGATCATCGCGACGGCCGGCCTGGTGCTGCCGATCCTGGCCTTCGGGAAGAACGCCGGGATCGGGATCGGCCCGGTGGCCGGCGCGGGCGCCGGCGTCTACGGCTCCGGGATCTCCGTACTGGTGGTGTCCCTGCTGGTGGTCGGTATCGGACTCTCGCTCGGCGGACCCACCGGATATGCCATCAATCCGGCCCGCGACCTCGGTCCGCGGCTGGTGCACGCACTGCTGCCGATACCGAACAAGGGTACTTCCGACTGGGGTTACTCCTGGATCCCGGTGGTAGGACCGCTCGTGGGCGGGCTGCTGGCGGGGGTCGTCTTCAACGCCGCCTTCTAGCCATTCGGGCTCCGGCTATCCAGGCGCGACTCATTCAAGCTCCGGCAATTCGAGTTCTCGACCTCGTGACAAGGGGACGTCATGACGGACAGGTATGTCGCCGCCATCGACCAGGGCACCACATCCAGTCGCTGCATCATCTTCGATCAGGACGGTGCGATCGTCGCCGTCGACCAGCGTGAGCACCGCCAGATCTTCCCGAAACCCGGCTGGGTGGAACACGACGCCACCGAGATCTGGTCCAAGGTGCGGGCCGTGGTGGAGGGCGCGCTCGCCAAAGCCGGACTGCGGGCGGAACAGCTCAGCGCACTCGGCATCACCAACCAGCGTGAGACGACCGTGCTCTGGGACCGGGCGACCGGGCAACCCGTGCACAACGCCATCGTCTGGCAGGACACCCGTACGTCCACGCTCTGCCACGAGCTCGGCGGCGCGGACGGGCAGGACCGCTTCCGGGACATCACCGGGCTTCCGCTGGCCAGTTACTTCTCCGGTCCCAAGGCCGCCTGGCTGCTGGACAACGTACCGGGGCTGCGCAGCCGGGCCGAGCGGGGTGAGATCGCCTTCGGCACCATCGACTCCTGGCTCATCTGGAATCTCACCGGCGGTACGGACGGCGGCGTCCATGTCACCGATGTGACCAACGCTTCGCGCACCATGCTGATGAATCTGGAGACCCTGGAGTGGGATCCGTCGATCCTGGCCGCGATGAATGTCCCGGAGGCGGTGCTTCCGGAGATCCGGTCGTCGTCCGAGGTGTACGGGACCGCGGTCGGCGCGCTCGCCGGGGTGCCGGTGGCCTCCGCGCTCGGCGATCAGCAGGCCGCGGTCTTCGGGCAGGCCTGCTACGACCCGGGTACCGCCAAGAACACATACGGCACCGGGAGTTTCCTGCTGCTCAACACCGGCAACAGGCCCGTGCCGTCGAAGAGCGGGCTGATCACCACTCTCGGCTACAAGATCGGTGACCAGGCACCCGTGTACTGCTTGGAGGGGTCGATCGCCATCACCGGGGCGCTGGTCCAGTGGTTCCGCGACCAGCTGGGGATCATCCGGAGCGCCGAGGAGATCGAAACACTGGCGGCGAGCGTCGACGACAACGGCGGGGCGTACATCGTGCCCGCCTTCTCCGGGCTCTTCGCCCCGTACTGGCGCTCGGACGCCCGGGGCGTCATCACCGGACTCACCGGCTATGTCACCAAGGCGCATCTGGCACGCGCCGTTCTGGAGGCGACCAGCTGGCAGACGCGTGAGGTCGTCGACGCGATGTACCAGGACTCGGGAGTGCCCATCACGACGCTGAAGGTGGACGGCGGCATGACGGCCAACCGGCTGCTCATGCAGCACCAGGCGGATGTGCTGGGCGTGCCGGTGATCCGGCCGAAGATCTCCGAGACGACGTGTCTGGGCGCGGCGTACGCGGCGGGGCTGGCGACCGGCGTCTGGTCGGGGCTCGACGAGCTCAAGACGCATTGGCAGCGCGATGTGGAATGGCAGCCGCGCATGGAGCCGGAGATCCGTGAACGCGAGTACCACAACTGGCGCAAGGCGGTGGAGCGGAGCCTGGGCTGGCAGGAGGAGGGCGGCGGCGAGCGGTAACCGCCCTCCCGCACGCGGTCGCCCATCGGATGGCTTCAGGACACGCGGCCCGTACCCCGGTCGGCGGGGGTGCGGGCCGTGTGACGCCGCGTGCTCAGGTGGTGGCGGGCTCGCGGAGGCGGTCCGCTCGGGCCAGCGCGTGTTCGACGACTGCGACCAGCACATCGCGCACGGAGGACCGGTCGCGCGCGTCGCACATCAGCACCGGCACCTCGGGGTCGAGGTCCAGCGCGGCCTGCACCGTCCGGGCCGGGAACCGGTCGGCTCCCTCGAAGCAGTTGACGGCGACGGCGAACGGGATCTCGCGCCGTTCGAAGTAGTCGACCGCCGCGAAGCAGTCCTCCAGACGCCGGGTGTCCGCGAGAACGACCGCGCCCAGGGCGCCCTGGGCCAGTTCGTCCCAGAGGAACCAGAAGCGGTCCTGTCCCGGCGTGCCGAACAGGTACAGCACCAGATCCTCGCGGAGCGTGATCCGCCCGAAGTCCATGGCCACCGTGGTGGTGGTCTTGGCCTCGACTCCGGCCGTGTCGTCCACGGGGCGGCCCGCCTCCGTGAGCCGCTCCTCCGTACGCAGCGGTCTGATCTCGCTGACCGCGCCCACCAGCGTCGTCTTGCCCACACCGAAGCCGCCCGCCACCAGGATTTTCAAGGTGACCGGCTCGACGGGCCGCGTGCTGCGGCTAGAGCGCCCGAAGACCATTGATCACCTCGCGAAGAATGTTCACATCCGGCAGCTCGGCCGGCGGAACGGGACGGGTTACGTGCACCAGTTCGTCCTCGACGAGATCGCCTACCAGCACCCGGACCACCCCGACGGGGAGATCCAGACCGGACGCCAGCTCGGCGATCGACTGGGGCATGTCATTGCAGAGTTCGATGATCTCCACGTGTTCCGGGGAGAGCGTCTGGTTCCGGCCCGGATCGTCGGCCGCGGGTTCCGGGACGACGATCGCGATCAGGTCGAGACGATGGCGGGACGCGCTGCTGGTACGGCCCCGGGTCATCGCGTACGGACGGACCACCGGCCCCGCCTCGGCGTCGTACCAGCGCGACGACTGCGGATCGTCGGAGGCGGCCGGGGATCCGGGGGGTGCGCCCGGGGGGGAGTCAGCGCTCATGCCATCCACTCACCCTCCGGCATGCAGACCGGACGACCGTGGGGCGTTGGCCAGGTGGACCCCCACGCGCTTGACCATCAGCGTCATCTCGTACGCCACCTGGCCCACGTCGGAGTCGGCGTCGGCCAGCACGGCGAGACAGCTGCCGTCGCCGGCGGCCGTGACGAAGAGGAACGCCTCGTCGAGCTCGACGACGGTCTGGCGCACGCGGCCCGCGTCGAAGTGGCGTCCGACGCCCTTGGCGAGGCTGTGGAACCCGGAAGCGACGGCCGCCAGGTGCTCGCTGTCCTCACGGGTCAGATCCTTGGACGTGCCGGTGGGAAGGCCGTCGCTGGAGAGCACCAGCGCCTTGCGGATGGAGCCGACGCGCTCGACGAGTTCGTCGAGGAGCCAGTTGAGTGCGCCGGATCCGTGGCGTGTGGCGTCGGGTGCTGCGGCGTTCGGTGCGGTCATCGACCGTCCCCTCCCGGAGTGGTTCCTTGTGCTGTCTCACCGAGACCGGTCCCGTCCTCGGCGTTCTGCCGGCGGCCGCGCTGCCAGCCGCGCTGCATCGAAGCCATACGGTTGCGTACTTCGTCCGCGTCCCGCTCGATGTCCTCCGCCGGTTCCGTGGGGGCCGGACCGGAAGCGCGGCCGCCGGAGCCCTCGCGGAGCTGCGGGACGAGGCTGGCCTGCCGGATCCGGCGGGGCAGCCCGTCCACGGTCCCCGGGTACGAGGTCGGCCCGGCGGATCGGGAGGGTGCGGACGATGGCGTCGCCGCAGCCGGTGCCGACGCGGATGCGGCGGACTCGGTGGGCGGCCGGAAGCCGGAGGCCTGCCGGGGGTCGGCGGGCCGCCGGGTGTCGGCGGTGGAGCGCCGGGGGCCCGTGGTGGACCGCCCGGCTCCGGCCCCGGTGCGCGAGGGCTCCGGGTCCGTGGTCGTGGGGTGCGCGCGGCCGGTCTCGTCGACCCGGCGGCCGCGGTCGGTGACCAACGTGGGCGGCTTGCGGCGGGGCAGCGGCACCGGGCCGCCCGGACGCATGGCCCGGACGTCGGCGGTGGACTCGGCCACCTGGTCGGCGGCCTGCTGATGCTGGTCGCGGTCGGCATCGCGGCGGAAGCCGTTGTCGGCGTCGCGCCGGCGGGCGTTGTCCCCTTCACGGCGCAGGTCGCGGGCGCGGAAGATGCCGCCGCGCTCGCTCTCGGTGTCGTCGATGTCGGACACTCCGTCGAGTACCGGGTCGAGTACGGGGTCCAGCCCAGGTTCGAGGTCGGTCCCGAAGTCGAGCGCTGCGACCGGGGCTTCGAGTTCGACGGGTCCGTCCAGGGCGCTCGGATCCACGAGGCCGGTGGGGACAGGGGCGAGGCCGGTGGACCCCGCGTCACCCGTACCGTCGGATGTCCACGGGTCCGCCACGCCGTCCCTGCGGTTCTTGTCGCTGCGCGGCCCTTCATTGCTGGGCCTGCCGCTGCCGATCGCCTTCTCGGCGCGGCGGTCGAGGCGGAATCCGGTGCCGTGCGTCTCCGCGGCGTCGGTGAGCAGGGCCGCCGGCATGAAGACGACGGCGGTGGTTCCTCCGTACGGAGACGTCTGCAAGGAGACGCGGACGTTCTGCCGCTGGGCCAGCCGGCTCACCACGAAGAGGCCGAGGCGGTCGGTGTCGGAGAGTTCGAACTCGGGGGTCTCTGCGAGCCGCAGATTGGCGTCCAGCAGGACTTCGGGAGCCATGCCGAGGCCGCGGTCGTGGATTTCGAGGGTGAAGCCGTTGGCGACACGGTCGCCGTGCACCTGGACCGCGGTGTGCGGAGGCGAGAACACCGTGGCGTTCTCCAGGAGTTCGGCGATCAGGTGGGTGAGGTCGGCGACTGCAGGGCCTCCGACGCCGATCCGCGGCAGGCGGCGAACCTCGATCCGCTCGTAGTCCTCGACCTCGGCGACCGCTGCCCGCACCACGTCCATCAGCTGGATGGGCTTGCGCCACTGCCGGGAAGGCGCCGCGCCGGAAAGAATCACGAGACCCTCGGCGTGCCGCCTCATGCGGGTGGTGAGGTGGTCGAGGCGGAAGAGGTCGGCGAGCTCGTCGGTGTTCTCGGTGCGGCGCTCCATGGCGTCCAGGAGCGTCAACTGGCGGTGCAGGAGAACCTGGTTGCGGCGGGCGAGGTTGACGAAGACTTCGGAGACGCCGCGTCGCATGTCGGCCTGCTTGACCGCGGCTTCGACGGCGGCGCGTTGCAGGGTGTTGAGGGCCTGGCCGACCTGGCCGATCTCGTCCCGCTCGTAACTGAGATGCGGGGCCTCGGTCTCGACGTCGACGTGTTCTCCCGCGGCGAGGCGGCGCATCACGCTCGGCAGTCGTACACCGGAGACCTCGTGGGCGTCCTTGCGGAGCCGGGAGAGGTCGCGGACGAGTTCGCGGCCGATGCGGACGGACACGAAGACGGAGACGAGCAGGGCGAGGAAGCCGAGGATGCCCGCGACTCCGGCCTTGACCAGGACGCTGTAGCCGACGGGCCGACCGCGGTCCTGGAAGCGGTTGTTCATCTCGGTCGAGTCGTTCGCCAGCCGGTCCAGGACCGGCAGGGCCACCTCCTGCCAGCGTTCGGAATCGACCGTACGGGGGGCGCGGGTGGGGCCGGCGGCGATGAGCTCGGTCTCCGCGGTGCGCAGCGGCTCGCTGGCCGGGCTCGCCCAGTACTGCTCCACGCCTCGGCGCTCCGCCGAGGGGAGAACCTCGATGTTGATCTCGTAAAGCAGCTTGCGGTTGGCGACGAGATCGGAGATCTGCCGGAGTTCGGGGGCGTCGAGTCGTCCGGCGATGAGCGCCGAGGCCACCAGAGCGTCTTCCCGGGACAGCATCTCGCGAGCCCGCGAGACGCCGATCAGAGCGCGTACCTGCTTGTCCATCGACGCGTTCTCCGTCGTGTGCAGGCCGGTCAGGAAGCGGTAGCACGGGTCGACCAGACGGTTGTAGAACTCCAGCGCCTGATTGCGGTCGATGGTGCGTTTCTCGACGGAGTCGCGGAGCGCGCCGAGGCCGTCGACGGCGCTCAGAACCGAATTGAGCTGCGCTTCGGCATCGGGACTCAGCGCGCCGCGAATGTCCTTCTGCCGGGCGCTCTCCTTGACGTCCGCCACGACGCGGTCGGTGGCGGCCCGTTGGCGGCGCAACAGGGGAAGTGCATCGGAGGCGCGGGGGTCCGCGAGGAAGACAAGTGTCTGGCGGCGCTCGTTCTGGATGACCCGGACGGTGTCCTCAAGAGGGTGGCCGACCTTCTCCACGATGGTGCTCGCACCCATCAGGTCTCCGGCCTCTCGGCCGGTCAGGAAGGTGGCGAAGCCCCAGAGAGCGGTGAGGGAGACGAGCGGCACAAGCAGCAACGCCACGATCTTCCTGCGGATGGACTTTCCGCGAAAGCGCATGGCCTCCCCCAGCTCGGCCCCGCACGGCGGGGTGGGTGTTCCGTCAACAAACGGCGCGAGCCTACTACTGCCGCACAGGCAACTCGAAGACACGTCCGGACTATTTTCGGCCGCGCCCCCGCGTGTCGATCATGAGCTGTCGCCGCATTCCGGGAGATGAAATCCGCGAAAGCGGCAGAAGAGACCCGACAGAGCACCTCAATCCCTCACCCGGCAGTTGGCTGGAACTCTTCGTTCCGCGAGGGATCGGGGGAATCTTCGCCGCCGGTCACTCGTCTGTCTGTACGAGGGAGAGGGACTACAGGGCAGCGCGCAGGACAGGATTGTTCCGCCCGCCCGCGTAGAAACGGCGCATGCCGGGCAGCAGCTCTGAAGACGGACAGCGGTGGGGAGTTGAGAGTCCTTGGACACGGAAGAGCGTCGAAGTGCGCCGACGGCGGGCGGGACACGGATCCCGCGGCAGTCGTTGTGGGTGGAGGAGCCCGCGGTGCGGCGGCGGATGCCGGATCCGGTCCGTACGGCGGCCGTGCGTGCGGTGCTCGTCATATCGCTGACGATCATTCAGGCCATGGTGGCCCTGCTGAGCACGATGACGGGCTCCTGGCTCGCGTTCCCCATGATGCTGAGCAGTGTGGGTAGCACGGTGGTCGCGACCTGGGCGGTGCTGGATGTGTGGGTGACCCGGCAGGTCTGGAATCAGCGCAACGGTGTGGTGTCCGTGCCCAGCAGCTCGGCCCGGAAGCTGCGCCGGGAGCGGCGCGCGGCGCGACGGGCGGCGAGAACGGCGGAGCGGGAGGCCACACGGATACGCCGCCGGGGCACGAGCAGCCTGTCACGGGCTGGAGCACGCGCCCCGGTGAGGAGTTGAGGTCAGTCGTCGGTCGGGGTGTCGGGAATCCGTGGGGTCTGAGGGGTCCCCGGCGCCGCTGACACATCGGGCGCCGTCGGTGTGCGCTTGAACATGCGGGTGGCGGTGATCTCGCCGTGCACCGTCTCGCCGTTCGGATCCTGCTTCGGCAGACCGGGGCGCAGATGTTCCTCCACGCTGATGTACTTCAGGCCCGCCCGCAGGTCCGCGTCGTTGCGCAACCGAATGACCAGCGGGAATTCGGCGAGCGCCGTCGTGTCGAACAGCCCGGTGGTGTAGAGCAGTTGTACGCCGAGGGCGTCCGACACCGCTCGCTGGAGCTCCAGCAGATACGTGGCGTTGGCCCGGCCGATGGGGTTGTCCAGGAAGAGCGTGCCCGCGTGGCGGTGCTGGTGGCGGTCACGGCCCCGGTCGTTGCTGCGCAGTGCGGCCATCGTGCAGTAGAGCGCGATGGCGGCGGTGAGCAGCTGGCCGCCCGAGAAGACGTCGCCCATCTGACCGACCGGGACGCGTTCGGCACGGAGCACCGCGTCCGGCTTGAGGATCTCCACGGCGATGCCCTTGGGCTCCAGCGCCGCCTGTACGCCGCGCAGCAGAAGGGACATGCCGTCGCGGCGCAGATCGGAGTTCTTCTTGAGCGCGGCGCGAGTGGCATCGTCGATGACCTCGCCGAGCCGCTCGGTGAGTGTCGCCTGGTCGGGCTCCTCGAAACGGATCCGGAGGAACTCCTGGCCGGACCACTCCCCCAGCCCCTCCGGGAGCTGGGAGAGCCGCTGGGCGGAGCGGAGGGTGGTGAGCGCGGACTCCACGAGTCCGCGGAGCCGGTCGACGATGGAGTCGCGGTTGCGCTCCAGCTGGGCCAGCTCATCGGTGAGCACGCGGAGGCGGGGTGCGAAGGCGGCGGCCCACTTCTGGGCGTGCTCGGGCAGGGCCGCGGCGGGGAGTTCGCGGATCTGCTGGCGGGCCGGGGTACGGACCTGTTCGTAGCGGGTGGAGTTGGCGTGCCGTACGAGCACATCGCTCGCCTCGCGCACCGCGCTCTCGGCGGCGGAGAGGTCGGCGGCGCAGCCGCGCAGTGAGCGGCGGGCCTCGGCGGCGGACTGCCGGGCCTCGTCGAGGCTGCCGGGGTACGGCTCGGGGGACTCGGTGTCGTCGTCCGCGCCGTGGTCCCTGAGCAGGTCGCGCAGGAGGGCCGCGGTCTCGTCGAAGCCACCGGCCGAGGCCTCGGCGGTGCGGTGGGCGTACAGCAGCTCCGCGTGGGCGGCGCGGGTGGTGTCCAGGGCACCGGTTGCGGTGCCGAGTTCGGCTGTGGCGGTACGCAGCAGGGTCTGGGCCTGCTCGGCGTCGGCGGGGACCAGGTCGTCGGGGAGCTCGGTGTGGTGGTCCTCGCCGTCGGCCGGGGCCAGGCGCTCGGCCTCGCCGCGCAGTCGGCCGAGCTGCTCGCTCGCCGTGGAGGCCCGGGTCTCCAGCAGCTGGACCAGGGACTCGGCTCGGGCGGCGGCCGCCTGCCGGGAGGGGCCGTCGGCGCCGTCGGTGCCTTCGAGGAGCTGGGCGGCGCGGGTGCGGACCTTGTTCGTGAGCCGGTCCAGCTCGGCGAGGGCGGCGCTCTCGTCGCTCTCGGCGCGGGCCTGTTCGGCGCGCAGGTCGGCGCCGACGCCGACCTTCTCGTACAGCTGGGATGCGGCCCGGTAGGCCTCGCGCAGGGCGGGGAGGGCAGGGCGCGGTGCGTCGCCCTCGGGCTCCGGGATGTTCTCGGGGGCGCCGGCGATCTCGGCGCGCTCGGCCCGCAGGGCGCGGGCGGTGCGGCGGGCGTCGTCGGCGGCGCGCTGGGCGGCCCTGCGGTCCTCGTCGGCGGCGCGGGCCCGCTCCAGGCAGACCGTGGCGCGGGCTTCGGACTCGGCTGCCTCCTCGACCAGTTCGCGCAGTTTCGCCTGCCAGCCGGCGCGTTCGCGCAGCCGGTGGGCCAGGCCTGCGAGTACGTCGGCGACGCGGCGGGCGCGCTGGGCGGCCTCCTGTCGCTCGTCGCGGACGCGGGCGGTGTCGGCGGCGGCTTCGTCGGCCTCCGCGCGTGCCGTGCGGGCCTCGGCGAGCACGGCCTGGGCCGTCTCGGCGGCCGTGCGGGCGGTACGGGCGGCTTCGGCGAGCTCCGCGAGCATGCCGGGAGGGCAGTCGGCGCGCCAGGAACCGATGCGGGCGGCGAGGGACCGGTCCCCGGTGAGGCGGGCCGCGAGCGTACGGATGTCCTCGTCCCGGGCGGCGGCCCGGCTCCTGAGCGCCTGCCGTTCCTCGTCGGCGGCGTGTTCGTCGTGCATGGCCGGGTTCGGCGGGACGAGGAACACACCATCCGCTTCGGAGCCGGAACCGGAGGCCGGCACGGGGGCGAGCAGCGCGGCGGCAGTGCCGACGGCCACGGCGGAGCGCGGCAGCAGGGCGGCGCTGCCCAGGACTTCGCGGGCGCGGGCGTGCGAATCGGCGTCGGTGATGACCACGCCGTCGACGAGCTCGGGACGGGCGGCGAGCACCGCCGCGTGGTCGGCGGGGTCGACGGCCTGGGCGAGGTAGCGCCAGCCGGGCAGCGCCGGAATACCGTGCTCGCCGAGATATTCGACCGTGGCGAGGACGTCGGGCCCGGGCGGCAGCAGTCCGCCGTCGCCGAGCGCGCCGAGGATGCGGGAGTCGTCGGCGGCCGCGGTGCGCAGCTCGAAGAGGCGCCGTTCGGCGGCGGCGATGCCCTGGTCGAGGAGGTCCCGCAGCTCGTCGGCGTTGCGGTCGAGCTCCTCGGCGGTGAGCGGCTGCTCGCTGCTGACGGTGTGGTCGGTGACGAGTGCGTGATCGGCGACGGCTGTCTGCCGGTCGGATCCGGCGGCCGCGGTGCCCGTGCCGTCACCGGGTCGGCCATGGGATGCGGAATGTCCTCCGGACGCAGGCGAGTCGGTGGCGTCCGCAGCCGCGCCCGGTTCGTTTCCGGCGGTGCCCCGGCGTGGCCGCGGTACTCCGGTGCCGGAGGCCGGGGGCAGGCTCAGCAGGTCGGCGAGTCGGTGGTCGGCGGCGATCGACTCGGCGGCCCTGAGCTCGGCTTCGTACGACTGTTCAGCCGCCTGCGCGGCGTCGGCGGCGCGCGCCGCGGCGAGCTCGGCGCGGCTGTCGGTGGCCGCCGCTTCCCTGGCCCGGTCGGCCGCGGCGCCGGCGGCTTCCCTGGCCGTGTTCCAGGCGGCGACGGTGGACTGCTCGGCGTCGCTCGCGGCAAGGGCGGCGCGCGCCGGGTCGGCATCCGGCGCGGTGTTGTCGAGCCACCCCGCCTGTACGGCCTCGGCGGTCTCCTGCTCGACCTCGGCGAGGCGCTGGCGCAGATGTCCGGCCTCGCTGCGGGCGCGCTGGGCCTCGGTGGCGGCAGTGGTGGCGTCCCGGTGGGCGGTCTCGCCCGCGGCCTGGAGGGTGTCGGAGCGCTCCTCCTCCTCGTTGGCCACCTGCTCGCCGGCCTCCGCGGCGGTGTGCAGGGCGCGTACGAGGTCGGCGGCGGCCGTGGCACGGGCGGCGAGCGCGGGGGCGGCGTCGCGCTCGGCCTCACGGATGGCGACGGCGACGCGTGCGGACCGGTCGGCGGCGGCGCGGTGGCGCAGGACGGCTTCGGCTGCCTGCCAGGCGGAGTGCAGGGTGCGGGCATCGACCAGCTCTCGGCGCTGGGCGGCGGCGCCCTTCTCGGCTGCGGCCAGCGCCAGGGACGCGTGACGGTAGGCCAGTTCGGCGGCGATGAGGCCGCTGCGGCTACGCGCCTCCTCTGCGGCACCGACGGTGTGGGCGGCGCCCGTCACCTGCTGGGCGAGGTCCGCGGCGCGGCCTCGCTCCTCGGCGGCCCGGGCGGAGAGCCTGCGGGCCAGGGTACGGGTGCGGCGCTCGGCGCCCGCGTGGATGTCGCGGGTGCGGGAGCGGGAGTCGGCGGCCTCGACGATCCGGCCGAGCAGATCGACCGAGCCTGCGGTGAAGTCCCGTTCCGCGGTGAGTTCGGCCCGGCGGCCCAGTTTGTTGCCGAAGCCGCTGACCAGGTCGGCGAGGCCGTCCGTGTCGCGGGTGTCGGTGACGGCGCGCAGCAGCAGGTCGGTGAAGTCGGAGTCCTTCTTGACCGCGAAGAGACCTGCGGCCTCGCCCTCGTCGGCGTTCATCTCACGCTGGTAGCGGAAGAGTTCGGGGTCGAGGCCGAGGTCGCCGAGGTGCTCGTTCCACCGGTCGTGGATCTCTTCCCAGTGCACATCGAGGTGCTGGTAGAACTTGCCCGCGTCCGTGAGGGCGTCCCGGAAGCCCTTCATGGTGCGGCGCCTGCCATGGGCGCCGGAGACACCTTCGACGGGGCGGCCGACGGCGGTGGCCTCGGCGACCGGCAGCGAGTCGAGGCTGAGTCCGGGCCCGGGGCGGAAGGAGTACCAGGCCTCGGCGAACTTGCGGGGGTCGTTGGAGACCTGCCGTCCGCGCCATTCGCTGACCTTGCCGACGACCACGCACTCACCGGTGAGGGTGTGCTGCCACTCCAGGGCGACATGGCCGCAGTCGTCGGCGAGCAGGAACTTGCGCAGTACGCCGGAGCTGGCACCGCCCAGGGTGTTGCGGTGGCCGGGCAGCATCACCGAGAAGATCAGTTTCAGCAGGACCGACTTGCCGCCGCCGTTCTCCAGGAACAGCACACCGGCGGGCGCGGGGCGGCGCGGCGGGCCGACCGGCTCCTCCTCGAAGAACTCCGCCTGGGCCGGCGCGGGGTGGGGCACGGGCTCGCCCACTCCGCGCAGGTCAAGCACGGTGTCGGCGTAGCGCGCACCGGCAGGCCCGATGGAGTAGAGGCGGACCCGGGACAGCTCGTACATGGCGGCGGACTCTCGTCGTTCGGAAAGCAGGAGTGGGGCGGCGGTGGGGGTGCTCAGGCGTGGAAGGGCAGACCGGCGTCGGCCGCCAGCTCCAGGTCGTCGCCGTCGGGCGGCGGCAGCAGCGTCGCCGTTCCGTCGGTGACGGGTACGACGCCGAGCTCCAGCAGTTCGGCCATGGCGGCGGTGCCCGCCATGTCGCGGACCTGCAGCTGGTAGCGGGCCGTGGTGCGGAAGGCGCCCCCGGCGTCGTCCCCGGTGCGCTGGAGGAAGCCGGAGTCGGTGAGGAAGGCGACGGCCTTGCCGACGATGCCGGTGGTGGAGCCGGCCAGCCGCCGGGCGTCCTTCGTCGCACCGGTGGCGCTGCGCCGGGCGTAGATCCGCCAGGCCGCTTCCAGTCCGGGGGCGTCGGTGGCCGGGTCGGTGTTGTCGCCGTGTTCCTCGGCACGCTCCTCCAGGCGGTGGCAGGCCTGGCGTACGAACGCGTCGATGCCGTTGACCGTGATCCGGCCGATGTACGCGTCGTCGGCGAGGTCCTCGGGGCGCGGGAAGGCCATCGCGGCGACCGCGAGGTGGGCCAGTCCGTGCAGGAAGCGGTCGGCGGAGTCGGACGAGGCGCGGCGGGCGTAGTCGCCCATGCGGACGGCGAAGACCGAGTCCTCGCCCGCCGTCACGGCCATGCCCGCCCGGGTGGACACCTCCAGGACGACGAGACCGAGTCCGGTGGCCACGGCGTCCGCGAGCCGGGCGAAGGGGGTCTCTTCCCGGTAGCGGCGGAGCAGCTCGGCGTATTCGGCGTCGCGGGCGGGCAGCAGCTTGGGCTGCAGCCCGAAGGCGACGAGCCGGGCCGCGTCGGCCGCGTCGGCCGGTGTGACGGCGGCGGGCGCCGTGGTCTCGTGGGCCGCATCGCCGTCGGGCGCGTACCCGACGGTGGCGTACCCGGCGGTCGGCTCGCTCCACGCGTCGGTGTGCTCTGCGCGGTGGTCGCTCACGACGGTCGCTCCTCGGTGCGGAAGATCGGTGGTACGGGGTGGACGGCGCGGGCTCTGCCGGTGTCCGTCGGGAACGGTGCGGGCCGGACCGCGCGCTGGGGGGCGCCGACTCCGGCTCGGCGGTGGCCTGCTCCGGATCGCCGGTGACCGGAGCAGGCGTGGCGGTGGCCGGGACCGGATCTCCGGTGACCGGGGTGGGGGCGGGGGCGGCCCCGGCGCCGCGGCCCGCTCATGACGCCTCCGAGCGGTCCGCGGCCATACCGGCCGCGTCCAGCAGGGCCATGCCCACGATCAGGTCGGCGCCGCCGAACTCCGGGTCGTCGAGCTCGGTCCCGTCGTCCACGGCGAACAGCAGGCGCCGCTCGCCCTGCCGGTAGGCCGTGCCGACCGGCGGGGATGCGGCGTGGACCGCGAGCAGAGCGACCAGATAGGGCAGGTCCGGATCGCTCCGCCGGGCCTCGGCGAGGAGCCCGGAGAGCCGGCGCGGTGCGTCGTGCTCCAGATCGAGGAGATTCATGGCGCTCGCCAGCTGCTCCTCGCTGAACCTGCTGTCGTCCGGGGTGGCGATCAGGTCCGGCTCGGGCATCTCGGCGCCCAGATGCTCACGCTCCAGGGGCGGGGTGAGCAGCATGTCGACCAGGTCGGCCACGCGTACGGATGTGGGCGTGCGCAGCCCCGTGCCGTGGGCGAAGAACGCGTCGGTGACGCGGGTGGCCTGTTCGACGGGGAGCGGCAGCAGCGGGGCGACCAGCTGGCCGTACAGGTCGAGGCCGGTCCTGGCCGTCGGGGTGGCGAACGCCTGCCGGTCCTGCTCGGCACGGAACAGCGGTCCTGCCTCCAGCAGGCGGGACTGCAGCTGGGTGTGGCGGCGGATGCAGTCCTTGACTATGTCGACGAGTTCGGCGGCGCGGCGCTTGTGTTCGGGGTCCTCCGCCTCGTCCCTGGCCTTGCGGATGTTGGTGAGGATCGCATTCTCGTGACGGTAGCGGTCGGCGACGTGGTCCAGTGCCTCGGCGATCATGTCGGGCACGGCGTTTAGCCAGTCGACGGCCCTGACGTTGCGCCGGGTCGCTTCCAGCGTCCTGCGGAGCGTCTCCGCGTACTGCACGGTGCGATAGCGGGCCTGTTCGGCGGCGAGCTGCGCGTCGGCGAGGCGGCCCCGGCTGATCAGCACCTCCAGTTTCACCTCGGCGGCGATCTGGGCGCTGGTGACGTCCGTGTCGAGGGCACCGACCAGGACGTTGACCGCTTCGTCGGTGGCCCTCAGATAGACGCTGCCGCCGTAGCCGGGGACCTCTTCGATCAGCTTGAAGTCGTAGTCCCTGCGGACATATACCCCGTCGGCGCCGAAAGTCCCGTACACCGCGCGGAAGCCGCGGTCCACGCTTCCGACATTGATCAGGTTCTCCAGCACCCAGCGGGCGACGCGCTCGTGCTCCGCCACGGGGCGGCGCGGGGCCTGGGCGGCGACGCGCGGGAGCAGCTTGGCCACTATCTGATCGTGGTCGGCGCCCGTGTCGAAGTCCATGTGCAGCGTGACCTGGTCGATCGCGGCGAGCGCGACCTCCGCCATCGCGTAGACGGTGTACTCACCGGCCAGATTCGCCTTGCGCACGTCGAGGTCGTGCAGCGGCGCCGTGCAGGCGAGCGCTCGTAGCCGCCGTGAGAGCCCCTCGTCGGCGGCCGGGCCCGGGGCAGGCCGCGGCCCCGCGCTGAGCTGGGGCGCAGCGTTGTCCGTGTAGGCAGGCGAAGTCACGCTGCACAGATTAGGTCCTCACACTGACAACGGTCGAAACGGCGCAGAAGCTACCGGTTGCCCCACCGTCGGCCGGGACCGCACAACACGGTCGGTCAGCCACGCTGCGACGGTCGTTCCGGTTCCGGCGGCGACGGGTTCCCGCGCTCCCCGGCTCCGTACCCTCCGCCGCCCGGAGTGCGCAGCACCAGCACGTCGCCGCGCGCCAGATCGGCCGTATCGCAGCCCTTCAGCGGGGTGACCGTCCTCGCGCCGTCGGCACGCTCGATGTGCTGGCTGCCCAGCGCGCCCGGTTCGCCGCCCGCCATGCCGTACGGCGGGACGCGGCGATGTCCGGAGAGCAGCGCCACCGTCACGGGTTCGAGGAACCGGAGTCTGCGCTCCACCCCGCAGCCGCCGTGCCACCGGCCCGCTCCCCCGCTGCCGTCGCGTACCCGGAAGCTCTCCAGAAGCACCGGGTAGCGCCATTCGAGGACTTCGGGGTCGGTGAGACGGGAGTTGGTCATATGGGTCTGCACGGCGTCGGTGCCGTCGAAGCCGTCGCCCGCGCCCGAGCCGCTGGCCACCGTCTCGTAGTACTGGACACGGTCGTTGCCGAAGGTCAGGTTGTTCATGGTGCCCGAGCCCTCCGCCTGGACGGAGAGCGCCGCGTACAGCGCGCCCGTGACGGCCTGGGAGGTCTCCACGTTGCCGGCGACGGTGGCCGCCGGATGGACGGGGGCCAGCATCGAGCCCTCCGGGACCCTGACCTCCAGGGGCTTGAGACAGCCGCTGTTGAGCGGGATGTCGTCGGCGACCAGGGTCCGGAAGACGTACAGGACTGCGGCCATGACGACGGACTTCGGGGCGTTGAAGTTCCCGGGCTGCTGCGGTGAGGTGCCGGTGAAGTCGACGACGGCGCTGCGGGCGTCACGGTCCACGGCCAGCGCGACCTCGATCACGGCGCCGTTGTCGGTCTCGTAGCGGTACGAACCGTCGCGCAGCTCCGCGATGATCCGGCGTACGGACTCCTCGGCGTTGTCCTGCACATGACCCATGTACGCGTCGACGACCTCGGCACCGAACTGGTCCACCATGCGCCGCAGTTCGGCGATGCCCTTCTCGTTGGCGGCGATCTGGGCGCGCAGGTCGGCGAGATTGGTGTCGGGATCGCGGGACGGGTATGCGGCGCCGGTGAGCAGCTCGCGGGTCTCGGCCTCACGGAATGTGCCGTCCCTCACCAGCAGCCAGTTGTCGAACAGCACCCCTTCCTCGTCGATGGTGCGGCTGAAGGCGGGCATGGAACCGGGGGTGATGCCGCCGATCTCGGCGTGGTGGCCGCGCGATGCCACCAGGAACCGCAGCCCGGCGCGACCGTCGCCGGATGTCCCGCGTCCGTCGAACACCGGGGTCACGACGGTCACATCGGGCAGATGCGTACCTCCGTGGTACGGGTCGTTGATGGCGTACACGTCGCCGGGGCGCATCGTGGTGCCGTTGCGCCGGAGCACCTCCTTGATGGACTCCCCCATCGAGCCGAGGTGCACCGGAATGTGCGGGGCGTTGGCGATCAGGTTGCCGTTCGCGTCGAACAGGGCGCAGGAGAAGTCGAGCCGCTCCTTGATGTTGACGGAGTGGGCGGTGTTCTCCAGGCGTACGCCCATCTGCTCGGCGATCGACATGAAGAGATTGTTGAACACCTCCAGCATGACGGGGTCCACGCGCGTACCGATCGCGGTCCGGCCGGGGCGCGGGCGGACCCGGGTGAGCAGCAGATGGCCGGTGTCGCCGATGGTGGCCTGCCAGCCGGGATCGACGACGGTGGTGGCGTCGGCCTCGGCGATCACCGCGGGGCCGGTGAAGGTGTCCGACGGGTGCAGCGCCTCGCGCCGGTGGAGCGGGGTGTCCTGCCATCCACCGTCGGCGAACATCCGTGCCATGTCATGCGGTTGCGGCACGCCCTGACGGGCCCTCCGGTCCACCGGGTGCGTTACGTGCCGGCCGGCCGCGCCGGTCGCCTCGACCGATACCGCCTCGGCGAGCAGCGGCCGGTCCATGGTGAAGCCGTAGCGGGCGCGGTGCTCGGTCGCGAACGCCTCCGTCATCGCGGGCGCGGTGTCCAGGTCGACCGGCAGGCTCGCGTCCGTGCCCGCGTAGCGCAGATACACCCGGGCGTGCGTGCTGATCACATCGTCCGCGAGGCCGTCGGCGCGCAGTTCGGCGCGGGTGCGGGCGGCCAGGTCGTCGTGGAGCTCTCCCAGCCGGGTCCTGGTCCCCTCGTCGTCAAGTTCCGCCTCGACCGACTGTTCGCGCATGGCGGTCGCGTCCGCGAGACCGATGCCGTACGCCGACAGCACCCCGGCCAGCGGCGGTACGAGGACCGTGTCGACGCCCAGCGCGTCGGCGACGGCGCAGGCGTGCTGGCCGCCGGCGCCGCCGAAGGAGGTGAGGGCATAGCGGGTGATGTCGTGGCCGCGCTCCACGGAGATCTTCTTGACCGCGTTCGCCATGTTGAGCACGGCGATCTCCAGGAAACCGGCGGCGACCTCGGCGGCGGTACGTCGCATTCCGGTGGCCCGGGCCACGTCGTCGGCGAGTTCACCGAAGCGCTCGCGCACCACATCGGCGTCGAGCGGCAGGTCCCCGTCGGGTCCGAAGACGGCGGGGAAGTGCGCGGGCTGGACCCGGCCGAGCATGACATTGGCGTCGGTGACGGTGAGGGGCCCGCCGCGGCGGTAGCAGGCCGGGCCGGGGACGGCGCCCGCGGAGTCGGGTCCCACCCGGTAGCGCCGGCCGTCGAAGTGCAGGACGGAGCCGCCGCCGGCCGCGACGGTGTGGATGCTCATCATGGGGGCGCGCATCCGTACGCCGGCGACCTGGGTGCCGAGCTCGCGCTCGAACTCGCCGGCGTAGTGCGACACATCGGTGGACGTACCGCCCATGTCGAAGCCGATGACCCGGTCGAATCCGGCCTGTTCGGACGTACGGGCCATGCCGACGACTCCGCCTGCCGGACCGGAGAGCACGGCGTCCTTGCCACGGAAGTGCGCGGCCTCTCGCAGTCCGCCGTTGGACTGCATGAACATCAGCCGGACGGCGTCCAGTTCACCGGCGACCTCGTCGACGTACCGCCGCAGGATCGGCGAGAGATAGGCGTCGACGACGGTGGTGTCACCGCGCGGTACGAGCTTGATCAGCGGACTCACCTCGTGGGAGCAGCTGACCTGGGTGAAGCCGGCCTCGCGGGCCGCGGCGGCGACCGCGGTCTCGTGGGCGGGGTGCCGGTAGCCGTGCATCAGGACGACCGCCGCGCTGCGGAATCCGTCGGCCCACGCGGCCCTCAACTGCTCGGCCGTCGCCGCCAGGTCGAGGGGTGCGAGGATCCGGCCGTGCGCGTCGATCCGCTCCGGTACCTCGATCACCCGCTCGTACACGGCCTCCGGCAGGAGGATGCGGCGGTCGAAGAGGCGCGGCCGGTTCTGGTACGCGATGCGCAGGGCGTCGCGGAACCCTTCGGTGATCACCAGGACGGTCGGCTCGCCCCGCCGCTCCAGCAGGGCGTTGGTCGCGACGGTCGTGCCCATCTTCACGCTGCCGACCCGGTCGGCGGGGACCGGGTCGGTGGGGCCGAGGCCCAGCAGCAGACGGATCCCGGCCACTGCGGCGTCCCGGTAGCGGTCCGGATCGTGCGAGAGGAGCTTGCGGGTGACCAGCCGCCCGTCCGGATCGCGGCCCACCACGTCGGTGAACGTTCCGCCACGATCGATCCAGAACTCCCAGCGTCCAGTCACCCCTCCATAGTGACGTGCGGCACCGGCAACGGGGCGGGTGGCACGGCGGGCGGAGTTCTGAGCGTGACCGTGGCGAGCGCGCCCTGCAGTGCCTGGTCGGCCCGCCGGTCCAGCTGCGCGCTCGTGCCGCGCGCCCAGTGCCGTATCTCCGCTCCTGCCAGGCACAGCAGTTGGGGCAGCAGATCGGTGCTCCGGCGGACCAGCCATCCGGTGCCCGCCGTGGCCAGCCAGAGCAACGAGTCGGTGCGGCTCGGCGGCGGCTGCTCCGGCTCACGCCCGGGCGGGGTGCCGAGGGCCAGACCACGGGCGGCGAGCAGCCTGTGGAAGTCCGCCGCCACCGTGCGATGGCCGCGCTCGGCCGGATGGAGCCGGTCGGCGCTCCACAGCGAACGGTCGGAGACCCAGTCCCCGTCCGAGGCATGCAGATGGACGGCGTCGTAGCGGGCGGACAACGCATGCACCACGGCATTCACCGCATTCTGCCGCCGGGCCAGCGGCCGGCCGAGCGGCGCGGGCAGCCCGAGGACGGCGCCGGGATCGGGCAGACAGGCCGTGAGGATTACGGCCCCGCCGTCGGTCAGGAGCGCGCAGACCTCGTCCAGCCGCTGGGCGAGGAGCCGGATGTCGAACGACCGGCGCAGGGTGTCGTTGACGCCGACGACGATGGAGGCCAGGTCGGGCCGGAAGGCGGCGGCGGCCGGGGCCTGCAGGTCACGGACGTCGCTGGAGAGCGAACCGCTGACGGCGAAGTTGCGGAACTCGACGCCTCGCCGGCCGTTCCCGATCCCGTCCGCCAGCAACGCGGCCCAGCCGCGACGGCCGCCGGGGACGGGATCACCGATACCTTCGGTGAACGAGTCCCCGAGCGCGGCGAACCGGATCGGGCGACCGGGGGTGCCGGTCTGCGCAGGTGATTCGGGCGCTACAGGCGGAGCGGCCGTCATGGGGAGGCCAGCCGCTACGGAGGATGAGGCGGGTGCGGGCGACGCCGGCGGCAAGGGCGGAGCCTCCGTCACGGATACGCGGGCCGACACAGAAGTCGGCACGGCCCCCGGCGAAACCGGCAGAACCCCCGTCACGGGCACCCGAGCCGACGCAGAGCCCGACGCGGGCGCCGGCGCCCCTGGCACCGGCGCAACCATCGCCCCCGCCGCCGGCGCGGCCACCCGCGCCACCGCCCCCGTCATGCCCGCACCCCCGGTATCCCGCCCCGGTCGGGCACCTCGTGGGCGGCCAGGAACGCCGCCACCGAGCGGTCCCAGCCGAAGAGTTCGGCGCGTTGTCTCGCCGCAGCGCGCCGCTCCGCTTCCGGGCGCGCCAGCAACTCCTGTACGGCCGCGGCGAACGCCTCGCCGGTGTCCACCGCGGCGACTCCCGCTTCGCCGATCACCTCCGGCAGCGCGGAGCTCGCGCTCGCCACCACCGGGGTGCCGCAGGCGAGTGCTTCCAGGGCCGAGAGGCCGAACGTCTCGGCGGGGCCGGGGGCCAGGCAGAGGTCGGCCGCGGCCTGCAGATCCGCCACCCGTTCGCGGTCCCGCACATGCCCCAGGAATTCGACCGGCAGCCGCTCCGCCCGCGCCCGGCTCTCCAGCCCCGCGCGCAGCGGCCCGTCACCGGCGACCACCAGCGTCGCACGCACACCCAGGCCGTTGAGGACGGCGAGCGCGTCCAGGGCCCGGCCGGGCCGTTTCTCCACCGAGAGACGGGAGCACATCAGAAGGAGCACGGACCGGCCGCGGACGTGCCGGGCACGCAGGACCAGACTGCGCCGGCCGGGGCGGCAGCGGCGCAGGTCGACGCCGAGGGGGGCGCGGACCACGTTGCGTGCGCCGATCCGGACGAACTCGCGCTCCGCCCACTCCGTGGTGCACACGATCCGGGTGTAGGCGTGTGCGCTGAGGGTGTTGAGGCGGTCGGCGGTCCGCGCGGCCGCACCGGCCGGGACGCCCCAGGTGCGCAGCACCCCGTCCGCCGTCTCGTGGGAGACCATCACGGCGGGCACCCGGGCGCGGCGGGCCCACTCGCCCGTCCAACGCAGGGTGGTGCGGTCGGAGACCTCCAGGCGGTCGGGCCGCAGCGTTTCGAGGAGGTGCCGGAGAGTGCGGCGGCCGGCCAGTACGCGATAGCCGCCGCTGCCCGGCAGCGCCGGTCCCGGGAGGGTGATCACCCTGCCCTGCGCGGTGCGTACGTCGCTCGCGCTGTCACCGGGCACGACGAGCACCGGCTCGTGCCCGGCCGCGAGGTAGCCGCGGCCGAGTTCGTCCAGGGCGGTGCGCAGTCCACCGGAGGACGGGGTGACGAAGTTCGCCAGGCGGACAATGGTCTTTCCCTGCTCGCTCCCGGTCATGCGGCCACCGCCGTCCGGCCGCGCAGCACGTCGTCGTAGTGGTCCAGCAGTTGATCGCCGACGGCTTCCCACGTCCGGCCCTCGACCATGGTCCGCCCGGCCCGCCCGTAGGCCGCCGCGCGAGCCGGGTCGGCGGCGAGTGCGCCGACGGCCGCCTGTACCGCGTCGGCGTCGTGCGGCGGGACCAGCAGGCCGGTCCGCCCGTGGTCGACGAGGTCGAGCGGCCCGCCCGCCGCCGGGGCGATGACGGGCACACCGGAGGCCATGGCCTCCTGCACGGTCTGACAGAACGTCTCGTACGGGCCGGTGTGCACGAACATGTCCAGCGAGGCGAACAGCCGGGCGAGGTCCTCCCCGGTCCTGCGGCCGAGGAAGACGGCGCCGGGCAGGGCCGCTCGCAGCGATGCGCTGCTGGGGCCGTCCCCGACGACCACGACCCGTACCCCGGGCAGCCGGCAGGCCCCGGCGAGGAGTTCGACGTGCTTCTCCGGGGCGAGCCGACCGACGTATCCGATGATCTTCTCGCCACCGGGCGCGAGGCGGTGGCGCAACGCCTCGTCGCGCAGTTCGGGCCGGAACCGTACGGTGTCGACGCCGCGCGGCCACAGCCGCACCCGCTCCACGCCGTGCTCGGTGAGGTCGCGGACGGCGGCGGAGGAGGGAGCGAGGGTCCGGTCGGCGGCGCTGTGCACGGCGCGCATCCGGCGCCAGGCGGTGTTCTCGCCGGCACCGAGGTACGTACGGGCGTAGCCGGCCAGGTCGGTCTGGTAGACGGCCACGGCAGGCAGCCCGAGCCGGGCGGCTGCCGCCATGCCGCGTGCGCCGAGCACGAACGGTCCGGCGAGATGGACGAGTTCGGCCCGGTGGGCGGTGAGGGCGGCCATCAGCCGACGACTCGGAAGTGCCACCCGGACCTGGGAGTAGCCGGGCAGGGGCAGGGAGGGGACGCGCACCACGGGGCAGGGCGCGTCCGATTCGAAGATGTCCGGGGTGCCGGAAGCACCCGGGTACGGGGGCGAGGAGGGCGGGGGGCCCGCGGGGTCACTGCCGGTGGGCGGCTCCCACCGGGTGCCGGAAGCACCCGGGTACAGGGCCGAGGCAGCCGGCGGCCCCGCGGAGTCACTGCCGGTGGGTGGCCTCCACGGAGTGCCGGAGGACCGGGACGAGGCCGTCGCGCCGGCCGTGGCCGGGGCTATGACGAGCGGTTCGTGGCCACGCGCGGCAAGGTGCCGGGCGGTCTGCATGGTGCAGTGGGCCACGCCGTTGACATCGGGCGGGAAGGATTCGGTGACGATGACGACACGCATACCCGTGTTGTCGTCGCACCGGACGTGACGGGGCCGACTTGGATCTTTCCACCCGGGGAACGTCCAGTGAGCGTTCGACGTCCGGGGGCAAGGTGCGCCGCGCTCCCCCGAAGCGCTGCGCCCTTCTGTGCGTGCCTCGAGTCAGACAGCCGGGGTGTCGGGTCCGATCCTGCTGCGTACCGCGGTCTGTACCTCGGCCTCCTCGGCCGGGTCGGCGGCCAGTCGGCGCAACCGTTCGGCGACCCTGATGTCGCCGGTCTCCGCGTGGAGTGCGGCGACCTCCCGGGTGGTCTCCTCACAGTCCCACAGGCATTCGACGGCGAAGCCGGTCGCGAATGAGGGGTCGGTGGCCGCGAGTGCGCGCGCCGCCCGGCCGCGCAGATGCGAGGAGGACGTCTCCCGGTAGACGTGGCGCAGGACGGGCGCGGCGCAGGCGATGCCCAGCCGGCCTGTGCCGTCGACAAGGGTCCACAGGCGTTGTGCGTCCGGCCCTTCGCCCCGTACGGCGTCGCGCAGAGCGGCGAGGACGAGAGATGCGTCCTGGTCGTCGCCCCGGCAGGCGAGCACACCGGCGGCGGAGGCGCCGAGCGCGTCGGGCCGGCGGGCCCAGATCCGGGCCCGGGCCACTGCCGCGTCGCCGCACATCCGCTCGAAGGCGGCGACGGCCGCCTCGGCGACCGTGGGCGAGGGACTGACCGCCGCGACTTCGATCAGGTCGAGCACGGCCGGGTCCCTGGCTTCGGACAGGTAGTGCAGAGCCGCGCAGCGGGCGCCTTCCGGGCCGCTGCGGGCAGCCTCGACGATCAACGGCCGGTCGTCGGGTCCGGCGACGGCGGTGAGGCAGCGGGCGGCCGGTACGTGAAGAGGGGTGCCGCGGTCCAGTCCCTGCTGGGCCCAGTCGAAGACGGCCTGGACGCTCCAGCCGGGTCGTGGGCCGCCGGGGCGCATCTGTCGCTGCCAGCGGTCGAACGAACCCTGTTCCGAGGCGGACCTGACCCTGGCTCCGACCGCTTCGCGCGGATCGTCCGCCCACAGCCGCCAGGGCCGGGGCTCGAAGGCGTCCCGTACGGCGGCCGCGAGCTCGGCAGTGCCCTCCTCGGTGTCCGGGAACCGGGCCAGGACGGGTACCGCGAGCGTGCGGAGTCCGGCGTCGTCGTCGCGCAGGGCCAGCTCGTCGAGGGCCCACGCCCAGTTGGCGCCGGTCGCCGCGTACCGCCGCAGCAGGGCCAGGGCGTCTGAGCGACCGTACGAGGCGAGGTGGCCGAGGACCGCGAGGGCCAGGCCGGTCCGCGAGTCGTCGGTGTCGATGTGGTCGTCCGGGTCGCTCAGGTGCTGCTCGATCTCCTCGATGCCGCCGTCGAGGTCGAGATACAGACGTGCGTAGTAGAGGGAGCGGTTCTCGACCTGCCAGTCGTGACGCGGATCGCTCAGGACGCAGTGGTTGAGGGCCGCGAGGGCCTCGGCGCGTGGTGCGGCGAGCGCGTGGAGCGTGCCGTCGCCGCGGCCCCTCTGCAACAGGCCGAGCAGGGTGCCGCTCGGCGCTATGAACGGATCGAACATGGGAAAAGCCTCACATCAAGCTGTCGACGCAACCGGGACTGTGCAGTTCCAAGTGCCGGGTGGGCACTACGCCGCGCAGCAACATGATCGGCCGACCGCCGTCTTCTGCTTGGTGTAGACCATCTTCCTCTGCCTCTCGTCGGTGGCCCGAATCGGGCCCGCGACGTCATGATGACCCAGCCATTTCGTCACCGCGACCACATTTACCGCGTACCCGCTCAGCGGGAGCCGAAGAGTTCCAGCAGGTCGGCCTTGCCGAACATGCGCGCGGTGTCCAGCGCGGACGGTGTCCCGGCCGCCGGGTCGGCTCCTGCCGCGAGCAGTGCCTCGATCACCGCGTCCTCCCCCTTGAAGACGGCTCCGGCGAGCGGCGTCTGCCCGCGGTCGTTGGCCCGGTCCGGGTCGGCGCCACGGCCGACAAGGGCGGTGACCGCCTCGGCGTGCCCGTGATAGGCGGCGAGCATCAGCAACGAATCGCCCCGGTCGTTGGTCAGGTTCGCGGGCACACCCGCGTCCACATACGCGGCGAGATTCTCGGTCTCGCCGCGGCGCGCCAGGTCGAAGACCTTGGTCGCCAGCTCCACGACCTCGGGATCTGGGACTTCGCTCATCGGACGGACCGCCTTCCACTGACTCGCTGCTGCTGACCGGGTGGGTCGTACGGCACGGGGGCCGTACGAGTGAATCGACAGGCTACTGCGCCGCGGCGCACACGGCCGGACCCGGCCGTGGCAAAGATCACGCCGAGTGAGGCAGGGCGGTGCGCCGTGCCGGATGTTGCGCCCGAGCCGCGCTCGTCCGTCGGCCGTTCCAGTGAAAATAACGACCTTTCACTCCATTGCAGCTTTTATCCTATAGATACTTTTTGTGACACTGGAAGGACTCATGGTGACTGTCCCCCCAAACAGGAGAACCACTCATGATCCTTTCCATGTCAGGCGTAGTCATTCTCGGCGTCATCGTCTTCCTGTTCTTCAGGAAGGACGGCCTGAAGGCCTCACACGCCCTCGTCACAGCCCTGTTCGGCTTCTATCTGGCCGGCACCGCCATCGCACCGAGCATCACCGCGGGCGGAGCGAGCCTGGCCGGCCTGCTGGGCGGGATCAAGTTCTGACCCCCCGCGACCCGCTCCCACCCTTCAGGAGACCGACGTGGCCCGGCGACCACTCCCCCGCGTTCTGAACAGCGGCAGCGCTTCGATCACTCGCGGTCGCGAGCTCGCGCGCACGGCCGCCGACAACGCCACCGACGTCCTCCATCCGCTGATCAGGATCATTCGTGGTCTGCGGCTGCTGGCCGGCGCAGGACGGCGGAAGTGGGCCGCGACACCCAAGGAGCGGCGTAATCCCACGCTGTTCCTCGTCGCGGCCTGCGTACTCGTGGTGGCGCTCATCCCGTACGGGCCCCTGCTCGCCCTGGCCGCGGTGATGGGCGCCGCCGCATGGAAGGGGCGCGAGCGTACGCCGGTGAAGACCGGTCCCGACAAGTCCGAGACCGGGCGGCTGCAGGCCCTGTACGAGGCGCTCGTGCCGTACTTCTCGGTGGCCGACGACCCGAGTCCGCTGTTCGCTCACGGCGGCGACTGGGGAAAGGCGTTCAGCGGTTACGAGTTCGACGGCGACGGACGCGTCACCCGGCTCAAGGTCGCGTACCCCGCGTACTTCACCGACGGCGAGGCCGCCTCCCGCATCCGGATCGAACAGCTGCTGCACACCAAGTCGGGCCGCGGCCGCGAGTACCACTTCGCCTGGGACGAGGAGGCCAACCAGCTCGTGATGAGCGTCCTGGACGCCCTGCCCACCTCCATCGCCGCCCAGCGCTTCGTCACCACACCCGGGGAGACGGTGCTGGGCTTCACCGACGACGACGCGGTGCAGCGAAAGGTGCCGGTCACCGACGGCGAGGAGACCAGGGACGCACCCCCGGTCGTCTGGCGGACCGGCGCCCGCTCCACGGAGCCGCATCTGCTGATCGTCGGACAGCCGGGCAGCGGCACCTCGACGCTGATGCGCTCCATCGCCCTGCAGGCGCTCCAGCACGGCGACATCCTCATCATCGAAGGCAGCGGAACCGGCGAGTACGGCTGCTTGACCGGACGCACCGGGGTGCTCGCCGTCGAGTGCGGACTGGCCGGTGCGCTGGCCACCCTGGAGTGGGCGGCCCATGAGACGGAGCGGCGGCTGATCGCCGCCAACCGGGCCCGGCAGGCGGGACATCCCCCGCCCGAGGACACCAAGCGCCCACTCTGGATCCTGCTGGACCGGCCCAGCGTCCTCGGCCATCTCGCGGCCGTGGACGGCCGGCCCGACCCGCAGGAACTGCTTCAGGTGCCGTTGCGGCACGGCAGGGCGGCCAATGTCACCGTGGTGACGACCGACCAGTTCGAAAGCCTGGACACGCTCAGCGAGACCGTACGGACCCACACCCGGGCCCGGGTCGTCCTCGGCCCCTGCGCACGCGACCAGGTCGAGTCCGTGCTCGGCCTGGAGCCGCACACCACCCCGCCACCGGACGTCCCGCCCGGCCGGGGATACGCGCGGCTCGGCACCGGACCGGTGCTGCGGCTCCAGGTGCCGGCCACACCGGACCCGTACGACGACGCGACGAGCGAGGCACACCGGCAGGCGGTGCTCGATCTGCTGCCCGCGCGACAGACGGCGGTCGAGGCGACGGTGCCGGAACCGACAAGTCCGGACCCGTTGCCCGCGGAGACCGCCCTGACGGCGGAGCACGTCCTGACAGCGGAGCAGCTGACGCTCAGCGAGTAAGGGCGGGGGGAGTGGACGGCTGGCGGATCGTGCGATCGGCCGGCCGTCCGCCCCACCCATCTACAGCGATGGGGCCGTCGGCGATCCGGCCGCGTGAGCGATCAGGCGACGAATGTCCTCGGCGCCTCCGCCCCCGCGCTCGCCCCCGACCCGACCAGCTGCGCCGCCGCTGCGAGCCGCACCGCCGCCTCGTCCGCCACCGGCCCGCCGACCGTGAACGGCAGCCGTACGTACCCCTCGAAGGCGCCGTCGACACCGAACCGCGGGCCCGACGGCACCCGCACCCCCACGCGCTCGCCCGCCACGGCCAGCCGCGACCCCGAGAGTCCGCCCGTGCGCACCCAGAGCGTCAGCCCGCCGCGCGGCACCTCGAACTCCCACTCCGGCAGTTCCCGGCGCACCGCCGCGACCAGCGCGTCCCGGTTCTCCCTTGCCTGGCCGCGGCGGATCTCCACCGCTTCCTCCCAGCCCCCGGTGCGCATCAGCCAGTTGATCGCGAGCTGCTCCAGCACGGGAGTGCCCATGTCGGCGTAGGCCCGGGCGGACACCAGACTGCGGATCACGTCCGGAGCGGCCCGCACCCAGCCGATCCGCATGCCGGCCCAGAAGGCCTTGCTGGCCGAGCCGACGGTGAGCACGGTGCTGCCCGCCGGATCGAAGGCGCAGACCCGGCGCGGCATCTCGACGTCGTCGTCCAGGTGGAGCTCGTTCATGGTCTCGTCGACGACCAGAACGGTCCCGGCGGAGCGGGCCGCGTCCACCAGTGCCCGGCGCTGGTTCTCGTCCGCGAGCGCACCGGTGGGGTTGTGGAAGTCCGCCACGACGTAGGCAAGCCGGGGGGCCGCGTCCCGCAGCACGTGCCGCCAGCGGTTCATGTCCCAGCCGCCGATCCCCTCCTCCATCGCCACCGGCACCAGCCGGGCGCCGGCCTCCCGCATCAGCTGCAGGATGTTGGCGTACGACGGGGACTCCACCGCGATCCGCTCACCGCGCCCCGCGAAAAGATGGCAGATGGCGTCGATCGCGCCCATCGCACCGGTGGTGACCATGATCTGTTCGGGCATGGTCGCGATGCCGCGCTCGGTGTAGCGGTCGGCGATCATCTGCCGCAGCGCGGGCAGCCCCGCCGGGTAGTCGCCGTGGGTGTGCGCATACGGCGGCAGTTCTTCCAGGGCGCCCTGGACGGCGCGGGTCAGCCAGGGTTCGGGCGCGGGCAGCGAGGCACAGCCCAGGTCGATCATCGAACCGAGCGACTCCGGGGGCAGCGGCTCGAGACCGCGGGCGGGCAGTGGATTGCCCGCCGGTACCGCGGTCCAGCTCCCGGCGCCGCGGCGGGACTCCAGGAACCCCTCGGCCCGCAGCGCCTCGTAGGCGGCGGCGACGGTGGTACGGCTGACGGACAGGCCGAGCGCCAGTTCACGCTCGGCGGGGAGCCGGGCGGCGACCGGCACCCGTCCCTCGAGGACGAGCAGCCGGATGCCGTCGGCGAGCGCGCGGTAGGCGGGCGGCCTGCGGGCGCCGGGGCCCATGGGCTTCTGCTGCTGGGCCTGGAGCTGCCGGGCCAGCTGCGCGGCACCGACGGCCGAAGTCCACTGCGCCATGAAAATCAGTCCACCTTCCTCGGATTGGCCATAGTTGGTAGCCAATACCCCGCCCCAGAGTGTCATGCGTCGGTCCACTGCCACCACACCAGGGAGCACATCTTGTCCAACACCGCCGTCCCACGCGGGGCGCATCTCACGCGGCGGCTGGTTCAGCTGTACGTCGGCCTGGCCCTGTACGGAGTGAGTTCGGCCCTTCTCGTCCGCGCCGGGCTCGGCCTCGAACCCTGGGGGGTGCTGCACCAGGGCCTCGCCGAGCGCACCGGGCTCTCCATCGGAGTCGTCGCGATCATCGTCGGCGCGGCGGTCCTGCTGCTGTGGATCCCGATGAGGCAGCGCCCCGGTCTCGGGACGGTCTCCAACGTCTTCGCCATCGGCCTCGCCATGGACGGCACGCTCGCCCTCGTCCCCCAGGTGCACGGCCTCGCCGGACGGATCGCGGTGATGCTCGCGGGGATCGTGCTCAACGGTGTCGCGACGGGGCTGTACATCGCGGCGCGGTTCGGCCCCGGTCCACGCGACGGACTGATGACCGGACTGCACCGGAGCACCGGCCGCTCCATCCGGACGGTCCGCACGGCGATCGAGGTGGCGGTGGTGGCGACCGGCTTCGTGCTCGGCGGCTCCCTGGGAGTGGGCACGGTCCTCTACGCACTCGGCATCGGCCCCCTCGCCCAGCTCTTCCTGCGCGTGTTCGCCGTCCCCGGGGCGGCTCCCGCCGGCCGGACCGTCGCCCCCGCGCCGGAGTCCGGCACCACCGCCGTCACCGCACCGTCACCGGAGGAGGCGATACTTCCGCAGTGACCTCCCTACGCCACCCGTATCTGGACCACCCCGTGACGATCCCGTTCGCCCATCGCGGCGGAGCGGCGGACGGGATCGAGAACACGACGGCCGCATTCCGCCGGGCCGCCGAGGCCGGCTACCGGTACTTCGAGACCGATGTGCACACGACTTCGGACGGCCGCCTGGTCGCCTTCCACGACACCACCCTGGACCGGGTGACGGACGCCCGGGGCCGGATAGCCGACCTGCCGTGGAGCGAGGTGCGGCAGGCCCGGGTGGCGGGCCTCGAACCGCTGCCGTTGTTCGAGGAATTGCTGGAGGAATTCCCTGACGCCCGCTGGAACGTGGACATCAAGGCCGAGCCGGCCCTGGTCCCGCTGATCGACCTGATCCGCCGGACGGATGCCTGGGACCGGGTGTGCGTCGGCTCGTTCTCGGAGACCCGGGTGGCCAGGGCGCACCGCCTCGCGGGCCCCCGGCTCGCCACCTCGTACGGTGTCCGCGGCGTCCTCGGCCTGCGGCTGCGCTCGTACGGCATACCGGCCGCGCTGCGCGCCGGAGCGGTGTGCGCGCAGGTTCCGGAGAGCCAGAGCGGAGTCAGGGTGGTCGACCGGCGCTTCGTCCGGGAGGCCCATGCGCGCGGACTCCAGGTCCATGTCTGGACGGTGAACGAACCGGAGCGGATGGCAGCGCTCCTCGATCTCGGTGTGGATGGCATCATGACCGATCACATCGAGACGCTGCGTACGGTGCTGAGCGAGCGGGGGGCCTGGGCCTGACGCCGGCCCGGCGGCGTCCCCACGGGGATATACGAGGGGGTGCGGGTTGAGCGCCGAGACCGCAGACACCGCTGAGCCGACGCCGGAACGCGCCACCGAGGGTGCCGATGCCGAGGGCCGCAGACGCGAACAACGCGGCTGGTACTTCTACGACTTCGCGTGTTCGGTCTACTCGACCAGCGTCCTCACGGTGTTCCTCGGCCCCTATCTGACATCGATAGCCAAGGCCGCCGCGGACGCCGACGGTTTCGTGCACCCGCTCGGCATCCCGGTACGCGCCGGTTCGCTCTTTGCCTACGCGGTCTCGGTGTCCGTCGTCGTCGCCGTGGTGGTGATGCCGATCGTGGGCGCCGCAGCCGACCGTACGGGACGCAAGAAGCCGCTGCTCGCGACCGCCGCTTATGTGGGAGCGGCGGCGACGACCGGGATGTTCTTCCTGGACGGCCACCGCTATCTGCTGGGTGCGTTCCTGCTGATCGTGGCGAACGCTTCGATCTCGGTGTCGATGGTGCTCTACAACGCATATCTGCCGCAGATCGCCGGGCCCGACGAACGCGACGCGGTCTCCTCGCGCGGCTGGGCCTTCGGCTATACGTCGGGGGCGTTCGTCCTCGTCCTCAACCTGGTCCTCTACACGGGCCACGACTCGTTCGGCCTGTCCGAGTCCGACGCGGTGCGGATCTGTCTCGCCTCGGCGGGTGTCTGGTGGGGCGCGTTCACCCTCGTACCGCTGCGACGGCTGCGCGACCGGCGGGTGGCGCCCGGCGGCGAGGGTGCGGTCGGCTCCGGCTGGCGGCAACTGCGCGCCACTCTGCGCGACATGCGCCGGCACCCGCTCACGCTCTCCTTCCTCCTGGCCTATCTGGTCTACAACGACGGCATCCAAACGGTGATCTCGCAGGCTTCGGTGTACGGCTCCGAGGAACTCGGCCTCGACCAGACGACGCTGATCACCGCCGTGCTGCTGGTGCAGGTGCTCGCGGTGGCGGGGGCGCTGGGGATGGGCCGACTGGCACGGGCGTACGGAGCGAAGCGCACGATCCTGGCCTCGCTCGTCGTCTGGACCCTGATCCTCGTCGCCGGCTACTTCCTGCCTTCGGACGCCCCGGTCTTCTTCTACGTACTGGCCTCGGCGATCGGTCTGGTGCTCGGCGGGAGCCAGGCGCTGTCGCGCTCGCTGTTCTCCCATCTGGTGCCGCGCGGCAAGGAGGCCGAGTACTTCTCCGCGTACGAGATGAGCGACCGCGGACTGAGCTGGCTGGGGCCACTGGTGTTCGGTCTCGCGTATCAGCTGACCGGCAGCTATCGGGATGCAATCATCTCATTGGTGATCTTCTTCGTGATCGGTTCCGTGCTGCTCGCGAGGGTGCCCGTACGGCAGGCCGTTGCGGCGGCAGGGAATCCTGTTCCGGAACGGATTTAGACGTTGAAGTGAAAGGCCGGTAGTGTACGCCTTTGGCCTGCCCGGAGGACCGTTACTGCGAGCGGAAGAAGCCAAACCGTTGGGTGACAACTTCTGCCAGATGTGACAAACCGGGCATTGGTGGGTACCCCAACCCTGAAAAAGCAGCGGCACGACGGGCGACGCATGACCGGCAACGGGAATCTTTACCGCCGACCGGACGTTGACCGGATGACGACGACAGCGACACCTGTCCTGTGGGCGACAAGCCCGGGAGGCACGATTCATGAGTGAGCGAGCTCTCCGCGGCACGCGACTCGTGGTTACCAGCTACGAGACGGACCGCGGCATCGATCTGGCCCCGCGCCAGGCGGTGGAGTACGCATGCCAGAACGGACATCGATTTGAGATGCCGTTCTCGGTAGAGGCGGAAATTCCGCCGGAGTGGGAGTGCAAGGCGTGCGGCGCCATGGCACTCCTGGTGGACGGGGATGGCCCCGAGGAGAAGAAGGGCAAGCCTGCGCGTACGCACTGGGACATGCTCATGGAGCGGCGCACACGCGAGGAGCTGGAGGAGGTGCTGGCCGAGAGGCTGGCGGTTCTGCGCTCCGGAGCCATGAACATTGCCGTGCATCCGCGGGACAGCAGGAAGTCTGCCTGACCGCGCAACACCGCACCTAGACAGAGCCGCGGGCCGTGGCACACCGAGTGTGTGCCACGGCCCGCGGCTCTGTCTGTCGTGCGGAGCGGAGGCCGCCGCCTCTCCGCCCTCAGGCGCCGGACGGCCTGCGGGGCGGCTCGGTCAGGGGGTCAGCGGCGGGCGGGGCTTCTCGTCCGGGTGGGAGTCGGTCTCGCGGATGATCTCGCCCTGGACGACCTTTCCGTCCGGGCGGTGGATCCGGGCCTGCTGGAACGCGTCGGAGAGGCTCCCCGGTGTCGCGGTGCGCATCCGCCGCTCCAGGGACTTCTCCGCGCGCCTGCCGAGCATCGCCCGCACCGGCGGCACCAGCAGCAGAAGTCCCGCCACGTCCGAGATCAACCCCGGGATCATGATCAGCAGGCCGCCGAGCATCAGGAATCCGTTGCCCTTGCTGCCCGACGGGGCGGCGGGCGGCGCGGCGGTGGCTCCCGGCTGCCCCGGCATCCGCTGGAGCGTCTCGGTGAGGTTGCGGAAGGCCCGGCGGCCGGCCGACTTCATCACGACGGCCCCGAGCACGACGCCCCCGATCAGGAGCAGCAGCACGGTGAACCCGCCCGCGACGTCGGCCACCACGGTCAGCAGCCAGATCTCCAGCACCGCCCAGGCGGCGACGGCGAGAGGTATGAAAGTGCGGGCGCGCGAGCGCCACGGGGCGGTCGGGGGCGGTGTGCCGGTCGTCATGGTCCCCAGTGTGCCTGGACGCACGTCCGAGCGGGATAAGCGGGATGTGAGGGCGATCAGAAGGGCTTGCGGCCCAGGACCCGGTTCGCGCGGGAGGTGACGCCCCACGCCGTGACCCGCCACAGCGCCTCGACGAGGATGTCGCGGCTCATCTTGGAGTCGCCGATCTCGCGGTCCACGAAGGTGATCGGGACCTCGACCACGTGGTATCCCGCGTCGACGGCGCGGCGGGCCAGGTCGACCTGGAAGCAGTAGCCCTGGGAGGCGACCTCGTCGAGGCCGATGCCCTGCAGGGTCTCCGCCCGGAAGGCCCGGTAGCCGCCTGTGACGTCCCGGGTCTGCAGTCCGAGCAGCAGCCGGGAGTACGTGCTGCCGCCCCGGGAGATCATTTCGCGGGACTTGGGCCAGTTGACCACGCGCCCGCCCGGCACCCAGCGGGACCCGAGCACCAGGTCGGCGCCCTTGAGGGCGGTGAGCAGCCGGGGCAGCTCCTCGGGCTGGTGGGAGCCGTCGGCGTCCATCTCGACAAGGACGCCGTAGCCGTGCTCGATACCCCAGCGGAAGCCCGCCAGGTATGCGGCACCGAGCCCTTCCTTGCCCTGCCGGTGCAGTACCTGGACCTGGCTGTCGGCGGCGGCGAGCTCGTCGGCGATCTTGCCGGTGCCGTCGGGGCTGTTGTCGTCGGCGACCAGGATGTCAGCGTCCGGCACTGCGGCGCGCACCCGGATGACGATCGGCTTGATGTTCTCGGCCTCGTTGTAGGTCGGGATGATCACCAACGCTCTGCCGAGCGGGCCGTATCGCCTCTGACCGCCGTCGTTCACTAACTGCCCCTCACGTCCGTACGCAGGTGCACACCATATCGACCGCATCCGGGACCGAGGACAGACGCGGTCGGAAGGTATCGGGAGCCGGGCCGGACAGAAGGAGGGAAGTACGGACAGAACTGCGGATCGGGGCCCGGCGTCCTTCGGGCCGACCTGGGTCCCGCTGGCTGCGGGTCGACCGAAAGCCGTTGTCTACTGAACGTCCGGGCCCCACCCGGGTCGCACCTGCCGTCCGGTTCGAACCTTCCCTCGCCCCCGAGGCGCGGGCGCTGAACCTGGCTGTCAGTGGTGGTGCACCGGTGCGGCACACCACCCCATGACCCAGCGGCGTTCGACGACTGCGTGGAGGTTCAACCGGTCGGACGTCCTGTGGTGGACTCGGCCGAACCTACCGGCCCGTGGGCGCATTCTGTCAATACCCGTCTGACCTGCAACGTTTGCCGAAGTCGCCTGGTCAGTACCGGAGATTCCCAGGTCGCGGGGAAGCGATGCCGCCTTCGATCGGCGGTACGAAATGTCCGGACGTCACCCGTTCGGCCTTACGTAGACAGTTTGTCCGAAGATCACGGTACGCAGGCAGACCGGAAGTTCACCGCCAGGGGTGAGATCCGGCAGTCCGGGCGTCCCGGACCGCGGGTCCGTCGACCAGCGGGCGACCCGGTCGTCCGGAGCCTGGACCACGAGTTCCTCGGTGCGCCAGACGGCGTAGTCGGCAGGTGCACCGGGCACCAGCGTGCCCGCGTCGTCGCGGCCGACGGCCCGCCAGCCGCCCCTGGTGTGCGCGGTGAATCCCGCCCGTACGGAGATCCGGTGCTCGGGCGAACGGTGGAACGCGGCGGCCCGTACGGTCCCCCACGGGTCCAGCGGGGTCACCGGGCTGTCCGAGCCGAAGGCGAGGGGCACACCGGCCCGCAGGAGACCCGCATAGGGGTTCAGGGTGCGGGCCCGCTCGGCACCGAGCCGCTGCGCGTACATGCCGTCCTCGCCGCCCCAGGCCGCGTCGAAGGCGGGCTGGACGGAGGCGGTCAGACCCAGCTCCGCGAAGGCGGCGATGGTCTCGGGGGTGAGCATCTCGGCGTGCTCGACACGGTGCCGGGCGGCCCGGATGCGAGCCGGTCCGAGCGTTTCGGAGGCGGCCCGGACTCCGGCCACGACGGCGGAGACCGCGGCGTCGCCGATGGCGTGGAAACCGGCCTGCAGACCGGCCTCGGTGCAGGCGGTGACATGGGCGGCGATCTGCGCCGCGTCCAGGTGGGCGGTACCGGTGTGTCCGGCCGGACCGTCGGCGTACGGCTCGTGCAGGCACGCGGTGTGCGAGCCGAGGGAGCCGTCGACGAACAGATCCCCGGCGGCGCCGATCGCGCCGAGTTCGCGGATCCGGCGGGCGTCCTTCTCGTCGCCCACCTGCTCGGCCCAGTAGCCGAAGACCCGCGGGCCCGGCCGCCCGGCGGCGAGCTTCAGCAGCCCGGTGAAGTCCTCCTCGTCGGAGATGTCGGGTCCGCCGCACTCATGGACGGTGCCGATGCCGAGCGAGGCGGCGTGGTCCAGGGCGGCGCGCTGGGCGTCGGCGCGCTGCCGCGGCGAGACGGCGCCGTGCGCGGCGGAGCGCACCGCGTGGTGGGCGGCGTCGGTGAGCGGGGCGTCGGGGTGGTAGCCGGCCAGCGCGGTGACGCCGGGCACCAGATCGAGGAGGGCTGTGGTGACGACCGCGGAGTGCACATCGATCCGCGGCAGATAGACGGGCCGGCCGCCGGCCGCCGCGTCGAGTTCGCCGCGCGACGGGGGTCGCTGCTCCGGCCAGCGCGTGGCGTCCCAGCCGTGGCCGAGGACGACCCGGTCGGCGGGGTGCGCGGCGGTGTGCGTACGAACGAGATCGAGGGCCTCGGCGAGGGTGCGGGCTCCCGAGAGGTCCAGACCGGTGAGGGCCAGGCCGGTCGATGTGGTGTGGACGTGCGCGTCGGTGAACGCCGGAGTGACCAGCGCCCCTTCGAGGTCGATCACTTCATCGACGCCGCTCGCGAAGGCGTCGGCGGCCCCTTCGGAGCCCACCCAGGCGACATGGCCGCGTTCGACGACCATGGCGGTGGCGAAGGGGTCGGCGGGGCTGTGGACGTCTCCACCGCGCAGCAGCACGGTGCGGTGTTCGCTCTGGGGGGCGGTGCTCTCGGTCATGACACCAGTCTCGCGCCTGCACGGAGCGGCGCGGTCCGCACCCCCCTCGGGTCCGCGGCGGGCGTGTCTCAGATCTGCGGGGGTCGTGCCTCGTACGGGGTGGAGAGGACCACGGTGGTGCGGGTGGAGACGCCGGCGAGCGAGCGGATCCGGGTGAGCAGGTGTTCCAGCTCCAGCGGGGTCGCGACCCGCACCTTGAGGATGTAGTTCTCGTCGCCCGCGACGCTGTGGCACGCCTCCAGTTCGGGCACGCCGGCGAGCCGCTCGGCGATGTCGTCCGGCGCGCTCGGGTCGAAGGGTTTCACCGAGATGAACGCGGTGAGGGGCAGCCCGACGGCCTCGGGGTCGACGACCGCGGCATAGCCCCGGATCACCCCGCGCTGCTCCAGCCTTCGGACACGCTGATGAACGGCCGAGGTGGACAGGCCGGTGGCCTTGCCCAGGTCGGTGTAGCTCATCCGCCCGTCCTTGACGAGCAACTCCACAATCTGACGGTCCAGCTCCTCCATGCGGTCAACCTATGGCCCCGGGTCCCTCCAGGCACAGTCGCAGGGGCTCCGAACAGGGCACCTGCACCGGGCATGTGACGAATGCCACAGGTTTACGGATGGGTAGCCGGCGAGCCAGCGGTTACGGCCGATGCGCGACGGGAAGTGCTTGCTGTGGTCGAGGCCGTGGCGCCTTGTCGGCCCACCCGAGGGGGAGATTCTCCATGCAGAGCCTGAAGCTCACCGGACGTACCGAACCGGAGCCTGTCGAACCCGTCGAGGACTCCGCTCCCGACGCGTACGACACTTTTGAGATGTACCGGGTGATCTGCCCGGACTGTGCGCAGCCGATCGCACTGCTGGCCGACGAGGTTGTGCTGCCGGAACACGCGCTGTGCCCGACCCCGTGGAACCCGTTCGTGCTCACGGTGTGCGCCGGAACCGGCCGCGGCGTCGCGCAGACGCGTCCCGCCGACGAGTCGCTCGAGCTCCACGAGCAGGAGACGGCACTGCTGTTGACGCTCCCTCAGGGGCTCGACTGGCGGATGCAGCCCTTCTCGCACGCCGGTGGCGCCGGTTCGCGCCCGATGCGGGTCCCGCAGATGCGCCGCAACGCCGCCTGACACGGTCCGACGCCGCTCCATTGCGGTCGTCCTTGCCGCCGGAGACCTCCGGCAGCACCTGAAGACACCTGCACTGCACCACGACGGCCGGACCGGCGTGGTGCGGGCAGCATCGAGCCACGCCCGCAAGACAGGGGAACCTGGCGAACGGGCGCTCGAATCCACCCGGCAGTGACCCGGCCCCGCCCCACGCCGTTGGCCTGACATGACGCTGCTGCATTCAACGGCCGGCCCTGGTCGCCGCCGTCTCGCCGCTCCGGCCTCCGAAGAATCGGTTCCGCGGCCCGGCTCCCAGCCGGCGCCGAAGTCCGCGCCCGCACCTTCTCCGCCGCGCCCGGCGCCGCATTCGACCGATCCGCCCATCTACCGGGCCATGCTGAGCCATTGGGAGTCCACCGGACGGACCCTGCCGGGCCGCCACGACCAGGAGTGGAACCGGATCATGACCACGCCGGTGTGGTCGGACCGGCCGCTGCGACTCAGCGCGTCTCGGGACCTGCGAGGTGGCGCGCGATGACCATGCGCTGAATCTGGTTGGTGCCCTCGACGATCTGCAGCACCTTCGCCTCGCGCATCAGCCGCTCGACGGGGAAGTCGAGGGTGTAGCCGTAGCCGCCCAGGACCTGGACGGCGTCGACGGTGACCCGCATGGCCGCGTCGGTGCAGAACAGCTTGGCCATGGCGGCCTGTCGGGAGAACGGCCTACCGGCGTCACGCAGCCTGGCCGCCTCCAGGTAGAGCGCGCGGCCCGCCTCGATCTGGGTGGCCATGTCGGCGAGCATGAACCGCAGTCCCTGGAAGTCCGCGATGGGACGGCCGAACTGCTGCCGCCCGGTGGCGTATCCGACGGCCTCGTTCAAGGCCGCCTGCGCGACACCGATGGCACAGGCGGCGATACCGAGACGCCCGGAGTCGAGTGCCGACAGGGCGATGGCGAAGCCCTGCCCCTCCTCACCGATCCGGCGCGCGTCGGGCACCCGTACGCCGTCGAAGTGCAGTTGGGCGGTGGGCGAGCCCTTCATGCCCATCTTCTTCTCGGGGAGGGCCGCGTTCAGCCCCTCGGCGTCGCCGGGGACCAGGAAGGCGGTGATGCCGCGGGCACCCTCGACGCCGCTACGCGCCAGGACCGTGTAGAAGTCGGCGATCCCGCCGTGTGTGATCCACGCCTTGGTGCCGGTGATGACCCAGTCGTCGCCGTCCCGTTCGGCCTTCGTGCGGAGCGAGGCGGCATCGGAGCCCGAGGCGGGCTCCGAGAGACAGTAGGCGCCCAGCAGGCCGCCTCCCAGCATCGCCGGCAGATGTTCCGCCCGCTGCTCCTTGGTGCCGTATCCGGCGAGGGCGTGGCAGGCGAGCGAGTGGACACTGACGCCGAGGCCGACGGTGAGCCGGGCGGCCGCGAGTTCTTCGAGAACCTGGAGGTAGACCTCGTACGGCTGGTCGCCGCCGCCGTAGGCGGAGTCGTACGGCAGGCCGAGGAGTCCGGACTCGGAGAGCAGGGTGAAGACTTCGCGCGGGAACCGGCCGGCGTCCTCCTCCTCCGCCGCCCGTGGCGCGATCTCCCGCTGGACGATGTCGCGGACCAGCGCGACAAGCTGCCTGGACTCCTCGGTGGGCAGACGACGCTCCACCAACTGCGGGGCACGGTCGGACATGACGGCGCTCTCCTCCCTGTCGGGCGTTGCGGCGGTCGCGCGCGCGGGGTGTGAGCGGCGCCGCCGGGATATTCCGGGCCGGGGCCCGGACAAGCACTACTACTCAGCCGATGCTGCCCTCCCGGATTACGAGAGTTGCTGGCCAGCGGCTGTGGCGGGTCGAGTATGCCCGATCGGACGGTATCCGTCACCGGGTGCCGGAGCGGGCGGCCGGGTGGTCCGTGCGGGCCCGGATCGCCATCGGAATGGTCCGAACCATTGACCCAACTGGTCTAGTCCATCTACGGTTCCAACCCAGTCGGCCTTATCGCGTTCATGCCAATTCTGCGCGGGGTCGGCCGTACGTCCCCCCACTCGCAAGCCCCCTCCCCCACGAGGAGCCACGATGATCGGACTTCACCGTCCCCGCGCCCGGTTCCGGGCGCTCGCCGCCGCCGTCTGTACCGCCGCCCTCGGCGCCACCCTCCTCGGTGCCGCAGGCCCGGCATCTGCCGGCGCGGCCACCGCCACCGAGCGCGCCTCGGCCACCGAAGCCACCACCGCAGCGGCCGGCAGCAAGGTGGTCGGATACTTCACCGACTGGGGCGTCTACCAGCGCAATTACCACGTCAAGAACATCGAGACCTCGGGCTCGGCCGACAAGCTGACGCACATCAACTACGCCTTCGGCAATGTCACCGGCGGCAAGTGCGCGGTCGGCGACAGCTACGCCGACTACGAGAAGGCGTACACCGCCGACCAGTCGGTCGACGGCGTCGCCGACACCTGGGACCAGCCGCTGCGCGGCAGTTTCAACCAGCTGCGCAAGCTGAAGAAGCTGCACCCGAATCTGAAGGTCATCTGGTCGTTCGGCGGCTGGACCTGGTCCGGCGGCTTCGGTGAGGCGGCCAAGAACCCGGCCGCGTTCGCCCAGTCCTGCTACGACCTGGTGGAGGACCCTCGCTGGGCCGATGTCTTCGACGGCATCGACATCGACTGGGAGTACCCCAACGCCTGTGGTCTGACCTGCGACACCAGCGGCCGTGACGCCTACGGCAACGTGCTGGCGGCGCTGCGCGCCAAGTTCGGCACGGGCAACCTGGTCACCTCGGCCATCACCGCCGACGGCTCGGACGGCGGCAAGCTCGACGCCGTCGACTACGGCGGCGCCGCGCAGTACGTCGACTGGTACAACCCGATGACGTACGACTTCTTCGGCGCCTGGGACGCGCAGGGCCCGACGGCCCCGCACTCCCCGCTGACCTCGTACACCGGGATTCCGAAGGAGGGCTACACCAGCGACGCCGCCGTCACCAAGCTCAAGGCACTCGGCGTCCCCGCCTCGAAGCTGCTGCTCGGGATCGGCTTCTACGGCCGCGGCTGGACGGGCGTGACGCAGGACGCGCCGGGCGGTACGGCGACCGGCGCGGCCACGGGTACGTACGAGGCGGGCATCGAGGACTACAAGGTCCTCAAGGGCAGCTGCCCCGCGACCGGCACAGTGGCCGGCACGGCGTACGCGCACTGCGGGACCAACTGGTGGAGCTACGACACCCCGGCCACCATCGCCACGAAGATGGACTACAAGAACCAGCAGGGCCTGGGTGGCACGTTCTTCTGGGAGTTGAGCGGTGACACCGCCAACGGCGAGCTGATCAAGGCGATCAACTAGGCCGCGCGATCCCGAGGGGCGGGGAGCCCGAGAGACTTCCCGCCCTGTTCCGCCGACGGCCGGCTTCTCACATGAGGCCGGCCTGGGTGACGAACATGGCGACGAGGACGACGAGCGTCCAGCCCAGGACGTTCTCCAGCAGCTTGGACCGGTCCTCGGGGCCTCCGGTCCGCGCGCGGCGGCGGGCAGTGACGGTGGTTGCGGTGGTCGCGCTCATGGCATCTCGCTCGGTCGTCCGGCAGTGAAGTCCCCCCGTGACCCTTCCAGAGTGCCAGCCGGTCGGGCCCCCGGGGTAGATGACATCGGTCACTGCCCCGGGAGCGCCGGGCCGCGTCAGCGGATGCCGACGGCCGCCAGAGCCCGCTGCTGGGCGGGCGTCGGGTGCGCCGGGAAGTAGAGGTAGCAGACGCCTCCTGTGCCGGACACCACTTTGCCGCTCGCGTTGTAGCGCTTGGTGCGGAGCCAGATCGTCTCCCACTCGTGCCGCTTGTAGATCCGGCGGACGGCCTCGTCGCTCGGCGAGGCCGGATCGTTGGCGATCACATCGCCGTCAGCCGTGAACCCGATCACGGTCATGAGATGGCCGGAGGTCCCGTACCCGGCCCCGGTCAGCTCCTCCTTGAGGAAGGACTGCGACGTTATGGCCGGGATACCGGCCCGGATCAGCGTCTCCAGGTCGGTCAGCGAACGCAGCCGCGTGACGACCGCGCTCATGTCGTCGTACGTGGCGGCATAGGCGGCGTTGAACGGCCAGTTGCCGCAGCCCTCGTACTGGTAGTCGTACGTGAAGCGGGCCGCATGGCAGACCTGTGGGTCGGCGAGGCCTGGCTCCACCCAGGCCAGGTCCTCGGCGGTGGGCCTGCGCCCCCAGTACTCGATGATCATCTGCGAGGAGGTGGGGCTGCACCACGCCTCACCGCCGTTGTCGTACTCCGGGTACTGGCCCGAGTGCACGCTCTGCGAGTAGCGCGGCACCGGCAGCTCCCGGGCGAGGCCGGGGGCACTGGGCTCCACGGTGAAGCGGTCGGGGATGTCCGAGGCCATCGCGCCGAGCCGCCACACGGTCGGGGTGAGGTTGCTGCCCGGGGTGCGGTACAGGGTGAGTCGCAGCTTGTACGAGACCAGCCGCAGCCCGCTCGCCGCGTCGTCCACCGAGAAGGTGTCGGTCCAGATGGAGCTTCTGCCGTCGGTCTGGTCGTCGACGGAGGTGCGGCGGATGTCGCCGTCACCCGCCGCCCAGCGGCCCATCACGTACCAGGGGGTGTCGGTGCCGTCCGAGTAGCGGCCGCTCAGCTCGATCTGGATCCAGGTGCCTGCCGGCGCGTCCGCGTTCCAGGACGCGATGACCTCGGTCGCCGGGACCGCGGACCGGTGCCGGGGCGAGGTCCAGGTCGCGTACTCCCAGGTGGCGGTGTTCCCGGTGTGCGGGTCGGTGTAGTCGGTACGCCCCCGGGGGGCGCCGATCACCAGACCGGGCCTGCGTCCCGCGACGGCGCGCGTCCCGTCGCCGCAGCCGCTGCGCCAGTCGGTGTACGTACTCCAGGAGTGGTTGTCCACGAGGGAGGCGGCCGCCGCGGCCGCGTGGGGCGGGGCGGCAGCCGGGATCGCGGCGGCTGCGGAGCCGGCGGACGACGCCGTACCGGCGGCGGCCGCCGCCGCGAGCGCGGCGGTCAGCACAGTTCTGCGTGAGGTCGGTCGGTTCATGGGCGAAACCCCCGGTCGTAAGCGGAGTGGGGCTGCGGGTGCACGACAGTGCGCCAACTATTGCGGTTCGCAGCCGGATTGGGCCAGCGAATCGCAGTGTGCCGACGAACCAATATTGGTCTGGTCCACTGGCGTGACCTGCGGTTGCTCCGGACCGGCTCGTAGGCTGGGCCACATGAACGACCTCTCGCGCCACGCTTCCCGGCTGCGCACCCTGGCGCCGTCCTGCGGGCCGGTCCGACTCATCGGCATCGACGGCCACGCGGGATCGGGCAAGAGCACCCTCGCGTCCCGCCTCTCGACCGCGCTCGGCGAGGCGCCCGTCCTGCGGCTGGACGATCTGGCCACGCACGAGGAGCTGTTCGCCTGGGTGGACCGGCTGCGCGACCAGGTGATCGGGCCGCTGTCGCGCGGCGAGAACGCGCGCTATGCGCCGTACGACTGGACCGCTCGGCACTTCGGCCCCGCACGCACCCTGGAACCCGCGCCGGTGGTGCTGATCGAGGGGGTGGGTGCGGGTCGCCGTGCGCTGCGCCCGCATCTCGCACGACTGTGGTGGATGGAGCTCGGCCCCGCGGCGTCGTGGGAGCGGGGCCGGCGTCGGGACGGGTCCGCGCTTTCGACGTTCTGGGACGGGTGGACCGCGGCCGAGGAAGAACATTTCGCCGCCGATCCCTCGCGTCCGTACGCGGATGCTCTGGTACGCCAGTTGCCTGTGGGGTACGAGTGGCTGGAGGGGCCTCGCGCGACAGCAGGAGCGAATCATTCCGTCACCCACCGTGATCCTCCTGCAGCGGCATACTGAGCAGTCGGGAATCGACCCGGAACTGCCCCAACTGTGCTTGACCCGGGGGCGGTACAGGTCTTACGTTCTCAATGTGCGGCTTTTCGAAGCCCCCACGGACACGAAGCCCCCGGTTGTTCCCCCGTGATCGGGGGCTTCGTTCTGTCCTCGCACCCCTTTTCGCGCCGCTGTGCACAACCTTCCGCTTACCCTCGGTCACGGTCCCCGTTCTGCCTGCGGCGCTCTTAGTCGTGCACTCCCTGCGCAGGTACGATGCCTTTCGGTGCGGTCAATTCCCGTCCGTGGCACAGTGGTTCAGCGCGCCTCGACGGGCGGTCGTGCGGCGGGACATCCTGGGGGCACGGCTTGTGGGGGACGTGATGGACATCGGCACGCAGGGCGCACAGGCCCCGGCCGACCTCGCCTGGCTGCGCGGCGTGGACGCCTACACGATGGGCGCCTACCCGCAGGCCGAGGAGGAGTTCAGAACAGCGGTGCGCCTGGATCCCGGCATGGCGGACGCCTGGCTCGGACTCCATGCCCTGCGCATCGACACAACGACCGCGCTGCTGCGGATGTACCGGCATCGCGACCGGTTCGGCGAACAGCGCACCCACCATCGGCGCACGCTCAACTCCTGGTACTGGCTGGGCTGGTGGGTGCAACCGGTGCTGGAGAGCCCACGCGACCTGCTGCTCGCGCACGCGTCGCACTGGCTGGACGGGCGTCATGTCGCCGAGCTGGACCGGGCGTTGGCCGGACTGCCGCCGGTGGACACGGATCCGCAGGTGCGGTTCCTGCACGCCTGCCGGTCCTATCTGGTGAAGGACTGGGAACAGCTCGTACGCAACACCGAGCAGTTGGTCGACGATCCGCTGCTCGGCATCGAGGCAGGGCTCTTCGGCGGGATGGCGCGGGTGCGGCTGGAGATGTACGGGCAGGCCGAGCCGCTGCTCTCCACCGCACTGATGCGCTGCCGCAGCGAACAGCCGCAGCGCAAGGAGTTGCGCTACTGGCTGGCCCGCGCGCACGAAGGCACCGGCCGCAGCGCGGCCGCGCTGCCGCTCTACCGGGCGGTGCACCGGATCGACCCGGCGTTCATGGACACCTCGGCGCGGCTCGCCGCCATCGCGGACTACGACGGGCTCGAAGGCACCGACGAGGCGTCAGGTCTCGCCTCCGTGTCACTGACCGGGCTCGGCATGGACGGTACGGTCGCGGAGGCGCAGCAGGACGGTGACTCGCTGCTCGGCACCGATCTGGTGGACGGCCGGGAGCTGCGGACCGGTGGCGAACCGCAGAACCTGCCGGGTGTCGGCGGGCTGCCTCCCGCCGACCGGGCGGGGGCACGGGAGAAGACGGCGGTGCCCGGTCAGTCGTCGCCGCAGCCGTTCCCGGCGGGGCCCAGCGATCCGGTGCTGCTCGCCGAGGCGCTGGCGGAACTGGAGCGAATGGTCGGCCTCGAACCCGTCAAGCGCCAGGTCAAGGCGTTGTCCGCGCAGCTGAACATGGCGCGGCTGCGGGCCGGCGAGGGGCTTCTGGTCCAGCCTCCCAAGCGTCACTTCATCTTCTCGGGGCCGTCCGGGACCGGGAAGACCACGGTGGCCCGGATCCTGGGCAGGGTCTTCTACGCGCTGGGGCTGCTGGGCGGGGACCACCTCGTCGAGGCCCAGCGTTCCGATCTGGTCGGCGAGTTCCTCGGCCAGACCGCGGTCAAGGCCAATGAGCTGATCGACTCGGCGCTCGGCGGAGTGCTGTTCGTCGACGAGGCGTACAGCCTCTCCAACTCCGGCTACAGCAAGGGCGACGCGTACGGGGACGAGGCTCTGCAGGTGCTCCTCAAGCGGGCCGAGGACAACCGGGACCACCTCGTCGTCATCCTCGCGGGCTATCCCGAGGGCATGGACCGGCTGCTGGCCACCAACCCCGGGCTCTCCTCCCGCTTCACCACCCGGGTGGACTTCCCCAGCTACCGGCCGCTGGAACTCACCTCGATCGGCGAGGTGCTGGCCGCCGACAACGACGACGTGTGGGACGAGGAGTCCCTGGAGGAGCTGCGCTCGATCAGCGGCCATGTCGTCGACCAGGGCTGGATCGACGAGCTGGGCAACGGGCGGTTTCTGCGCACGCTGTACGAGAAGAGCTGCGCGTACCGGGATCTGCGGCTGTCCGGGTACGCGGCGGTGCCTACGCGCAACGATCTGGCGACCTTACGGCTGCCGGATCTGATGCAGGCGTACGGCGAGGTCCTGTCCGGCCGGGGGCCGGTGGACCGGGGGCCGCAGGAGCCTCCGGGACTGTGACGGCGCGGTGGGGCGGGTTGCAGACACCGGGCCCGCCCGGCGGCCGGTGTGTCCGCGCACGCCGGCCGGGCATGTTCTCGCAGCCGCCCCCGTGCGGATGTGTCCTCGAACACCGGACGGGCTCGATGTCGCCGTCTCGAACGCCGGACGGGCTCGGATGTGCTCCCGTCCGGCGATGAGACCGGGCCTCGTTGTCAGGTTCGTGCCGCCAGTGGCTGGAGTTCGTCCACGCCGGGGCCCGCTGGTGCGACCTCCACCGTCCGGCGGGGTACCGAGACCCGGTGCGCCGGGTCGCGTACCTCGCCCACCAGCATTTCCAGGACGTCCTCCATCGCGACCAGCCCCAGCACCCGGCCCGACGCGTCGGCCACCTGGGCCAGGTGGGTGGCCGCGCGGCGCATCACCGTCAGCGCGTCGTCCAGGGGGAGCTCCGCCCGGAGCGTCGCCATCGGGCGCCAGACGTGCTGCGGAACGGCCCGTTCGCCGTCCTCCAGATCGAGGACGTCCTTGACGTGCAGGTAGCCCATGAACGGGCCGCCGCCCTCCGCACAGACCGGGAAGCGCGAGTAGCCGGTCCGTACGGTCAGTTCCTCGATCCGGTGCGGGGTCACCGAGGGGTCCACGGTCACCAGGGAGGCCCGGTCGAGCAGTACATCGGTGACCGGCCTGCTGCCCAGCTCCAGCGCGTCCTCCAGCCGCTCCTGCGCCTCAGGTTCGAGCAGTCCGGCCTGTCCGGAGTCCTCGACGAGCCGGTTGAGCTGCTCACTGGTGAAGACGGCCTCGACCTCGTCCTTGGGTTCGACGCGGAACAGCCGGAGCACCAGCCGGGCGCAGGCGCCCAGTGCCGAGGTGACCGGGCGGCAGAGCCGGGCGAAGCCGACCAGGCCGGGGCTGAGCCACATGGAGGTCTTCTCCGGGGCCGCCATGGCCAGGTTCTTCGGAACCATCTCGCCGATGACGAGGTGGAGGAAGACCACGAAGACGAGCGCCAGCACGTAGCCGAGCGGGTGAACGAGGCCCTCCGGCAGGTGCACCACGTGGAAGACCGGCTCCAGCAGATGGGCGACGGTCGGTTCGGCGACGGCGCCGAGGGTCAGTGAGCAGACGGTGATGCCGAACTGTGCGGCGGCCATCATCTGCGGCAGGTTCTCCAGGCCGTACAGCACCTGACGGGCCCTGCCCGATCCGGCCGCCGCGAGGGGTTCGATCTGGCTGCGGCGTACGGAGACGAGTGCGAACTCAGCACCCACGAAGAACCCGTTCGCCAGTACGAGGAGCCCGGCGAAGAGCAACTGGACGACGCTCATCGTGCGACCTCCAGGACACCGCGTTCCGCCGACGGCGCGTCGACGGTTTCCGGCACATCGGCGATGTGTACGAAGCGAACCTGTTCGGCGCGGTAGTGACCCACCTGGCGGACCGAGATCCGCCAGCCAGGCAGTTCGGCCCGGTCGCCGGGGGCGGGGATCCGTCCGAGGAGATCGGCGACCAGTCCGGCCACGGTCTCGTACGGTCCTTCCGGCACGTCAAGGCCTATCCGGCGCAGGGTGAGAACCCGGCAGCTGCCCTCGGCGTCCCAGGCGGGACGGCCGTCCTCCGAGGCGGCCACGGCCAGTTCGGGCCGGTCGGCGCCTTCCGCGTCGTGCTCGTCCCTGACCTCGCCGACCAGTTCCTCGATGATGTCCTCGAGCGTGACGACACCGGCGGTGCCGCCGTACTCGTCCACCACGACGGCGATCGGCTGCTCCTTGCGCAGGCGCTGGAGCAGCTGTTCGACGGGGAGCGTCTCGGGGACGAGGAGGGGCGGTACGGCGATCCGCCCTGCCGGGGTGCGCCGCCGCTCCTGGGCGGGTACGGCGAGCGCGTCCTTGAGGTGGATCATGCCGACGACCTCGTCGATCCGGTCCCGGTAGACCGGGAAGCGGGAGAGGCCGGTGGCACGGGTGAGGTTGAGGACGTCCGCCGCGGTCGCGGTCGACTGCAGGGCGCTGACCCTCACGCGCGGGGTCATGACGTGCTGTGCAGTGAGCCCGGCGAGCGACAGGGTCCGTACGAAGAGATCCGCGGTGTCCTGTTCGAGGGTGCCGGCCTCGGCGGAGTGCCGGGCCAGGGAGACCAGTTCACCGGGGGTGCGGGCGGATGCCAGCTCGTCGGTGGGTTCGACGCCGAGCAGCCGCACCAGCCGGTTGGCGACGGTGTTCAGCAGGGTGATCACCGGCCGCAGCGCGCTGGCGAAGCGGTGCTGGGGGCCGGCGACGAACCGTGCGACCTGGAGCGGCCGGGAGACGGCCCAGTTCTTCGGTACGAGCTCGCCGATCACCATCTGGACGGCGGAGGCGACCAGCATCCCGATCACCACACTGACGCCGGGTACGGCCCCGTCGGGGAGTCCGGTCGCGGTGAGCGGTCCGGCCAGCAGCTGGGCGAGTGCCGGTTCGGCAAGCATGCCGACGACCAGTGAGGTGATCGTGATGCCGAGCTGGGTGCCGGAGAGCTGGAAGGAGAGCTCGCGCAGGGCGTCGACGACGGTACGGGCCCGCCGGTCGCCCGCGGCGGCAGCGCGCTCGGCGTCCGGCCGCTCCACCGTGACAAGCCCGAACTCGGCTGCCACGAAGAATCCGTTGGCGAGGATGAGAAGGAATGCCGCACTGAGAAGCAGCAAGGGGGTGGTCATGCCGCCGCCTCCTGGGATGGGGCGGCGCAGGTACTACCGGACGATCCGTCCATTGCTGGAGGGAGTCACTCCTTGGGTCGAAGGAAAGCCCCGCCGGCCTCAGGGGCCCTCGGTGCGGGGCGGGGCGCACACAGGGCGCCACCGCCCTCCAGAGTAATCAAGAAGTGGCCGAACGGGGCAGTGGGCTCAGCCGTTGTCCGTACCCGTGCCGTGATTCTCGGCGAGGGCGCGGAGCGTACCGGCGTCGCGAATGGCCTGTTCCTTGGCGATTCCGGGCTGGATGCCGAGGGCGGGCATGCTGGTCCCGTCGCTGAGGTCGAGGAAGACCCACGGGTCGCCGGCGCGCAGGTTGACGCGGACGATCTCCGCCCAGGACAGCCTTCGGGTGCGGGTGAGATTGACCACGGTCACCCCGTGGTCGTCGGCGACGACCTTGGGGCGGCTCAGCAGCGCCAAGACGGCGAAGAAGAGCAGCGCGGTGAAGACGAAGCTGACCCGCTCCCCCGGGCTCAGCTGCTCCAGGCTCATGGCGATGACGGTGATGACGACGAACATCGCGGCTCCCACGGTCAGCAGGACCACCCGGGTGCGGGTCGGCCGGAAGGTGACCGGGAGAGTGGGGAGTTCGGGCCGGGGCGCGGGGGCGGACATGGTGTTCTTCTGTCTTCCGGTGGGTCTGGCTGCCGGTGGGTCGCTGGCTGTCCGGCCGTCAGAGGCGGCAGGCGTGGATGGCCGTCGTGAGGATGGCGCGGGCGCCGAGCTCGTAAAGGTCGTCCATGATCCGCTGGGCCTCCTTGGCGGCGACCATGGAACGGACGGCGACCCAGCCCTCGTGGTGCAGCGGGGAGATGGTCGGCGACTCCAGGCCCGGGGTCAGGGCCACCGCGCGCTCCAGGTGCTCGACGCGGCAGTCGTAGTCCATCATCACGTAGCTGCGGGCGACCAGGACGCCCTGCAGGCGGCGGAGGAACTGCTGCACCTTGGGGTCGTCCTGGGGGGCACCCGTACGGCGGATGACGACGGCCTCCGACTTCATGATCGGCTCGCCGATCACTTCGAGTCCGGCGTTGCGCAGGCTGGTGCCGGTCTCCACCACATCGGCGATGACCTGCGCGACCCCGAGCTCGATGGCGGTCTCGACCGCGCCGTCGAGGTGCACGACGGAGGCGGTGACGCCCACGTCGGCGAGGTGCTTGGCGACGATGCCCTCGTAGGAGGTGGCGATGGTCATGCCGTCGAAGTCCTGCGGGCCGTCGGCCGTGCCGGGCTTGGTGGCGTAACGGAAGGTGGAGCGTGCGAACCCGAGCTGGAGGATCTCCTCGGCATCGGCCCCGGAGTCCAGCAGCAGGTCGCGGCCGGTGATGCCGATGTCGAGGCGGCCGGAGCTGACGTAGATCGCGATGTCGCGCGGCCGCAGGTAGAAGAACTCGACCTCGTTCTCGGGGTCGACGAGGACGAGTTCCTTCGACTCCTTGCGCTGCTGGTAGCCGGCCTCATGGAGCATCGCCATCGCAGGCCCGGAGAGTGAACCCTTGTTGGGGACGGCGATGCGCAGCATGAGGTCAGGTTTCCTTTGCGAGGAGGGAGTCTTGTGCGGATGTGAAGGTGTGCGGCGGTCGTGCTCAGAGGTGCGCGTAGACGTCGTCGAGGGAGATCCCGCGGGCGACCATCATCACCTGGACGTGGTACAGCAGCTGCGAGATCTCCTCGGCGGCGGCGTCCTTGCTCTCGTGCTCGGCGGCCATCCAGACTTCGGCGGCCTCCTCGACGACCTTCTTGCCGATGGCATGGACTCCCTTGTCCACCAGCTCGGCGGTGCGGGAGGTGGAGGGGTCGCCGTTGGCGGCCTTGAGCTGCAGCTCGGCGAAGAGCTCTTCGAAGGTTTTGTTCGCCATGATGGTTCTTAGAGTACGGGGTGCCGCACCCTCGCTCAGCGCCAGGGCTCGCTGACGGTGCGCAGCGTGGCAGCGGTGGCGACGGCCGCCGTGACCGCTTCGTGCCCCTTGTCCTCGTTGGAGCCCTCGAGGCCGGCCCGGTCGAGCGCCTGCTCCTCGGTGTCACAGGTCAGTACGCCGAAGCCGACCGGGACCCCGGTGTCGACGGCGACCTGGGTGAGGCCGTTGGTGACGCCGTGGGACACGTACTCGAAGTGGGGCGTGCCACCGCGGATGATCACACCGAGGGCGACGATCGCGTCGTAGCCGCGGCCGGCCAGCACCTTGGCGACGACCGGGAGCTCGAAGCTGCCGGGCACCCGGAGCAGTGTCGGCTCGTCGATGCCGAGGTCGTGCAGGGCGCGCAGTGCGCCGTCGACGAGGCCGTCCATGACCTTCTCGTGCCACTGGGCGGCGATCACCGCCACCCGCAGGTCACCGCAGTTGCGTACGGACAGTTCGGGTGCGCCCTTGCCGCTCATGATTCTCCTACCGCTCGTTTCCGTGATCGTTACTGGTTGCCGCAGGTCGACACCGAGGCGGCGTCGAGCCAGGGCAGGTCGTGTCCCATGCGGTCCCGCTTGGTGCGCAGGTACCGCAGGTTGTGCTCGCCGGCCTGGACGGGCATCGGCTCGCGGCCGGTGATCGCGAGGCCGTGCCGCACGAGTGCGGCGGTCTTGTCGGGGTTGTTGGTCATCAGCCGGACGCCGTGGACGCCGAGATCCTTGAGGATCTGGGCGCCTGCCCCGTAGTCCCGGGCGTCGGCGGGCAGACCGAGCTCCAGGTTGGCGTCGAGGGTGTCGACACCGTGCTCCTGGAGTTCGTACGCGCGCAGCTTGGAGAGCAGGCCGATGCCGCGGCCCTCGTGGCCGCGCAGATAGACGACGACGCCGCGGCCCTCGTCGGTGATGCGCGCCATGGCCGCGTGCAGCTGGGGGCCGCAGTCGCAGCGCTGGGACTGGAAGATGTCGCCGGTCAGGCACTCGGAGTGGACCCGGACGAGAATGTCGTCGCCGTCACCGAGGTCGCCGTGGACGAGCGCGACATGCTCGACACCGTCGACCGTGGAGCGGTAGCCGTACGCGGTGAACTCGCCGAACGATGTCGGCAGCCGGACCTCCGCCTCGCGGCGGACGGTCGGCTCGGAGGAACGGCGGTAGGCGATCAGGTCCTCGATCGAGATGATCGTGAGGCCGTGCTTGCGGGCGAACGGCACCAGCTCGGGCAGACGCAGCATCACCCCGTCCTCGCCGGCGATCTCCACGATCGCACCGGCGGGCCGCAGCCCGGCGAGCCGGGCCAGGTCGACGGCCGCCTCGGTGTGGCCGTTGCGGACGAGTACACCGCCGGACCGGGCGCGGAGCGGGAAGATGTGGCCGGGGCGCACGAAGTCGGCGGGGCCGGCCTGGCCGCCCGCCAGCATCCGGAGCGTGGTGGCCCGGTCGGCCGCGGAGATGCCGGTGGTCACGCCGTGTGCCGCGGAGGCGTCGACCGAGACGGTGAACGCCGTGCGCATCGACTCGGTGTTGTGGTTGACCATCTGCGGCAGTTCGAGCCGCTCCAGTTCGTCGTTCTCCATCGGCGCGCAGATCAGGCCGCGGCATTCGCTCATCATGAAGGCGACGATCTCGGGCGTGGCCATCTCGGCCGCGATGACGAGGTCGCCCTCGTTCTCCCGGTCCTCGTCGTCGACGACGACGACGGGGCGTCCGGCCGCGATGTCGCGGATCGCCTGCTCGACGGGGTCGAGGGAGAGGTCCTCGACGACGCTGTCATGTTCCGGGTGCAACCAGGTGGGCTGGGCAGTCATGCCGTGGCTCCTTCCAGAGCGGGTGTCCGCGTACGCAGCCACCAGTCGCGCATGCCCCACAGGACGAGGGCGCCGTAAATGACGTAGACGAAGCCGGAGAAGGCGAAGCCGTTGGCGAAGTTCAGCGGCACACCGACCAGGTCGACCAGCAGCCAGGCGAACCAGAACTCGACCATGCCGCGCGCCTGTGCGTACATCGCGACGACCGTGCCGACGAAGATGTACGCGTCGGGCCACGGGTCCCACGACAGCGTCGGGAACGCGGTGAACAGCCCGCCGACGGCGAGAGTGCCGAGGGCTGCGCCGCCGACCAGGAATGCGCGCTCGCGCCAGCTGGCGAACCGTACGGCGATGGAGCCGTCCTGGGCCTGCTGCTTGCCGCGGTTCCACGACCACCAGCCCCACGCGGCCACGACGATCACCACCAGCTGCTTGCCCGCGCTGCCCGAGAGGTGGGCGGAGGCGAAGGCGGCCAGCAGGATCACGCCGGAGACCAGCTGGGCGGGCCAGGTCCATATGGAGCGCCGCCAGCCGAGCGCGAGGGCGGCCAGGCCGACCGTGTTGCCGATCATGTCGGACCACTTGATGTGCTGGCCGAACAGGGCGAAGGCCTCCGAGTTGAGCCAGCCGACGGCGCTCACTTCGTGTCCTCCCGGTCCCGGTCGCCGAGCAGCCGCTCGACGTACTTCGCGATGACGTCCACCTCGAGGTTGACCGGGTCGCCGGGCTCCTTGATGCCGAGCGTGGTCAGGGCGAGGGTGGTGGGGATGAGGCTGATGGTGAAGTAGTCGGGTCCGGCGTCGACGACGGTCAGGCTCACGCCGTCGACGGTGATCGAGCCCTTCTCCACCACGTACCGGGTCAGCTCCGCCGGGAGGGAGATCTTCACGATCTCCCAGTTCTCGGAGATCTTGCGGTCGACGATGCGGCCCGTGCCGTCGACGTGCCCCTGGACGATGTGCCCGCCGAGCCTGCCGCCCACCGCCATGGGGCGCTCCAGGTTGACCCGGGAGCCGGTCTCCAGCGCGCCGAGGCTGGACCGGTTCAGGGTCTCGGCCATCACATCGGCGGTGAACTCGCCGTCGCCGAGGTCGACGACGGTGAGGCAGACGCCGTTGACGGCGATGGAGTCGCCGTGCTTGGCGCCTTCGGTGACTACGGGACCGCGCAGGCGGAATCGGGAGGCGTCGCCGAGCTTCTCGACGGCGGTGACCTCACCCAGTTCTTCGACAATTCCGGTGAACACTCAGTTTCCCTTCCGGGCAGGGCCGGGGACGGCGGTGATGCGCAGATCGGGGCCGATGCGTACGGTCTCGGTCACGTGGAGGCGCAACGCCTGGGCGATGGTGGAGATTCCTGCGTCGGCGAGGGCCGCGGGGCCGGCGCCGAGGAGCACAGGGGCGAGATAGCCGACGACCTTGTCGACCGTTCCCGCCGCGACGAAGGCCCCGGCCAGGGTCGGGCCGCCTTCGAGGAGTACGGAGCGCACGCCGCGCGTGTGCAGGGCCGCGAGCAGCGCGTGGATGTCCAGGCCGGGGCCGGTGGCGGCACGCGGCAGCCGCAGGACGGTCCCCTCGGGCAGATGGCCGGTGTCGGCGTCCTCGGCGACCGCGACCAGGGTGGGCGCCGTGCCGTCGAGGACGCGGGCGCCGGGGCGCACCGCCGTGGCACCGGTGTCGACAACCACGCGCAGCGGCTGTACGGCGCCCTCGACGCCTCGCACACCGAGCTGGGGGTCGTCGGTACGGGCGGTGCCCGAGCCGACCACGACGGCGTCGGCCTCGGCGCGCAGCCGGTGGACGTCGGCGCGCGACTCGGGAGAGGTGATCCAGCGGCTGGTGGCGTCGGCGGCGGCGATCCGGCCGTCGAGCGTCGCGGCGTACTTCCACAGGACGTACGGACGGCCGAGCCGCACCGAGGTCAGCCATGCGGCGTTGCCCGCCTCGGCCTCGTCGGCGAGGAGTCCCTGTTCGGCCTTGATCCCGGCTGCGCGGAGGGTGTCCGCACCCCCGGTGGCCTGCGGGGTCGGGTCGGCCACCGCGTACACGACACGGCTGACGCCGGCCTCGATCAGCGCCTGGGCGCAGGGGCCGGTGCGACCGGTGTGGTTACAGGGCTCGAGAGTGACGTACGCGGTGCCGCCGCGGGCCTTCTCACCTGCTGCGCGCAGGGCGTGGATCTCGGCGTGCGGCCCTCCGGCGCGCTGGTGGAAGCCTTCACCGGCCGGGCGTCCCTCGGCGTCGAGAATCACGCACCCGACGACCGGGTTGGGGCTGGTGGAGCCGAGTCCGCGGGCGGCGAGCGTGATCGCTCGGCCCATGGCGGTGCTGTCGGCTGCGGTGTCCACCGGGTCCTCCTGCCTCTTCGGGCACGGACTCCGGGGCCTGTCGATGACGACAGATGAAGCGGAACGCAACAGGGAACGCCGAAACCGAAGACACGGACGCGGGTCTTCCGGAAACCCGGAAGACGCATCCGCCGACGGCGGCGTATCTGTGACGGCCCGCCGCGCACTGCCTCCCATCCGGACTTTAACCGTCGGTCCAGGAATCTCACCTGGTCAACCGGCCGCTGGATGCGGACGGGTCGCGGACTATAACCGCCGGTTCGGAATTGCACCGACCCCGGAGTGCGCTGCTGCTGTTACAGGATCAGTCTGCCACGCCTGCCCATGCGCCATACGGACGAGAGGTGTGGAGTGGCTCACAGCCCGGTCCCGGGCGGGCTCGCGCCCGTACCCACGGACGTGCGCACGAGGAGGTTCCGGCCCGCCCGTTCGCGTGTCTCTGACAGGCTGGTTCCATGACGACGCTTCTGGTGACCGGCGGGGTGGGCATCTGACGCCCGGACGAGCCGTCGGGAAGACCACGTTCGAGGAGTTCCTCACGGAGCGCTGCCCACGCCGCGCGCGGTGAACAGCTCGTCCTGAGCCGCATCGCGTGCGGCGAGCAGCGCGCCACGGAGCACCGCGGAGCCGCCCAGCAGGCCCGCTCTGACCTCCGTCCGCAGCGGGGACATCATGGCCAGCCGCTCCTCGACCCGGGACGCCAGCGCTTCGCCGCCCGCGTGACCGACCTCGCCGGCGAGGACCACACAGCCGGGGTCGATGACCGAGGCGACGGCGGCAGCGCCCACCGCGAGGCGGTCGGCGAGGGCGGAGAGGAATGCCTCGCTCTCCCCTTGCCCGGCCAGGGCGGCCCGTACGGCGAACGCGGCAGCCGGCTCCTGCTCCCCGGCGCCCATCCGCGTACGCACGTCGATGCCGTGCCCCAGGGCCAGTTCGCACACCGATGCCGCGCCCACCAGGGAGTGGAACCCGCCGTCGCAGTTGACCGCGGAGGGGATCCCTGCCGTGCCGGGCACGGGCAGGAAGCCGATCTCGCCCGCACCGCCGGAGGCTCCGCGGCGCAGTTTGCCGTCCAGCATCACGGCGGCGCCGATGCCGTGACCGAGCCAGAGCAGGACGAAGGTGTCGCGGTCCTGGGCCGCGCCCAGGCGGTGTTCGGCGACGGCGGCCAGGTTGGTCTCGTTCTCGACGAGCACGGTCGCGGGCAGCCGCTGCTGGAGCACCCGGACGAGGCGACGGTGCCAGGCGGGCAGGCCGGTGGTGTCGTGGAGCTCGCCGGTGACCGGGTCGATCAGGCCGGGGGCGCCGATACCGACGCTGTGCAGCGGTGCGGCACCCGCCTCGCGCGCGGTGCCCTCCAGCAGTGCGGCCGCCTGTTCCGCGGCGGTTTCGGTGCCCGTGTCGCTGCCGATCGGCAGGGTGGCCTCGGCGAGCGTGACGCCGAGCAGATCGGCGACGACGACGGTGACGCTGTCGGTGCGCACGTCGAGGGCGGCGAGGTGGGCGCGGTCCGCGACGATCCCGTACAACCGGGCGTTGGGACCGCGCCGCTCGGAGCCGCTCTCGCCGACGACCTGGATCAGGCCGGCCCCCTGCAACCGCTCCACCAGGTCGGCGACGGTGGGACGGGAGAGCCCGGTCAGGACCTTGAGCTGGGTGGCCGTCAGCGGGCCGTCCTCCTGGAGCAGTCGAAGGGCGAGCCGGTCGTTGATGACCCGGGCGGTGCTCGGTGATGCGGGCATGCCGGGATCCTTCCAGATCACTGCCGCGCGGGCCGGGGCCTTGACGGCCTATTTATCAGGCAGGGTTCCTGATAGTTTACTGACCGCACCGTGACGTCAGGCGCGGGGGCCGACCGCGACAGAGAATTCCCAGGGGAGGGCACGGCGGCATGACGACGGAATCCACAGAGACGGTCTTCGGCACGGAGCAGGTGAGGCGGGCCAGGTTCGCGATCGCCGCGGTCTTCACCGTGCACGGCGCGGTGACCGGCAGCTTCGCCACCCGCGTGCCCTGGATCCAGGACCACGCCGGGGCGAGTGCGGGTCAGCTGGGCATCGCCCTGGCCTTCCCGGCGATCGGCGCCTCGCTCGCCATGCCGTTGGCCGGTGCGATCAGCCATCGCTTCGGCGCCAGAACCGCACTGCGCGGACTGCTGGCGCTGTGGACGCTTGCGCTGACGCTGCCCTCGCTGGCACCGAACCTGCTGACGCTGTGCGCGGCGCTCTTCGTGTTCGGGGCGTCGGCCGGCATGTCGGACGTGGCCATGAACGCCCTCGGTGTCGAGGTGGAGAACCGTCTCGACAAGTCGATCATGTCCGGGCTGCACGGCATGTGGAGCGTGGGCGCCCTGATCGGTTCCGCGGCGGGCACCGTGGCCGCCCATATCGGCGCTGACGCCCGGCTGCACCATGTCCTCGCCGCTCTCGTGCTCACCGTGCTCGGCCTGATCGCCTGTCAGGGCGTACTGGATCTGCGCAGCGAGCCGGACGAGGAGCCGCCGCCGCGGTTCACCCTGCCGCCCAGGTCTGCGCTGGTCATCGGCGCGGTGGGGTTCTGCGCGGTGTTCGCCGAGGGAGCCAGTCTGGACTGGTCGGCGGTCTACCTCCGGGACATCATGGACAGCTCCGCCGGGCTCGCGGCCGCGTCCACGACGGCGTTCGCACTGACGATGGCGGTGGCCCGGATCGCCGGGGACAAGGTCGTCGACCGGTTCGGTGCGGTCAGGACCGTGCGGGTGGGCGGATTGCTGGCAACCGTCGGGGGTGTGCTGGTGGTCTTTGCGCCGGGCGTGGTTCCGGCGATGTGCGGTTTCGGGCTGCTGGGCCTCGGTGTCGCCGTGGTCGTCCCCCTCGCGTTCGCGGCGGCGGGGCGCAGCGGGCCGAACCCGAGCCAGGCGATCGCGGGCGTCGCCACGATCACGTACACCTCGGGGCTGATCGCCCCGTCGGCGATCGGTTCGCTGGCCGAGGCGACCTCGCTGGTCGTGTCGTTCGGCCTGGTGACGGTGTTGGCGTTCGGCCTGGTGCTGGGGGCCGGGGTGCTGCGGGCGGGCGACCGCCAGGTCGCGGCGAAGGCGGTCGGCGTACCGGAGACGGCGGCCGAGCCCCGGGCCTGATGGGCTCGTTCCGCGGGCGGGGCTCCGGGGGGAGCCCCGCCCGCGGGCGGTCAGCCGGCGATCGAGTCGAGCTGTTCCGCTGCGGGCCGCAGCGCCCAGAGGTCGCCGCCGGGCGGCGTCTCCAGTTGCGGTACGGCGGCCTGCGCCTGCCGGTCACCGGCGTCGGCGGCAGCGTGCACGATGTCACTGGCCGCGTACCGGTAGAACTCCAGCTCGGGGTGCGGCCAGGGGGCCGCCCCGGTCGCGGCGGGCAGCAGATAGTCGACCGCCTTGAACAGGCTCTGCCCCTGCGGCCCTCGGTACGCCCAGAGGTCCACACCGACCTGCTTGCCGATCGCGGCGAGCCGCGTGTAGGCGACCAGGTCGAAGGTCGAGTAGTGCCAGCTGCGGGTGCGTGCCAGCTCCTGCGGCTGGGTGCCGTCGCCGGCGATCTGCGGGTCGATCCGCAGCGCACGCGCGTCAAGGACGACCTTGCGGGCGAGGTCCTTGTCACCGGTGGCGAGGGCGAGTCCGGCGATCTGCATGTCCTGGAAGGTGCCGTGGTTGTTCTGGGCGGCCGATTCCTGCTTGCCGAAGTCCGAGTTGACCAGCCAGTCCAGGAACGACGTGTTCCAGGCCCGCATGCCGGTCCGGTCGTTCTTCGACCAGCCGGGCGCACCGGTGTCGAGGAGCGCGATGGCGTCCAGGACCGAGGTGTACTGCTGGGAGAAGTCGATGATGCCGATGGCCCGGCCGTCGTACTTGCAGGGGATGAACTGCCCGTGGTTCAGGTTGGGGTTCATCCGGGTCGCGGGGTCGAGGAACCAGGTACGCAGGATGTCCGAGGCGTGCTCGGCGTACTGCTTCCGGCCCGTGTAGTACCAGGCGAGGCTGAGCGTGGTGACCGAGTTGAAGACCTTGCCGATGTCGGGGCGGTCGGTGCCGGTGTCGACCTCGGGGTTGCGTTCGCCGTCGCGCTGGACGTACGGACAGCCCCACGGGTTGTCCGCGGTCTTCGGCTGGGAGGGCCACCAGTACGGGGCCTGGCTCAGGTAGTCGTGCGGGTCCCCGCTCGGTGCGGGCTTCGGCTTGTCGACGACCGTCCAGGGGCCCTGGTCCAGCCAGCTGTCCGCCTTCACGGTCAGCGCGTCGACAGCCGTGCGCAGAGCCCGGTCGCCGTGGTCGAGCCGCAGCTTGGCCTGCTGAATGCGGTGGCCGTCGATGACCACGGTCCTCGGCACCCGGGGCGGCGGGCGGTGGCCGTGGGCGGTGGCGGCCGCGGAGGAGGCGGCCGGCACCAGGACGGCGGCCAGGGCAACGGCGGTGGTGAGCAGGGCTCCGAGACGCCGACGAGGTCTTTCGCTCATCGAGCACTCCCCTCATGAATCAGATATGTGAATGATGTTCACGAGCAAGACCGTGTGAGCGTAGAGCCGCCTGTTCGGAGTGACAATGCTTCGCGCACGATTCATGGATAGGACCTTCGGGCGGGGCTCGCGCAACGCAACCCGGACACGGGTCGACACCGCTCCGGCATTACCATGGCGCTGATCTTCTCCGCGGTGGCGCCGGGCCCGCACGAACACGGCACCGGGCACCGCACGGACCCACACACGGACACACAGGGAGCGACCATGGGCGGCCTCGGCGTGCGCTGGACCTTGCACGGCGACGGAAAGACCCCCGCACCGGGGGCCGTGGTCCGGCCCGATGAGCGGCTCTCCTGGCCCCGTACGTTCGGGCTCGGCGCCCAGCACGTGGTTGCGATGTTCGGCGCTTCGTTCGTCGCCCCGGTGCTCATGGGGCTGGACCCGAACCTCGCGATCATGATGTCCGGTGTCGCGACGGCCATCTTCCTGCTCGCCACGCGCGGCCGGGTGCCCAGCTATCTCGGCTGTTCGCTCTCCTTCGTGGGCGTGGCCGCGACGATCCGGGCCGGTGGCGGGGACAGTGCCGTCGTCACCGGGGCGGTCTTCGTCGTCGGCGTGGCGCTCTTCCTCGCGGGTCTCGCGGTGCAGCGCTTCGGTGCCCGGATCATCCACGCGGCGATGCCGCCCGTGGTCACCGGCGCCGTCGTCATGCTCATCGGCTTCAACCTGGCGCCGGTCACCGCGTCGACGTACTGGCCGCAGGACCAGTGGACCGCGCTGCTGGTCATGCTCTTCACCGGCATGGCCGTGGTGTGCCTGCGCGGATTCTTCTCGCGCATCGCGATCTTCCTCGGTCTGGTCTTCGGCTACGTGCTGTCCTGGGTGCTGGACCGGGTCTTCGGCAAGATCCATTCACCGGCCGGCGGCGCCGAGGCGGTCGACCACTGGCGGCTCGACCTGTCGGGTGTCTCCAAGGCCGACTGGATCGGACTGCCGTCCTTCCACTCCCCGAGCTTCGAATGGTCGGCCATCCTGGTCGCGCTGCCGGTGGTGATCGCGCTGATCGCGGAGAACGCGGGGCACGTCAAGGCCGTGGGCGAGATGACCGGTGACTCGCTGGACGACAAGCTCGGCACCGCGATCGCGGCGGACGGCGCAGCCTCCATGCTCTCCACCGCCGTGGGTGGCCCGCCCAACACCACGTACTCCGAGAACATCGGCGTCATGGCCGCGACCCGGGTCTACTCCACCGCCGCGTACTGGGCCGCCGCCTGCTTCGCTCTGCTGTTCGGACTCTGCCCCAAGTTCGGCGCGGTGGTCGCGGCCATCCCGGGCGGGGTCCTGGGCGGCATCACCGTCATCCTGTACGGGATGATCGGCCTGCTGGGCGCCCAGATCTGGATGAGCGGCAACGTCGACCTCCGCAACCCGCTGAACCTGGTGCCGGCCGCCGCGGGCATCATCATCGGTGTCGGCGGGGTCAGCCTGAAGATCACCCACGACTTCGAACTGAGCGGGATCGCGCTCGGCACCATCGTCGTGATCACCGGCTACCACGTGCTGCGGGCCTTCGCCCCGGCCCATCTGAAGCCGCAGGAGCCCCTGCTGGACGCGGGAACGTCCACGTACGACGACTCGAAGCCGCCCACGCAGTAGCCCGTTCCGGGAGGAACTCATGTCCACCACCATCCGCAGGGCAGTCATCCCCGCTGCGGGCCTCGGCTCACGCCTTCTCCCGCTCACGAAGGCGACGCCGAAGGAGATGCTGCCGGTCGGTGACAAGCCGGTGATCGAACACACCGTGCGCGAACTCGTGGCCTCGGGCATCACGGACATCACCATCGTCGTCTCGGGCGGCAAGGGACTGATCCAGGACCACTTCCGGCCCAACCCCACGCTCGTCGCCCAGCTCCGCGCGGACGGCAGGAACGCATACGCGGACGCCGTGGAGGAAGTCGGGGACCTGTCCAGGCTCGGGCACATCACCTACCTCGACCAGCACGGCCCGTACGGCAACGGAACCCCCGTCCTCAACGCGGCGCGGAACTTCGGTGACGAGCCGATGCTGGTCCTGTGGCCGGATGACGTCTTCGTCGCCGGGACTCCGCGTGCGCAGCAGCTGATCAGGGCGTACGAGGCGACGAGCTGCCCCGTACTCGCTCTCATGCCGATGGACCCCGCCGACTCCCACCGCTACGGCGTGCCCGTCGTCAAGGAGGACCTGAACGACGGGCTCCTGCGCATCACCGGCCTCGTCGAGAAGCCGAAGCCGCAGGACGCCCCGTCGGCGTACGCGGCCATCGGTGGATACGTCGTGACCCCCGGGATCGTCGACGAGCTGCGCCGGCAGACGGAACGCTGGTACGAACACCGCACCGGCGAGGTCTACCTGACCGACGCGATCAACGCCTACGCAGCCGGCCGCGCCGTGTACGGGCAGGTCATCGAGGGCCAGTGGTACGACACCGGCAACCCGCTGGCCTATCTCACCGCCCAGTTCGCCGCCGCGCTCGCCGACCCGGAGTACGGCCCCCATCTGCGCAGGCTCGCGCAAGAAGTCGGCGAGACGCCTTCGGCCTGACCGCACACCACCGCACTCCCCCGTCCGGAACGACCCGGGGCGGGCCTCCGGGGCACCGATGGCTCTGCCGTCGTTCCCCCGTTCCGATGAACCCACGGCCCGTCGGCGCCGCCGCGGGCCCATGGCTGGGACGCTGCCCCCATGGCGCAGTTCAAGCAGATGGAGCAGTTCGCGGACCGGGCCGGTCCCGTCGCCGCGCCGCCCGCTGTCACCTCGGTGCTCGGGCGGATGCGTGACCTTCAGTCCTCCTGGCCGCCGGTCGACGGGGTGGCGGTCTTCAACCGGGTCTATCTGACAGTCACCGACAACATCGACCGGCAGATCGCCGAAGGCGCGTTCCCTGACCGGCCGGCCGCGGCCGCCCTGGACATGAAGTTCGCGGAGCGCTATCTCGCGGCCGTCGACGCAGCGTCGGCGGGGCACCGGCCGCCCGACTGCTGGCGCCCGCTGTTCCAGTACCGGCACCATCCCGGCGTACGGCCGCTGCAGTTCGCGATGGCGGGGATCAACGCACACATCGGCCACGATCTGGCGCTCGCCGTGGTGGACACGTGCCGCACGCTCCGCTGCGCTCCGCCGGACCTGCAGGACGAGTTCGACCAGGTGGGCGATCTCCTCACGATGCTGGAGGAGCAGATCCGGGAGGACCTGATGCCGGGACCCGATCTGCTGGAGGTCGCGGATCCGCTGACCCATCTGCTGGGGTCATGGAGTCTGGACCGGGCTCGCGAGGCGGCGTGGTCGGCGGCCCGGGTGCTGTGGCGGCTGCGTGATCTCCCGGTGCTCGCCGAGGAGTTCCGGCAGCGGATGGACGCGGGTGCGGGTCTGGTGGGGCGCTGTCTGCTCACTCCGTGCCACTGACCGCACACCGCCGCGAAGGCGACCGCACCGCGACGACGGCCCATCCGGTGCGCCGTCTGCCGCTCGGTGCCGGAGCCCGGCCGGGGCCGGCGGCGCAGCGTCCGCCGGCCCGCGTGACGCCGGTCAGTCCTCCGGGAGTTCGACCGGGGCGATGTCGTCGAAGACGTCACCGGGGCCGGGGTTCGTCGCATCCGTGGCGCCGCCGAACTGGTTCATCACACCCCAGACCGCGTTGAGCGCGGTCTGCACGGCGCCCTCGGCCCATCCGGCCGTCCAGGAGATATCGTCGCCCGCGAGGAAGAGTCCGCGCTTGTCGGCGGGCAGCCGGTCCTGCATGAAGTGGGTGAACAGCCGCCGCTGATAGCGGTAGTGACCCGGCAGGTTGGCCTTGAACGCGCCCATGAAGTAGGGCTCGTTCTCCCAGGAGACCGTCACCGGGTTGCCGATGATGTGCTTCCTGATGTCGACGTCCGGGTAGATCTCGCCGAGCGACTTCAGCATGACCTCCATGCGCTCGTTCGGAGAGAGCGGCAGCCACTTCAGGCTGTCGTCGCACCAGGTGTACGAGAGGCAGATGACGGCCGGCTTGTCGGGCCCGTCGTCGAGGAGATAGGTACCCCGGGTCATCCGGTCGGTGAGTGTCATCGACATGACGTCCCGGCCCGTGGGAACCCCTCTGTCGTCGACGGCCTTGTCCAGCCAGAACGGCCGGTCGACAGGAACGAACAGCTTCGACGACTCCATGTAGTGGGTGCGTTCCATCGCCGTCCAGTGGTCGATGGGGAACAGCGCGTCGTCGCAGTCGATCTTGGAGAGCAGCAGCCAGGACTGGCCGGTGAAGATCGCCGCCCGGAAGGTGCGGATGTCGCCGGTCGCGTCGGTGACGGTGATCCGGTTCCCGGCGGTGCGGTGCAGCCGGGTCACGGCGGGGCGGGGCTCGCCGTCGTGCAGCGAGGACAGCGACGTGCCGAGCGGCCAGTGCACGATCTTCTGCGGCTCGCGCTCCCAGAGCCGCAGCGGGAGCTGCTGGCTGCCGCCGACGATGCCGCGGTGATGGTCGTCGGCCTCGGTGTAGACGACCCGCAGAATCTCCAGGATCGAGTTGGGGAAGTCGGTGTCCCAGCCGCCGGTGCCGAAGCCGACCTGGCCGAAGATCTCACGGTGCCGGAACGACTTGAAGGCGTCGGAGGCGCAGAGGAAGCCGTAGAAGGTCTGGTTGTCGAGCTTCTCGACGAGCTTCGACCAGATCTCCCGGATGCGCGGCACGTCGCGCTCGCGCATCGCCCGGTTCATGTCGGAGAAGTCGGCGCCCTCCTCCAGGCAGGCGTTCCAGGCGTCCATCACATCGCGGTAGACCTGCGGGAGATCGGCGATGGTCTCCGCGTAGTGCGACTCGCCCTTGAGGTCGACGACGGTCGACGGGGTGGCGGGGGACAGCGGGTTCGGGAACGGCTCGGTCCGCAGACCCACCAGGTCGATGTAGTGCTGCAGCGCCGTGGAGGACGGCGGGAAGCGCATCGCGCCCATCTCGGCGGTCAGCGAGGGGTCGCAGCCGTCGAAACCGACGGTACGCAGCCGCCCGCCGATCTGGTCCGCCTCGTAGACGACGGGCTTGAGGCCCATCTTCATCAGTTCGTACGCGGCCACGATGCCGGAGAGCCCGCCACCGATGACGGCCACCTCGGTGCCGTGCTCGGTCGCCGGTATCTGGCCGAGCCCAGCGGGGTGGGCCAGGAAGTCGTCGTACGCATAGGGGAAGTCCGGCCCGAACATGGTGATCGGCGGCTGCGCGTCGGTGTGCTGGACGGCGTTGGGCACCGTGGACGTCATGGGGTACGGACTCCTTGCACGGGAAAGAGGAAGCGGGACGGCGCGGGCTCAGACGAGGGAGCCGTACAGACCGGGGCGACGGTCGTGCAGATACGGGTTGGCGGCGCGGGACGCGCTCAGGAACTCCGGGTCGACATCGCCGACGACAAGTTCCTCGCCGCGTCCGGCCCGGGTGCGGACGGTGCTGTCGGGGCCGGCCAGGCAGCTCAGCCCGACGAACTCGAACTCGCCTTCCGGACCTGTCCTGTTGACGTACGCGACATACATCTGGCTCTCGAAGGCACGGACCGGCACGACGGACTCGGCGACGAACTGGAAGGGGTGCATCTGCGCGGTCGGCACCAGCAGCAGGTCGGTGGCGGCGAGCGCGTGCGCCCGTACGTTCTCCGGGAACTCGACGTCGTAACAGATCATGATCCCGATGCGTACGCCGTCCAGCTCGGCCTGGACGACGGGCTGCTCGCCCGGGGTGAACCACTGCTGCTCGAAGCAGCCGAACAGGTGGGTCTTGCGGTAGTTGGCGAGCCGGGTGCCGTCCGGGCCGATCAGCTGCGCCGCGTTGAAGATCAGCTCGTCCGCGCGCTCCGGGTAGCCGTACAGGACCGCGAGCCCGTGCCGTACGGCGATGTCGGCGATGATCCGCGCGGAGGCGCCGTCGGCGGGCTCGGCCAGCCGGGGCACGTCGTCGCCGATGGCGTATCCGGTGAGGAACAGTTCGGGGCTGACCAGCAGCCTGGCCCCGGCCGCTGCCGCGCGGCCGGCGGCCTCGTCGAGCACCTTGATGTTCTCGGCCACCGAGCCCGGACGTCCGGAGCTCTGGAGCAGGGCGGTGCGCAACGGCGGCATGGCAGACCTCGGGCGGTGCGGGCTGAGCGGGGACGTATAGACCGTACGGGCCGGGATTCCGGCCGGACAAGCTGCGAGCGTTGCGCGCCGACCGTCGATCCATTGCGCGATCCACCCGTGCGGCGGCGATTCGTTGCGCGGAGCGTCGTTGCAGGTCAGAGGGGTGATTTCGGTCTCGCCGAGGACCACCTGCCCAGGTGCATGTGCGCGGCCCCGGCAGGACGGGCCGGCGAGCCGCCGACCGCCTGTGTGATCAGCCCGGGGTCCCTGAGGAGTACCGCCGCAGCAGCGGTGACAACACCAGCACCGACTTGGTGCGTTCCACGTAGGGCTCGCCCGCGATCCGCTCCAGCACCTGCTCGAAGTGGCGCATGTCTGCGGCGAAGACCTGGACGATCGCGTCCGCCTCCCCGGTGACGGTGGAGGCCGACGCGATCTCCGGATAGCGCGCCAGACCGCTCTTGATCGCCTCCGGCGAGGTGTTGCGGCTGCAGTAGATCTCGATGTATCCCTCGGTCTCCCAGCCGAGCGCCGCCGGATCCACCCGTACGGTGAAGCCGGTGATGGCCCCCTCCGCGCGCAACCGGTCGACGCGGCGCTTCACCGCGGGCGCGGAGAGGCCGATGATCGCGCCGATGTCGGCGTAGGAGCGGCGGGCATCCTCGGCAAGGGCGTGGACGATGCGTTCGTCGAGATCGTTCAGTCGCACTTCAGGTGGATCACTTCTCTGCGATGGGCGTTCGGGGACTGCGGCACACCGTGCCGCACCCGAAGTAGAACACGCGGTGGAGAACGGGGCCGTACGGACGTCGGGGCGACGCGGCGGGGTAAGGGTGCAGTGCGCACCCCTACCGAACGGAGACCCGATGACCTGGCTCGACCCCGACCTCTTTCTGCGCGGTGTGGCCTGGCGGGACGGTGTGCGTACGGTGCGGGCCGACCCCGCCGATCTGGCGCGGCTGCCGTGGGACACCGGGGCGCGGGCGCTGCTGCCCATCGGGGTACGGCTGGAGTTCCTGGCACCGGGTGCGCGTGCGGTGGAGATCCGCTACCGCGCCGCGGTGCCCGACCCGGCGGACGAGCTGCACGACCTCGCCCACGTGTTCGCGCTCTGGCAGGGCGACCGGTGCGTGGCGGAGACTTTCGCGGAGCCCGCCGAGGAGGCGGTCGCCGTGCTCGTACTCCCGCCCGGGGAAGGCCCGTTCACCGTTCATCCGCCGCAGGGACAGTCCCCCCTGATCCTCGGCGTGCGGGCGGTGGGCGGCACGCTGCTGCCCGCTCCGGCGCAGCCGCGGTGGGTGGTGCACGGCGATTCGATCACCGAGGGCTGGTGGTCCACGCGCCCCGCCAACGCGTGGCCCGCGGTGGCCGGCCGCGCGCTCGGGCTGGACGCGGTCAATCTGGGGTACGCCGGGTCGGCGCGCGGGGAGCTGTGCGTCGCCGAGCAGATCGCGGCGCTCCCGGCCGACGTACTGACGCTGGCGTTCGGTACGAACTGCTGGTCAGGAGTGCCGTTCTCGGCGCCGCTGCTGTACGAGACGGTGCGCGCGTTCATCACCCTGGTGCGCGCGGGCCACCCCGGGACACCGTTGCTGCTCGTCTCACCGCTCCTGTGCCCGGACGCCGAGGACACCCCGAACGCCCTCGGGGCCACTCTGCGCGAGCTGCGGACGGCACTGGAGGAGGCCGGTGCCGACCTCGTCCGCGCGGGCGACTCCCGGCTGTCCGTGCTGCCGGGACGCGATGTCCTCGGGCCGGAGCACCTGGCGGACGGCCTGCACCCGCACGACGCCGGCCACGCCCGTCTGGCGGCGGCCGTCACGGAGGCGCTCGCCCCCTACCTATCCGCGGCGGACTGCTGAGTGACGTCCTCCCCCGCCGACGGAAGAAGTCCGGGCCGCGTCGGCGGCCCGGACTTCCTCCTCGTCGCATCCCGGCGCCACCGGGAGCGAGATGCCCTAGCTCCAGCTGGCGTGCAGCGCCTTGCCCTCGGCGTAACCGGCGGCGCTCTGCACACCGACGACCGCCTTCTCGGCGAACTCCTCCAGGGACGCCGCTCCGGCGTACGTGCACGAGGAGCGGACGCCCGCGATGATCGAGTCGATCAGATCCTCGACGCCGGGGCGGGCCGGGTCCAGGAACATCCGCGAGGTGGAGATGCCCTCCTCGAAGAGCGCCTTGCGGGCCCGGTCGTACGCCGACTCGTCCGACGTGCGGTTCTTCACGGCGCGCGCGGACGCCATGCCGAAGGACTCCTTGTAGTAGCGCCCGTCGGCGGACTGCTGGAGGTCGCCGGGCGACTCGTACGTACCGGCGAACCAGGAGCCGATCATCACGTTGGACGCGCCCGCGGCGAGCGCCATGGCGACATCGCGCGGGTGGCGGACGCCGCCGTCCGCCCAGACGTGCTTGCCGTACTTCTTCGCCTCGGCGGCGCACTCCAGCACCGCGGAGAACTGGGGCCGCCCGACCCCGGTCATCATCCGGGTGGTGCACATGGCGCCGGGGCCGACACCGACCTTGATGATGTCCGCGCCGGCCTCGATGAGGTCGCGCACGCCCTCGGCGGCGACGATGTTGCCGGCCACGATCGGCACCTGCGGGTCCAGCGCACGGACCGCACGGACCGCGCTGATCATGGACTCCTGATGGCCGTGCGCGGTGTCCACGACGAGGGTGTCGACGCCCGCGTCGAGGAGCTGCTTGGCCTTGCCCGCGACATCGCCGTTGATCCCGACGGCAGCGGCGATCCGCAGCTTGCCGGCGGCGTCGGTGGCCGGGGTGTAGAGGGTGGCGCGGAGCGCGGCCTTACGGGTGAGGATGCCGACGAGCCGGCCGTCCGCGTCGACCGCGGGGGCGAGCTTGCGGTGGGCTCCGTCGAGCTTGGTGAACGCGTCGCGCGGATCGATGTCCGCGTCGAGCAGCACCAGGTCCTTGGACATGACCTCGGACAGCTGGGTGAAGCGGTCGACACCGGTCAGGTCGTGGTCGGTGACGACGCCGATGGGCCGCTGCTCGTCGTCGACGACGACGCCGGCGCCGTGCGCGCGCTTCGGCAGCAGGGACAGGGCGTCGGCCACGGTCTGGCCCGGGGCCAGCACGATCGGCGTGTCGAGCACGAGGTGGCGTGTCTTGACCCAGGAGATGACGTCGGTGACGACGTCGATCGGGATGTCCTGGGGGATGACGACCAGCCCGCCGCGGCGGGCGATCGTTTCGGCCATCCGGCGGCCCGCGATCGCCGTCATATTGGCGACGACGAGCGGGATGGTGGTGCCGGTGCCGTCCGGCGAGGAGAGGTCGACCCCCTGGCGGGAACCGACCGCTGAGCGGCCCGGAACCATGAAGACATCGTCGTACGTCAGGTCGTACGGGACCGAGGGGGACTCTGTGTAGCGACCGGTGCCGGGCTCAAGAAAACGCATAAGGCTCATTTTTTCATAGGGAACCGCGCAGGTCGCTGCCCTGAAGACACAGCAAAAGGCTCCCGCGTTCATACGTTCCTACAAGGGCTGCGTGCGGGAGTCCCGGGCAAGTGGAACCTGCCTTACCCGCAGACACTACCCGAACAGCTTTCAACCATTCGCGATCATCTTCCCTGGACCTGGTGACAAGGGGTCAGGTAGCTTCAAACGCGCAGGTCCCGCGGGTCGCAAACAGGTCCCGAGGAACAGGCGGAACGGCCCCAACTTCCGTCACACGTACGACCGGAGAGGATCCAGACCCGCCCGTGGAGAACGAACTGCCGGACATCTACTGCCCGTTCCCCCAGCAGACGAACCCGCACGTCGCGCACACACGTGTGCACCTCGACAGCTGGACGCGCAGCACCGGTCTGGTACACCGGGATTCAGCCAGGGAGCGCTTCGAGCAAGCCGACTTCGGCGCGTTCGTCGGCATGGTGTATCCGACCGCGAACGCCGAGAATCTCGATCTCGTCGCCGACTGGTTCGTGTGGCTGTTTCTCGTCGACGACCAGCTCGACGACGGCCATCTCGGCCGCAGCCCGGACCGGGTGCGCGACGTGGTGGCGCTGATGCGCACAGTGGTCCAGGGCACCGGCACCGGCCCACTGCCGGACGAGGATCTGCCGGCCGCGGTGGTCGCCCTGGCCGACCTGTGGGAACGCACCACGCCGAATGCGGCCGCGCACTGGCTGCGACGGTTCGCCTGGCACCTGATCACGTACCTCACCACGGCCACCACCTGGGAGGCGGGTAACCGGGCGAACGGTGTCGTGCCGTCCGAGGAGACGTACATCGCCAAGCGGCGGCACACCGGCGCCATACATGTCTGCATGGACCTGATAGAGATCGTGGCCGGTATCGAGGCACCCGAGTCGATCCACAACGACCCCCGGTTCATCGTCGCGCTCGAAGCCTCGTGCAACGTCGTGTGCTGGGCCAATGACGTGTACTCGTACGAGAAGGAACAGGTCCTCGGCGAGATCCACAACCTCGTCCATCTGGTCCGGCACCACCGTGGATACGGCAAGCAGCAGGCGCTCGAGCACGTCTGCGCGGAGATCGCCAGGGAGACGGAGCGCTTCCTGGCCGCCGAGGCCGAGCTGGTGACGGCCTACCCGCTGCTGTCCGGGATGCTCGTCCCGTACATGAACGGGATGCGGAGCTGGATGCGCGGCAATCTGGACTGGTCGCGGCAGACGCCGCGCTACAACCCGGCGGACGTCAGCCAGTACAAGGAGCCGCAGCAGTACCTGGAGCCGACGGTCCTGGGCGTACGCCAGGACTGACCCCGTAGCGCATCACATCGGCCGCCGGCGGGAGGCGGGGAGCCCCCGTCCGGCGGCCGGGGTGCAGTGGCCGACGGGCGGCCCGTCCAGGGCGTCGCCCGGTCCCGCTCAGTCCCCGTCCGGGTCGGCCCGCTCCAGCGCGGGACGCCGCGGCGCCGCGGACTCCGTCAGCAGATATTCGGCGGCCGATGTGTCCGTCACCAGGCTGGTGACCAGACCGGACCGCAGGACCGCCCCGATCGCCGCCGCCTTGCGCTGGCCGCCCGCGATCGCCACCACCTCGGGGATCCGCCGCAGCCGGTCCGCCTCGACGGTGATGCACCGCTCGCCCAGGTCGCGGCCGACCCGGCGCCCCTCCGTGTCGAAGAGGTGCGCGGACATCTCGGCAGCGACGCCGAGCGACGCGTAGTGCTCCCGCTCCTCGTCGGTCAGCATGTCGTGGACGGTGGAGATACCCGGCTCCCAGGAGCCGATGGAGACCGCGGCGACGGTCACCTTGTCGAAGTACTCGAAGGCGCGCGCGATGCCGGTCTGATGGCGCAGCGCGGCGGCCGTGGCCGGGTCGGGCAGCAGCATCGGCGCATAGATCGGGTGGGCCTCGCCGCCGGAGACCTGGGCGGCCCGCCGGACCGCCTCGACCGAACCGCGCTCGGCGGTACCCGCGTCGTACACCCCGGTGAGCTGCACGACCGTGCACGGCGGCAGCCGGTCGAGGGCCGCCGCCATGTGGATGGTGGACCTGCCCCAGGCCAGGCCCAGGACATCGCCTTCGTTCACCAGTTCGCCGAGAAGATCGGCCGCGACCTCGCCCAGGTTCTCCGGGTCCGGGGCGTCGTCCTGCTCCTCCGCGGGAGACTCGACGACGACCGCGTGCCGCAGCCCGTAGCGGGCCCGCAGCGCGTCGGAACGCTCCGCGTCCAACTCCGCGGGGACCCGGATCTCGATCCGTACGAGGTCACGCTCGAGCGCCGTCTCCAGGACCCGGGCCACCTTGAAGCGGCTGACGCCGAACTCCTCGGCGATCTGGATCTTCGACTTTCCCTCGAGGTAGAAGCGGCGGGCCATGGCCGCCGCCTGCACCAGCTCCGCGGGCCCCATCCGCAGGGCGGACCGTCCCGCCGACATAGCAGACACCGCGATCTCCTCACTGCTGTTCACACGCTCGATACGCCGTTCATCCTGTCAGATCCGGCGGTCCTTGATCGGTCCCGTCGGACCGCGTTCATCTGCCCTTGGCCGGGCCGACCGGCAACCGGGGCCCGACCGGGCCGCGTCGTCACTGCCGACGTCGCCGCCGGCTTCAGTGGTTGCACGCCCAGCCCGCCGAGGCGATCGTCCCGTCCGCCTTGGCACGCAGGGCGCGTACCGCCTCGGCCGGATCCTGGGCCCCGTACACCGCGGAACCGGCGACGAAAACGTCCGCACCGGCCTCGGCGCACCGCTCGATGGTGGACTCGGAGACCCCGCCGTCGACCTGGAGCCACATCTCCAGACCGTGCTTGGAGATCAGCTCACGGGTACGGCGGATCTTCGGCAGCATGATGTCCAGGAAGGCCTGGCCGCCGAAGCCCGGCTCCACCGTCATGATCAACAGCATGTCGAGCTCGGGGAGCAGGTCCTCGTACGGCTCGATGGGCGTCGCGGGCTTGAGCGCCATGGAGGCGCGGGCCCCCTTGGCCCGGATCTCCCGCGCCAGCCGTACGGGCGCTGCCGCGGCCTCCGCGTGGAAGGTGACCGAGCCGGCCCCCGCCTCGACGTACTGCGGTGCCCAGCGGTCCGGGTCGTCGATCATCAGGTGACAGTCCAGCGGAGTGTCCGTGGCCCGGCTGAGCGATTCCACGATGGGCACGCCGAGGGTCAGGTTGGGCACAAAGTGGTTGTCCATGACATCGACATGGAGCCAGTCGGCGCCTTCGACGGCCCTCGCCTCCTCGGCGAGGCGAGCGAAGTCGGCGGACAGGATGCTCGGGTTGATCTGGGCCATGTGCCAAGCCTGCCATGTTCCGCGGCACTTCCCCGCCCAGGTGCGGGCCAAAGCCTCACGGGATCATTACAGTTCGCGAAATCCAGGGGTTTCCGCCGCCCGATCCGGGTGATTCGGCCCTCGTCGGGCCGATCGGCAGCGGTCCAGGCCCTGCGGCGGCGGCCCTCTCCCGGCACCGCGTACCGCAGGGGCGAGGGTTTCGTTACGCAATTTCGTTACGCGTGGGTCCGGCACCGGCCGCGGTCGCTGTGGGACGCACACCCCGCCACCGCCCGCACGCGTCACAGGTCACCGCAGCGCGTGAGGCCGACGGTGCCGGTCCTTACGCAGTACGCCGCAGCAGGGCCAGGTACATCGCGTCCGTGCCGTGCAGATGCGGCCACAGCTGGACGTCGGGTCCGTCACCCAGCGCGGGCACACCGGGCATCAGCGGGCGCGCGTCCACCCACTCCGCCTCGACCGGCTGACCGCCGCGCCCCTTCAGCACGTCCTCGACGACCACTCGGGTCTCCGCGAGATGCGGGGAGCAGGTCGCGTAACCGACGATGCCGCCGACCCGCACGGCCTTCAACGCCTCCCGCAGCAGGCCCCGTTGCAGCGGCGCGAAGCTCTCCAGGTCCTCCGCGCGGCGGCGCCAGCGGGACTCCGGGCGGCGGCGCAGCGCGCCGAGGCCGGAGCACGGGACGTCCATCAGGACCCGGTCGAAGCTGTCGGGCTGCCACGGCGGGCGGGTGCCGTCGGCGGTGATGACCTGGTACGGGCCGGGGTTGCCGGCCAGCGCGCGCTCGACGAGCCGGGCCCGGTGCGGCTGCTTCTCGGCGGCGAGCAGGGCGGCGCCACGTTCGGCGGCGAGGGCGGCGAGCAGCGCGGCCTTGCCGCCCGGCCCGGCGCAGCCGTCGAGCCACCGGGTGTCGCTGCCGTCCACCGGCGCGTTGGCGAGGGCCGTGGCCACCAGCTGGCTGCCCTCGTCCTGGACCCCGGCACGGCCTTCCTGCACGGCGGCCAGGGCGCCGGGCTCGCCGCCCTCGGCCATCCGTACGGCATAGGGCGACCAGCGGCCGGGCAGCCCGTTCTCGTCGCCGAGGGCTGTGAACAGCTCATCGGTGCTGGAACGGCCGGGGCGGGCGACGAGGGTGACCTCGGGCCGTTCGTTGTCGGCTTCGAGGAGATCCTCGATCCCGGCGCGGCCGCCGCCCAGCGCGTCCCATAGGGCGGAGACGATCCACCGGGGGTGCGAGTGCACGACGGCGAGGTGGTCCTCGGCGTCCTCGTCGTACGACGGGGCGACACGCGCCACCCAGCCGTCGAGGTCGTCCGCGGAAACCTTCCGCAGCACGGCATTGACGAACTTCGCCCGTCCCTCGCCGAGCACCACCCGGGCCAGCTCCACACTGGCGGAGACCGCGGCGTGGGTGGGGATACGGGTGCCGAGCAGCTGGTGCACGCCCATGTTCAGCACATCGAGGACGGGCGGGTCGACCTCGCGCAGCGGCCGGTCGATGCAGGACGCGACGATCGCGTCGTACGTGCCCTGGCGCCGCAGCGTTCCGTAGACCAGCTCGGTCGCCAGTGCCGCGTCCCTGGCGTCGAAGTCGCCCTTCGCGCGTGCCTTCTTCAGCAGCGGGGGCAGGACGAGGTTGGCGTACGCATCGCGTTCGTCGACAGCCCGGAGCGCCTCGAAGGCGAGGAACCGGACCGGGTCCTTCTGGGGCCGGCGATGGGGCTTGGCGGGACGGCGACGCTGCTGGTCGTTCACGTGAAAGGTGCTCCGCTGATGGTGAGGGGGCGAACCCTCCCAGCCTACGTCGCCGTCGGATCGAGCCCGTCCGGCGTTTCAGGGCAGGACAGGCCACCGGACGGCCCTGTTCCGGCGTCCCCGCCGGAACGGGGCGCCGGACAGGTCTCAGACCCCGATCAGCTCCCCCGGAGCGATCCGCACCCCGCGCGCCCAGTCCGCGGCCCGCATCGGCTTCTTGCCCTGCGGCTGGACCCAGAGCAGCTCGACGGCGTGCGATCCGGTGCCGACGTACACATTGTTCTTGGACGCGGACAGCTCGCCGGGCGCCAGGTCGGCGCGGTCCAGGACGGGCACGGCCTGGATCAGCTTGAGCCGTTCCCCCCGGAAGATCGTCCATGCCCCGGGGGCGGGGGTGCAGCCGCGCACCACCCGGTCGACCCGCAGTGCGGGCGCCGACCACTGCACCTGGGCGTCCTCGACGGTGATCTTCGGTGCGAGGGTGACGCCCTCCTCCGGCTGCGGCACGGCGTGCAGGGTGCCGTCCTCGATGCCGTCCATGGTCGCGGCGAGCAGCCCGGCGCCGGCAAATGCGAGCCGGGTGAGCAGATCGCCGCTGGTGTCGGTGGGCCGTACCTCCTCGGTGAGGACGCCGTACACCGGTCCGGAGTCGAGTCCCTCCTCGATCAGGAAGGTCGAGGCACCGGTGACCTCGTCCCCGGCCATCACCGCGTGCTGCACGGGGGCCGCGCCGCGCCAGGCCGGGAGCAGCGAGAAGTGCAGATTGACCCAGCCACGGGCGGGGATGTCGAGCGCGGTCTTGGGCAGCAGCGCCCCGTAGGCGACGACCGGGCAGCAGTCCGGGGCGATCTCCCGCAGCCGTGCGAGGAAGTCCTCGTCGCGCGGCCGGACGGGCTTCAGCACCTCGATCCCGGCTTCCTCGGCGCGCTCCGCGACGGGGCTGGCGACCAGTCGACGGCCGCGTCCGGCCGGAGCGTCGGGGCGGGTGACGACGGCGGCCACTTCGTGCCGGCCGGAGGAGATCAGGGCGTCCAGGGCGGGTACGGCTACCTCGGGGGTGCCTGCGAAGACGAGCTTCATGGGTGGCTGACTGCCTCTCAGGCCGAAACGTACGGTGACGAGCAACGCACCAGTCTAAGGGCTGTCCCGTAATCCCTGGCGGGCGCGCGACGACGACCACGGCGCCTCTCCGCGTCGTCGGAACACCCGAATACATCCAGTATGCGGACGTCCCTCCGCCTTGCGGTGCACCGCACCGCATCCGACGCCGCGCGCCGATCCACCAGGGACTAAGGCACGCTCTCGGGCGGCAACCGCCCGGGGCGTACGCACGACCGTGCGCCCCGCGCATATGCGCGTACGCCCCTGAAGCGTGACCACAGCACCGGGTGACGCGTTGGTCAAGAGAGATTGACCGAAGCGGGCCGCCAGGTGCGGTCCGGCCCCTTTCAACGCCGGTTCGAGAGGCTTCTTCATGGCCGACCACGCAACCCACGACGCCCAAGCGCGGGCCAGCCTGCATCTGTTGGTGCGGGACATCGAGCGGGTCCGGCGGCAGGTGGACGCACTGCGCACGCTCACCGCCCAACTGGGCAACGTCTACCGTCCGCGCCGCTCCGGCCCGTCCACGGGCTTCGTCGTCTACGGCAGGGCCCCGGCCCCCACCGTCAGACTGGCCCAGGAACTGCGGGACAGCGTCGAGACCCTGGTGACGGCGGCAGTGGACTTCGACCGCTCGCTGGGCTTCTCCTGGGACGCGGTGGGCTCCGCACTCGGGGTCACCAAGCAGGCGGTCCACCGCCGCTACGGCGCCCGCCGGAACACCCCGCAGCCGGGGGCGGCGGAGATGGCCGCGGAGACCGCGGGGACGCGTCCCCTGCCCGTGACGCCCGGGCCCGGCGCGTCGTCGGCACTGCCCGCCGTACCCGCGGCCCGCTCGATGCCGCCACAGCCCTCGGCGGACCGCCCGGCCCTGCGTGAGGATCTGCGCCCCGGCGTCTTCCCCGGCCCGCGCAACGGCTGACCGAACCCCCCTCTGCCCCGCCGTGCCCGACGCACGGAGGGGCAGTCGTATGTGGCTCGCCGCACGTCCGGTCAGCCGATGTCCGGGGGATCGACCCTGATCCGTACCGGATCGCCGTTCCCTCGGGCCATCCGCGCCGCCTGCGCCGTCTTCAGAGCGGCGGCGAGCGCGGCGCCGCTGCCCGGCGGCACCCTGAGCAGTGCCCGCTCCCAGCTCTCCCCCACCGGCGCCTCCCACGGTCTGCGCGGTCTGCCGGGTTCGGTGCGCGGCGCCGGGACCGGGCCGAGCACCTCCGCCTCCGGCGGCAGTTCCGCGGCGGCGAGGAAGGCGGCGAGAGCCTCCGGCGGGCCGGTCACCGAGGCCATCCGGGACACCGGCGGGAAGCCCAGCTCGGCGCGTTCAGCCAGCTCGCGGCGGGCGTGGCCGACCGGGTCCCAGCGCACCAGCGCCTGGACCGGCCGCAGCGTCGGTTCGGCGACGATCACCACCGTCCCGCCTTCCTGCTGCCCCCGTACGAGTGACGCCGCGGCGGTCCAGCGGCGCAGCGCCTCCTCGCCGGCCCTCAGGTCGGGGCGGCCGACCATCGCCCAGCCGTCGAGCAGCAGCGCGGCCGCGTAGCCGCCCTCGGCGACGGGCTCGGCGCCGGGGGTGCTGACCACCAGCGCGGGCACATCGGGCACGGAGTCGAGGATGTGGTCGCGCCCGGACGTGCGCACCGGCACGGCGGGGAACGCCCGGCCGAGCTCCTCGGCGGTCCGCCGGGCGCCGACGATCTGGGCCCGCAGCCGGTTGGCGCCGCAGGCGACACAGTGCCAGGCGGTCTCGGCCCGGCCGCACCAGGCACAGTTGAGATCCCGCTCGTCCGGTGCCTCCAGCGGTCCCGCGCAGTGCCGGCACCGGGCGGGCTCACGGCAGCGCTCGCAGGCCAGCCGGGGCGCGTACCCACGACGCGGCACCTGCACCAGCACCGGTCCACTGCGCAGCCCGTCCCGCACGGTCTGCCAGGCGAGGCTGGGCAGCCGCGCCGCCCGGGCCGCCCCGTCCCGGGCCAGCTCGCCGTCGCCGACGGTACGGATCAGCGGCGCCGCGATCCGCAGCTGTTCCCGGTCCGCGCGCAGCGGCAGCGCCCAGCCGCTCTCCACCAGCTGGGCGGCCTCCACCGTGCAGTTCGTCCCGCCGAGCAGGAACGCGCACCGGCCGTGCGCGGCCCGCAACTCCAGGACCTCGCGGACATGCGGGAACGGGGCGTTGTCGTCGCTGTGGCTGGAGTCGCCGTCGTCCCACACGGCGACCAGGCCCAGATCCGCGACCGGCGCGAACATGGCGGCCCGCGTCCCGACCACCGCGCGCACGGATCCGCGCCGCACGGCGAGCCACTCCCGGTACCGCTTCTCGGGCCCGGAGTCGGCGGTCAGCAGCGCGTGGCGACCCGCCCCCAGCACCTCGGTGAGCGCGGCGTCCACCCGCCCGGCACTGCGCCCGTCCGGTACTACGACGAGCGCACCCCGCCCGGAGGCGAGGGTCGCGGCGACCGCCCTGGCGATCTCCTGCGGCCAGTGCGGCCCCGGCAGCGCGGTCCATACGGCCCGGGGCGCCTCGCCCTCGGCCAGCGCCCGCAGGAACGCGGGCCCCTGCTCGTACCGCTCCCAGCTCCCGGCCGACGGCGCCGGAGGCGGCGGGAGCGGTTCCGGCGACGGCTTGGACTCGGCCCGTCCGTTCCTGGGCGGCACGGCGAGCTGCAGCACATCGGCGAGACTGCCCGCGTACCGGTCGGCCACGGCCCGGGACAGGGCGAGGAGCTCGGGTCCGAGAACCGGCTCGGGCGATACGACATAGGCGAGCGCGGCGAGCGCCCCCTGGTAGTCCGACTCGGCACGCCGTTCGATGAGGAACCCGTCGATCAGCCCGCCGCCCTCACGGCGCCCGGCGCGGACATTGCGCCCCCCGGCCCCGAACCGCACCCGCACCCGCACACCGGGCTGCGCCTCGGCGTCGAGCTCTTCCGGCACGGCGTAGTCGAAGTACTGGTCGAGGTGGAGTACGCCCTTGTTGACCAGCACCCGGGCGACGGGCAGCTCCTTGGCGAGTGCGGCCCCCCGCCAGGTCCGCGGCTTGGCCCGCGGCACATTCGCCTTCCGTACGGTCTCCCGAATGAGCGCAAGCTGCTCCGGCGCCCCGCCCTCGGGCTCCGCGGACTGCTCGTTGTCGCTGCTCACAGCCAAATTCCTACCAGACACGACTGACAGCGGCCCCTGCCCGGGACCGTTCTCCCCGACCCTCCGGGGCCGCACGCACCGGGGCCCGGACACCGCGTGCGGCGTCCGGGCCCCGGCGTACGGGCGAGAGCGGCAGGCTTACAGCCCGGCCGCCTTGCGCAGTGCTTCCACGCGGTCCGTGCGCTCCCAGGTGAAGTCGGGAAGCTCGCGGCCGAAGTGGCCGTACGCCGCGGTCTGGGCGTAGATCGGACGCAGCAGGTCGAGGTCGCGGATGATCGCGGCCGGGCGGAGGTCGAAGACCTCACCGATGGCGTGCTCGATCTTCTCGGTCTCGATGGCGGCGGTGCCGAACGTCTCGACGAACAGGCCGACCGGCTCGGCCTTGCCGATCGCGTACGCCACCTGCACCTCGCAGCGCGCCGCGAGGCCCGCCGCGACGACGTTCTTGGCGACCCAGCGCATCGCGTACGCCGCCGAGCGGTCCACCTTCGACGGGTCCTTGCCCGAGAAGGCGCCGCCGCCGTGGCGGGCCATGCCGCCGTACGTGTCGATGATGATCTTGCGGCCGGTCAGACCGGCGTCGCCCATCGGGCCGCCGATCTCGAAGCGGCCGGTCGGGTTCACCAGCAGCCGGTAACCGTCGGTGTCCAGCTTGATGCCGTCCTCGATCAGCTGCGCGAGGACGTGCTCGACGACGAATTCGCGGATGTCGGGGGCGAGCAGCGAGTCGAGGTCGATGTCGCTCGCGTGCTGCGAGGAGACGACGACCGTGTCGAGACGGACGGCCTTGTCGCCGTCGTACTCGATGGTGACCTGCGTCTTGCCGTCGGGACGCAGGTAGGGGATGGTCCCGTTCTTGCGGACCTCGGACAGCCGGCGCGAGAGACGGTGCGCCACGTAGATCGGGAGCGGCATGAGCTCCGGGGTCTCGTCGCAGGCGTAGCCGAACATCAGGCCCTGGTCGCCCGCGCCCTGCTTGTCGAGCTCGTCCTCGTCGCCCTCGACACGCTTCTCGTACGCCGTGTCGACGCCCTGCGCGATGTCCGGGGACTGTGCGCCGATGGACACCGAGACGCCACAGGAGGCGCCGTCGAAGCCCTTCTTGGAGGAGTCGTAACCGATCTCCAGGATCTTGTTACGCACCAGCGTCGGGATGTCGGCGTAGGCCTTGGTCGTGACCTCACCCGCGACATGCACCAGACCGGTGGTGATCAAGGTCTCGACGGCGACGCGCGAAGTCGGGTCCTCGCGCAGGAGGGCGTCGAGAATGGTGTCGCTGATCTGGTCAGCGATCTTGTCGGGGTGACCCTCGGTGACAGATTCCGAGGTGAAGAGACGGCGGGACACATCGCTCCCTGGGGGTTGCAGCGGCTGCTGGCTGATCATTGGCGGACCGTCCGGGAGCTGCGCCCGGCACGGTCCGGCACCCAGTTTATCGGTCGCTATCGGTTGTCGGACAACGTGTCTCGCCCTTTGGAAGTTCTGTGACATGCGGCACTGCTTGCTGCGGTACGACAATCACGCCCCGAACAGACCCGGTATGCCCATTTTTAGGGGGTTTCAGGCACTTGAGAGGGGCTGAACGAGGTATTCACACGAAACGCGCCGTCACAAGATCCCAGATCGTGTCGGCGAGCCCTTCCTTCGGACCGTACGGCACGGGTGTCTCGCCGCCGTCGGCCGCGAGCACCACCGCTTCGTTCTCCTCGGAGCCGAAGGTCTTGCGCTCCCCCACCTCGTTGACGACCAGGAGATCGCAGCCCTTGCGGCGGAGCTTCTCCCGGCCGTTGGCGAGGACGTCGTCGGTCTCGGCTGCGAAGCCGACGACGATCTGGCCCGGCGTGGCCCGCTCGGCGGAGACCTCGGCGAGGATGTCGGGATTGCGTACGAGCGTGATCGGGGCGGGCTCCTGGCCGTCCTTCTTCTTGATCTTCCCCTGGGCGTACTCGGCCGGGCGGAAGTCGGCGACCGCCGCCGCCATCACCACCACATCGGCGTCGGCTGCGGCCTTCAGCACGGCTTCACGCAGCTGCACCGCGGTGCCGACGCGTACGACGTCGGCGCCGGACGGGTCGGGCATCCCGGTGTTGGCCTCGATGAGGGTGACGCGGGCGCCGCGAGCGACCGCGGTTCGGGCCAGTGCGTACCCCTGCTTGCCGGAGGAGCGGTTGCCGAGGTAGCGGACCGGGTCGAGCGGCTCCCGGGTACCGCCCGCGCTGATCACCACGTGGCGGCCCGCCAGATCGGGTTCGACGGGCCCGCGGGCCAGCACCCGGCGGCAGACCTCGAAGATCTCGCCGGGGTCGGGCAGCCGGCCCTTGCCGGTGTCGACGCCGGTGAGCCGGCCGACGGCGGGCTCGATGACGACGGCGCCGCGCCGGCGGAGCGTGGCGACGTTCTCCTGGGTGGCGGGGTGCTCCCACATCTCGGTGTGCATGGCGGGCGCGAAGACCACCGGACAGCGGGCGGTGAGCAGCGTGTTGGTGAGGAGGTCGTCGGCGAGGCCGTGGGCGGCCTTGGCCAGCATGTCGGCGGTGGCGGGGGCGACCACGACGAGGTCGGCACCCTGACCGATGCGCACGTGCGGCACCTCGTGGACGTCGTTCCACACCTCGGTCGACACGGGGTGTCCGGAGAGCGCCGACCAGGTCGCGGCGCCCACGAAGTTCAGCGCCGACCCGGTCGGGACGACGCGTACGTCATGACCGGATTCGGTCAGCCGTCGCAGCAGCTCACACGCCTTGTAGGCGGCGATGCCCCCGCTGACCCCCAGAACGACCTTCGGCTTCTCCACTGCGTCTCCCCGCACTCGGGTACGTACTCGGATACGTACACCCCCATGCTGCCTCACGGCGTCCGAGCGGCTCCCACAGCCCCGGACACACCACAGGCCCGGCGGGTGACCGCCGGGCCTGTGGTGAAGGTGCAATTCCTGCCTACTGCGCGGGGCCCTCGACGGCCTCGGAGGTCAGCAGGCCCGCGTTGATCTCGCGGAGCGCGATCGACAGCGGCTTCTCGTGCACGTGCGTGTCGACGAGCGGACCGACGTACTCGAGGAGGCCCTCGCCGAGCTGCGAGTAGTACGCGTTGATCTGGCGCGCGCGCTTGGCGGCGTAGATCACAAGGCTGTACTTCGAGTCGGTGGCCTCGAGGAGCTCATCAATCGGCGGGTTGATGATGCCCTCGGGCGTGGTGATGGAAGAGGACACTCTCTGCCTTCCGAAGGGGGTAAAAATCAAAGAGATCTTTGACAGTGCTGGTTCCGCCGGGGTGGCGATCCGGGTCGGCTGCGTCAGTCGCTGCTCTCACGGCGGGCGGAAGTCTGCAACATCAAGGCTAGCAGCTCGCGTGCCACGTCCTCGACGGAGGTGTTGACCAGCGTCGTATCGAACTCGGATTCGGCAGCGAGTTCGACCTTCGCGGCGGCGAGTCGTCGCTCGATGACCTCCGGCGCCTCGGTCCCGCGGCCGGTGAGCCGGCGAACCAGCTCGTCCCAGCTGGGCGGGGCGAGGAAGACCAGCCGCGCGTCGGACATCGACTGACGGACCAGTCGCGCCCCCTGGAGATCGATCTCCAGGAGGACCGGTTCGCCCGCCTCCAGGCGTTCGAGCACGGCCCGGCGCGGAGTGCCGTAGCGATTGCCGGCGAACTCGGCCCACTCGAGCAGCTCGCCGTTGGCGATCAGCTTGTCGAACTCGTCGTTGTCCACGAAGAAGTAGTGGACGCCGTTGCGCTCGCCGGGGCGCGGCCTGCGGGTCGTCGCCGACACCGAGAGCCAGACCTCGGGGTGGACCTTGCGCATGTGCGCGACGACCGTGCTCTTGCCGACCCCGGAGGGGCCGGAGAGCACGGTCAGCCGCGGACGTACGTCCGGGGGTACGGGGGACGTCCCCCGGGATGTTGCAGCCATGGAGCGATTATCCCCGTTCTCAGGGGTGCCTGAGAACGTCAGGCGGCAGAGCCGCCGAACTCTCGCTCCAGGGAAGCAATCTGGTTGGAGCCGAGACCTCGGACCCGGCGGCTCTCGGAGATCCCGAGCCGCTCCATGATCTGCTTGGCGCGGACCTTGCCCACGCCGGGCAGGGACTCGAGAAGGGCGGAGACCTTCATCTTGCCGATGACGTCGTTCTCCTGGCCCTGCTTGATGACCTCGTGGAGGGAGGCGCCGGAGTGCTTGAGTCGATTCTTGACCTCGGCCCGCTCCCGGCGAGCCGCGGCGGCCTTTTCGAGCGCGGCTGCGCGCTGTTCAGGGGTAAGGGGCGGAAGAGCCACGCCTACGTCACCTCGGATGTCGATCTGTCGGATACGGACCGGTGAGGAACCTAATCGCCCCACACCTGGTGAGCAACGAACAACCTGTGCACGTTGGCTCTCGACGGAGACTAGCGGCCAAGGCCGCCCGAGTCAGCGAGAACAGACGAAAAGTCCTGGTCAGCCTTGGCCGACCAGGACATTTCAGGCATAACTACCGAGATTTTTGGTCAGGATTCCGCCAACACGCTGTTACGTGGCATCGTCAGCTTGCCGGGACGGCCGCGCGGACCTCGTCCGTGAGCCGATCGGCGGCTTCGCGCAGCCCTGACGCGTCGGGTCCGTGGCGCAGCACGCCCCGGCTCACGCTCGGCAGCACATTGCCCACCGCGGCGCCGAAGACACCCGGCAGATCGGCGGGGGTGGCGCCCTGCGCACCGATGCCGGGGGCCAGCAGCGGTCCGTTGACCGCCAGGTTCACCCCCGCGTCGCCGAGTGTGGCGCCGATCACCGCACCGACCGAGCCGAGCGGCGTGGCGCCCTCGTTCTCGGCGGCCACGTGGTCGAGCATCAGCTGGGCAAGCGACCGGCCGTCGGCGGCGGTGGCCCGCTGCACCTCGGCGCCCTCCGGGTTGGAGGTGAGGCCGAGGACGAAGACGCCCGAACCGGAGAGGACGGCCGCGTCGAGCGCCGGTCGCAGCGAACCGAAGCCGAGGTACGGCGAGACGGTGAGCGCGTCGGAGAAGAGCGGCGAGCCCTTGTCCAGGTAGGTCGCCGCGTAGGCGCCCATGGTGGAGCCGATGTCGCCGCGCTTGGCGTCCATCAGGACGAGCGCTCCGGCGGCCCGCGACTCCTCGACGGCCTTCTCCAGGACGGCGATGCCGCGCGAGCCGAACCGCTCGAAGAACGCCGACTGCGGCTTGAGGACGGCGACCCGGTCGGCCAGCGCCTCGACGACCGTACGGGTGAACCGCTCCAGGCCCGCGATGTCGTCGTTCAGGCCCCAGGCGGTGAGCAGCGAGGCGTGCGGGTCGATGCCGACGCAGAGCGGCCCGCGGGTGTCCATGGCACGGCGCAGTCGCGCGCCGAAGGGTTCAGGGGTCACTTCATGACCTTCCGGGTCTCGGCGCCGACGGCCTCGGCGAGGGTGGCGTACGGGGAGGCGGCGAGGCGCGCGGCCAGACCCTTGTGGATCGCGCGGGCGTAGAACGGGCCCTCGTAGATGAAGGCGCTGTAACCCTGGACGAGGGTGGCGCCGGCGAGGATGCGCTGCCAGGCGTCCTCGGCCGTCTCGATGCCGCCGACGCCCACGAGGGTGATCTCGTCGCCGACGCGCGCGTAGAGCCGCTGCAGGACCTCCAGGGAGCGCGCCTTGAGGGGCGCGCCGGAGAGTCCGCCGGTCTCCTTCACCAGCGACGGCGAGGACTTCAGCCCGAGGCCGTCGCGGGCGATGGTGGTGTTGGTGGCGATGATGCCGTCCAGGCCCAGCTCGACCGCGAGGTCGGCGACCGCGTCGACGTCCTCGTCCGCGAGATCAGGGGCGATCTTGACGAGGAGCGGGACCCGGCGGTCGGTGACGGTCCGGTCGGCCGCCTCGCGCACGGCGGTCAGCAGCGGGCGCAGGGCCTCGGTGGCCTGGAGGTTGCGCAGGCCGGGCGTGTTGGGCGAGGAGACGTTGACGACGAGGTAGTCGGCGTGGCGGGCGAGCCGTTCGGTCGACTTCACGTAGTCGCCGACGGCTTCGGTCTCCGGCACGACCTTGGTCTTGCCGATGTTGACGCCGACCGTGGTCCGGAAGACCGGGTTGCGGGTGGCCAGGCGCTCGGCCACGGCGGCGGAGCCCTCGTTGTTGAATCCCATGCGGTTGATCAGCGCGCGGTCCGCCACGAGGCGGAAGAGGCGCTTCTTGGGGTTGCCGGGCTGCGGCTCGCCGGTGACCGTACCGATCTCGATGTGGTCGAAGCCGAGCATCGACATGCCGTCGATTGCGACGGCGTTCTTGTCGAAGCCCGCGGCGAGGCCGAACGGGCCGTGCATGCGCAGGCCGAGGGCCTCGGTGCGCAGCTCCTTGTAGCGGGGGGCGAGCGCCGCTGCGACGAACGTACGCAGCACGGGGATGCGGGCCGCGAGGCGGATCCACCGGAAGGCCAGGTAGTGGGCCTGCTCCGGGTCCATCCGCTTGAAGACCAGCTGGAAGAAGAACTTGTACATCGGGTGTCCTCGGTGTCCTCACAGAGAGGGGGACACCGTTTCCGGTGTCCCCCTGCTGGGCCTGCTAGTCGCGCGCCGCGGTCAGATGTTCCGCGTGTTCCTGGAGGGAACGTACGCCGACGTCTCCGTGGTTGAGTGCGTCGATGCCCTGGACGGCGGCGGCGAGCGCCTGGACCGTCGTGAGGCACGGCACGGACCGGGCGACGGCCGCGGTACGGATCTCGTAGCCGTCGAGCCGGCCGCCCGTTCCGTACGGCGTGTTGACGATCAGGTCGACCTCGCCGTCGTGGATGAGCTGGACGATGGTCCTCTCGCCCTGCGGTCCGACGCCCTCGGACTGCTTGCGCACGACCGTGGCGTGGATGCCGTTGCGCTTGAGCACCTCGGCGGTGCCGGACGTGGCCAGCAGCTCGAAGCCGTGGGCGACCAGCTCGCGCGCCGGGAAGATCATCGAGCGCTTGTCGCGGTTGGCGACGGAGATGAACGCGCGGCCCTTGGTGGGCAGCGGGCCGTACGCGCCGGCCTGAGACTTGGCGTACGCCGTGCCGAAGACCGAGTCGATGCCCATGACCTCACCGGTGGAGCGCATCTCCGGGCCGAGGACGGTGTCGACACCGCGGCCGTGGATGTCGCGGAACCGCGACCACGGCATGACGGCCTCCTTGACGGAGATCGGCGCGTCGAGCGGCAGGGTGCCGCCGTCGCCGTTCTTCGGCAGCAGACCCTCCTCGCGCAGCTCGGCGACGGTCGCGCCCAGCGAGATGCGGGCGGCGGCCTTGGCGAGCGGGACCGCGGTCGCCTTCGAGGTGAAGGGGACGGTGCGCGAGGCGCGCGGGTTGGCCTCCAGGACGTACAGGATGTCGCCGGCGAGCGCGAACTGGATGTTGATCAGTCCGCGGACGCCGACGCCCTTGGCGATGCCCTCGGTGGAGGCCCGAAGCCGCTTGATGTCGTAGCCGCCGAGAGTGATCGGGGGCAGTGCGCAGGCGGAGTCGCCGGAGTGGATGCCGGCCTCCTCGATGTGCTCCATGACGCCGCCGAGGTAGAGCTCGGTGCCGTCGTAGAGCGCGTCGACGTCGATCTCGATGGCGTCGTCGAGGAAGCGGTCGACCAGGACCGGCCGGGTGGGGCTGATCTCGGTGGACTCGGCGATGTACGAGGACAGCCGCGCCTCGTCGTACACGATCTCCATGCCGCGGCCGCCGAGCACGTACGACGGGCGCACGAGGACGGGGTAGCCGATCTCGTCGGCGATGGCCTTGGCCTCGGCGAAGGTGGTGGCGGTGCCGTGCTTCGGGGCCGGGAGTCCGGCCTCGGCCAGGACCCGGCCGAAGGCGCCGCGGTCCTCGGCGGCGTGGATCGCCTCCGGCGAGGTGCCGACGACCGGCACGCCGTTGTCCTTGAGCGCCTGCGACAGGCCCAGCGGGGTCTGGCCGCCGAGCTGGACGATGACACCGGCGATCGGGCCCGCGAGGGACTCGGCGTGCACGATCTCCAGCACGTCCTCGAGCGTCAGCGGCTCGAAGTACAGGCGGTCGGAGGTGTCGTAGTCGGTGGAGACCGTCTCCGGGTTGCAGTTGACCATCACGGTCTCGTAGCCGGCGTCGCTCAGCGCGAAGGAGGCGTGGACGCAGGAGTAGTCGAACTCGATGCCCTGGCCGATGCGGTTGGGGCCCGAACCGAGGATGATCACCGCGGGCTTGGTGCGTGTCGCGACCTCGCTCTCCTCGTCGTACGAGGAGTAGAAGTACGGCGTGTTCGCGGCGAACTCGGCGGCGCAGGTGTCGACCGTCTTGTAGACCGGGCGGATACCGAGCGCGTGCCGCACCTCGCGGACGACGTCCTCGCGCAGATCGCGGATCTCGGCGATCTGGGCGTCGGAGAAACCGTGCCGCTTGGCCTCGGCGAGCAGCTCGGGGTCGAGCTTGTCGGCGGCGGCCAGCTCGTCGGCGATCTCCTTGATCAGGAACAGCTGGTCGACGAACCAGGGGTCGATCTTCGTGGCCTCGAAGACCTCTTCCTGGGTGGCGCCGGCCCGGATCGCCTGCATGACGGTGTTGATACGGCCGTCGGTCGGCCGGACCGCCTCGGCGAGCAGCTCGGCCTTGTCACCGGTCTCGCCGATGAAGGTGAACTGCGAGCCCTTCTTCTCCAGGGAGCGCAGGGCCTTCTGCAGCGCCTCGGTGAAGTTGCGGCCGATCGCCATGGCCTCGCCCACCGACTTCATGGTGGTGGTCAGGGTGGAGTCGGCGGACGGGAACTTCTCGAAGGCGAACCGCGGGGCCTTGACCACGACGTAGTCGAGCGTCGGCTCGAAGGAGGCCGGGGTCTTCTCGGTGATGTCGTTGGGGATCTCGTCGAGCGTGTAGCCGACGGCCAGCTTGGCGGCGATCTTGGCGATCGGGAAGCCGGTGGCCTTCGACGCCAGCGCCGAGGAGCGGGAGACGCGCGGGTTCATCTCGATCACGATGACGCGGCCGTCGGTCGGGTCGATGGCGAACTGGATGTTGCAGCCGCCGGTGTCGACGCCGACCTCGCGGATGATCGCGATGCCGATGTCGCGCAGCCGCTGGTACTCGCGGTCGGTGAGCGTCATCGCCGGGGCCACGGTGATCGAGTCACCCGTGTGGACGCCCATCGGGTCGAAGTTCTCGATGGAGCACACGACCACGACGTTGTCGTTCTTGTCGCGCATCAGCTCCAGCTCGTACTCCTTCCAGCCGAGGATGGACTCCTCCAGGAGCACCTCGGTGGTCGGGGAGAGCGTGAGGCCCTGACCGGCGATCCGGCGCAGCTCCTCCTCGTCGTGCGCGAAGCCGGAACCGGCGCCGCCCATGGTGAAGGAGGGGCGGACGACGACGGGGTAGCCGCCGAGCGTGTCGACGCCCCCCAGTACGTCGTCCATGGAGTGGCAGATGACCGAGCGGGCGGACTCGCCATAGCCGATCTTGGCCTTGACGGCCTCGACGACGCCCTTGAAGAGGTCGCGATCCTCGCCCTTGTTGATGGCCTCGACGTTGGCGCCGATGAGCTCGACGCCGTACTTCTCCAGGACACCGTTCTCGTGCATGGAGATCGCGGTGTTGAGCGCGGTCTGGCCGCCCAGCGTCGGGAGCAGCGCGTCGGGGCGCTCCTTGGCGATGATCTTCTCGACGAACTCGGGGGTGATCGGCTCGACGTACGTGGCGTCGGCGATCTCCGGGTCGGTCATGATCGTCGCCGGGTTGGAGTTCACCAGGATGACGCGCAGGCCCTCGGCCTTGAGGACGCGGCAGGCCTGGGTGCCGGAGTAGTCGAACTCGGCGGCCTGTCCGATGACGATCGGGCCGGAGCCGATGACCAGGACGGACTGGATATCGGAGCGCTTAGGCACGCTGGCCCTCCATCAGGGATACGAAACGGTCGAAGAGGTACGCGGCGTCGTGCGGGCCGGCGGCCGCCTCGGGGTGGTACTGGACGCTGAAGGCCGGCTGGTCGAGGAGTTGCAATCCCTCGACGACCTGGTCGTTCAGGCAGACGTGGGAGACCTCGGCGCGGCCGAACTTCGTGTCGGACACCTTGTCCAGCGGGGCGTCGACGGCGAAGCCGTGGTTGTGCGCGGTGACCTCGACCTTGCCGGTTGTGCGGTCCTGCACCGGCTGGTTGATGCCGCGGTGGCCGTACTTCAGCTTGTAGGTGCCGAAGCCGAGGGCACGGCCCAGGATCTGGTTGCCGAAGCAGATGCCGAAGAGCGGCGTCCTCCGCTCCAGGACGCCCTGCATGACGGAGACCGGGTGGTCGGCGGTGGCCGGGTCGCCGGGGCCGTTGGAGAAGAAGACTCCGTCGGGCTCGACCGCGTACACCTCGTCGAGGGTGGCGGTGGCGGGCAGGACGTGCACCTCGATGCCGCGCTCGGCCATCCGGTGCGGGGTCATGCCCTTGATGCCGAGGTCGATCGCGGCGACGGTGAACTTCTTCGTGCCGATCGCGGGGACGACGTACGTCTCCTTGGTCGCGACCTCGGCGGACAGGTCGGCGCCCACCATCTCGGGGGCTTCCTTGACGCGGGCCAGCAGGGCGGCCTCGTCGGCGACGGCGTCACCGGAGAAGATGCCGACGCGCATGGCGCCGCGCTCGCGCAGGTGGCGGGTGAGGGCGCGGGTGTCGATGCCGCTGATGCCGACGACTCCCTGACGCTCCAGCTCCTCGTCGAGCGAGCGCTGCGAGCGCCAGTTGGAGGGCAGCCGCGCGGGGTCGCGCACCACGTATCCGGCGACCCAGATCCGCTGCGACTCGGGGTCCTCGTCGTTCACACCGGTGTTGCCTACGTGCGGGGCGGTCATCACGACGACCTGGCGGTGGTACGACGGGTCGGTCAGCGTCTCCTGGTAGCCCGTCATGCCGGTGGAGAACACCGCCTCGCCGAAGGTCTCCCCCACGGCCCCATAGGCACGGCCGCGGAAGGCGCGGCCGTCCTCCAGGACGAGTACGGCGGGAACCCTGGAGGCTCCCCGGGTGGAGGTCGTCATCGCGCGATGCCTTCCGTAGTGCTGTCGGTGAGGTGGTGGATGGCGTCGACCCAGGCCGCGTGTTCGGCCGAGTGGTCGGAGCGGAAGCCGGAGTCGATCAGCTTGTCGCCGAGCGCCCAGGTGATGATCAGCAGGCCGCCCTCGGGGAGGACCTTGCCCGCGATGCCCTTGTCGAGCCGGGCGTCACGCAGCTGCGCGGCCGGGACGAAGAAGTCGGCCGCGCCGGGGCGTACGACGTCGAGACCCTGTTCGGTCAGGGTGAGCTCGACGCGGCTGCGGGTGCCGAGGCCGTGGGCGACGATCCGGTCGAGCCAATGCCCGGCGGTCGTCGAGGCGTGGTAGCGGCCGGTCATCGTCAGCAGGGGTGGCTGTGCCGCGTACCCGTCCGGCGTGACGGGCAGCTCCGGCAGGTCGGACTGCAGGGTTCCCCGCCACTTCCATCCCTGGCGCATCAGCCAGTAGACGAAGGCGATGAAGACGACGAGTCCGATCACCCAGCTGATGCGGGCGGACAGGTCGGTCACGTCCGCCGACTTCTGCTCGGCGGCCAGCTGGTACAGGGGGGTGAGTGATGTCACGCGAGCTTCCCGTCGACGACCGTGGCACGGCCCCGCAGGAACGTGTGGGTGACGCGACCCGGCAGCTCGCGCCCCTCGTACGGGGTGTTGCGGCTGCGGGAGGCGAAGCCCGCGGGGTCCACGACTCCACGGTATGCCGGATCGACCAGCGTGAGGTTGGCAGGCTCACCGGGCGAGACGGGACGGCCGTGGCCTTCCAGGCGGCCGATGGCCGCGGGGCGGACGGACATCCGGTCCGCGACACCCGTCCAGTCGAGCAGACCGGTCTCGACCATCGTCTGCTGGACGACCGAGAGCGCGGTCTCCAAGCCCACCATGCCCATGGCGGCCGCGGCCCACTCGCAGTCCTTGTCCTCGTGCGGGTGCGGGGCGTGGTCGGTGGCGACGCAGTCGATCGTGCCATCGGCGAGCGCCTCGCGCAGGGCCATCACATCGGCCTCGGTACGCAGCGGCGGGTTCACCTTGTAGACGGGGTTGTACGACCGTACGAGCTCGTCGGTGAGGAGCAGGTGGTGCGGGGTGACCTCGGCGGTGACGTTCCAGCCCTTGGACTTGGCCCAGCGGACGATCTCGACGGAGCCGGCGGTCGACAGGTGGCAGATGTGCACCCGGGAGTCGACGTGGGCGGCGAGGAGGACATCGCGGGCGATGATCGACTCCTCGGCGACGGCGGGCCAGCCACCGAGGCCGAGCTCGGCCGAGACGATGCCCTCGTTCATCTGGGCGCCCTCGGTGAGGCGGGGCTCCTGGGCGTGCTGGGCGACGACACCGTCGAACGCCTTCACGTACTCCAGCGCGCGCCGCATGATCACGGCGTCGTCGACGCACTTGCCGTCGTCGGAGAAGACTTTCACTCCGGCGGCCGAATCGTGCATGGCGCCGAGTTCGGCGAGGTGCTTGCCCTCCAGGCCGACGGTGACGGCGCCGATCGGCTGCACGTCGCAATAGCCGGACTCCTTGCCGAGCCGCCAGACCTGCTCGACGACGCCGGCGGTGTCGGCGACCGGGAAGGTGTTCGCCATGGCATGCACGGCGGTGAAGCCGCCGACCGCCGCGGCCTTGGTGCCGGTGAGGACGGTCTCGGAGTCCTCGCGGCCGGGCTCGCGCAGGTGGGTGTGGAGGTCGACCAGCCCGGGCAGCAGAATCTGCCCCTCGGCCTCGACCACCACGGCGTCTCCGGCATCGATACCCGTACCGACCTGCGCGATGGTCTCGCCGTCGATCAGGACGTCCTGCGGCTCGCCGCCGAGGATCTTCGCGCCGCGAATAAGGATCTTGCTCATGGTTACTTGTTCTCCTCGGAATCGGCGGGGCGCGCAGCGCTTCGATCAAGCATGGCGGCGGGCGACGGGTGGGAGGGTGCGGCGGGCTCGGAGCCGCCCAGCAGCAGGTACAGGACCGCCATGCGGATCGAGACGCCGTTGGCGACCTGCTCGACGACCGTGCACCGGTCGGAGTCGGCGACCTCGGCGGTGATCTCCATGCCGCGGACCATCGGGCCGGGGTGCATGACGATGGCGTGCCCGGGCATCTTCGCCATGCGCTCGCCGTCCAGGCCGTAGCGGCGGGAGTACTCGCGCTCGGTCGGGAAGTACGCGGCGTTCATCCGTTCGCGCTGCACACGCAGCATCATCACCGCGTCGGACTTCGGCAGCACCTCGTCGAGGCTGTAGCTGACGTCGCACGGCCACTGCTCGACACCGACCGGGACGAGGGTCGGCGGGGCCACCAGTGTGACGTGGGCGCCGAGGGTGTGCAGCAGGTGCACGTTGGAGCGGGCGACCCGGCTGTGCAGGATGTCGCCGACGATCGTCATCCGTCGCCCTTCCAGGTCCCGGCCGAGCCCGGCATCGGCCCCGACCAGCCTGCGGCGCATGGTGAAGGCGTCCAGGAGCGCCTGGGTGGGGTGCTCGTGCGTACCGTCACCGGCGTTGACGACGGCGCCGTCGATCCAGCCGGAGGTGGCGAGGCGGTACGGGGCGCCGGAGGCACCGTGCCGGATGACGACGGCGTCCGCGCCCATCGCCTCCAGGGTCAGCGCGGTGTCCTTGAGCGACTCGCCCTTGGAGACGGATGAGCCCTTCGCGGAGAAGTTGATGACATCGGCGGAGAGGCGCTTGGCGGCGGCCTCGAAGGAGATGCGGGTACGCGTCGAGTCCTCGAAGAAGAGGTTGACGACGGTTCGGCCGCGCAGGGTCGGGAGCTTCTTGATCGGCCGGTCGGCGACGCGGGCCATCTCCTCGGCGGTGTCGAGGATCAGCACGGCGTCGTCGCGGGTGAGGTCGGCGGCCGAGATGAGGTGACGCTTCATCTGGGTGTTCTCCGGGTGGCTGGAGGGTTCAGGCATGCGGGCGTGCGGAAGCTGTCGTACGACCGGATGCCGGCCGTACGGGTGAGTGCAGCTACTGCGCGCCCGCCGGGGCGGTCTGCTGGACACCGAGCAGCACGGCGTCGCGGCCGTCCTCCTCGGCCAGCTGGACCTTGACCGTCTCCCGCAGCGACGTGGGGAGGTTCTTGCCGACGTAGTCGGCGCGGATGGGGAGTTCGCGGTGGCCGCGGTCGACAAGGACCGCGAGTTGCACCGCGCGGGGGCGGCCGATGTCGCCGAGCGCGTCGAGCGCGGCGCGGATCGTACGGCCGGAGAAGAGCACGTCGTCGACCAGGACGACCAGTCGGCCCTCGATACCCTCGCCGGGGATCTCGGTGCGGGCCAGGGCGCGCGCCGGGCGCAGCCGCAGGTCGTCGCGGTACATGGTGATGTCGAGGGAGCCGACCGGCACCTTGCGGCCGGTGATCTCTTCGAGCTTGTCGGCCAGCCGACGGGCGAGGAAGACGCCTCGTGTCGGGATGCCGAGGAGCACCACATCGTCGGCGCCCTTGGCGCGTTCGACGATTTCGTGGGCGATTCGGGTCAGTACTCGAGCGATGTCGGGAGCCTCGAGAACGGGGCGTGCCGCATTGCCGGTGGCTTCGTGCTGTGCGTCCATAAGAAACGGACCTCCTTCTCCGCCTCACTGGACGGACCTTAAAGGACGTCGAAATTTGCTTCATCAACGTTACCAGGCCTTGCACGGAGCCTTGGTCACAATCCCGGGAGGTGCCGGTGCGGACCATTCGGCTTGACGCATCCAAGTAACGCTGCGTAACCTCACAGTGAGTTACCAGACTTCGTCCGGGGAGCCTTATGTCCAGCGAATACGCAAAACAGCTCGGGGCCAAGCTCCGTGCCATCCGCACCCAGCAGGGCCTCTCCCTCCATGGTGTGGAGGAGAAGTCCCAGGGCCGCTGGAAGGCCGTCGTGGTCGGTTCGTACGAGCGCGGCGACCGTGCCGTGACCGTACAGCGTCTCGCCGAGCTGGCGGACTTCTACGGTGTCCCGGTGCAGGAGCTTCTGCCCGGTACGACGCCCGGCGGGGCCGCCGAGCCGCCGCCGAAGCTTGTCCTGGACCTGGAGCGCCTCGCCCACGTCCCGCCGGAGAAGGCCGGACCGCTGCAGCGCTACGCGGCGACGATCCAGAGCCAGCGCGGTGACTACAACGGCAAGGTGCTCTCGATCCGCCAGGACGACCTGCGCACCCTGGCCGTGATCTACGACCAGTCGCCGTCCGTGCTCACCGAGCAGCTGATCAGCTGGGGCGTCCTGGATGCGGACGCGCGCCGCGCGGTCGCCCACGACGAGGGCTGACGTGCGGGTCTGAAGCTCCGAAGAAACGTAACGCCGGGTTGGCCGGGTCCCCATTTGGGCCCCGGGCATCCCGGCGTTTTTTGTTGCCCGCTGCCGGTGCCCGGGCCCGGGTCCGGGTCGAGGGTTCCGTCCTCGATCGCCGGACGGGATCGAGCGCGTACCCCGCACGTGTGCCGGCTCACGAGGTCGGGGACTCCCCCGAACGGCCCCACCTCTGCATCACTTGCTCTGCCACTTGCCCCTCACCCCCGGAAGAACGAATCGCCGCAGACGCGCGGCTGCCGGTCCGGCCCCCGGAGGGGCTCCGGACCACCCACTACCGCACCGCGTGGCGGCGCAGCGCCGTACCGGGGCGGCCGGCGCACCTGTCGAAGCCGTCCGGTGATCGAGGACGAGGACACCCACCCCGTACCGGGGCACCGCACCCCGCCTCGCCCGGGAGTAGCACGCCGAAGGGCCCACGGTCGTGCGACCGTGGGCCCTTCGTGGGCTGAACTCCGCCAGAAGCTACGACTCCCGGCGAAGGTTCGGCTTGAGGTCCTTGAAGCGGGCCAGCAGCCCGTTCACGAAGGACGGGGAGTCATCGGTGGAGAACTCCTTGGCGAGCTGGACCGCCTCGTCGATCACCACCGCGTCCGGCGTCCCGTCCACCCAGATCAGCTCGTACGCACCGAGCCGCAGGATGTTCCGGTCGACGACCGGCATGCGGTCGATCTCCCAGTCCACGGCGTAGGTGATGATGAGGTCGTCGATCCGGTCGGCGTACTGCGCGTACCCCTCGACGAGCTCCATCGTGTACTCGGTGACCGGGGGCTGACGGGTGTCGGACCGCGAGAGCCGCACCCAGTCCGCGAGGACCGTCTGCACGGACTCACCGCGCTGGTCGGCCTCGAAGAGGATCTGGAAGGCTCGCTTGCGGGCCGTGTTCCGAGCAGCCACGGTTAGCTGTTCACCCGGCCGAGGTAGTCGCCCGTGCGGGTGTCGACCTTGATCTTCTCACCCGTGGTGATGAAGAGCGGGACGCCGATCTCGTAACCGGTCTCCAGCGTGGCGGGCTTGGTGCCGCCGGTGGAGCGGTCGCCCTGGACGCCCGGGTCGGTGTGCTGGATGGTCAGCTCGACGGCGGCCGGCAGCTCGACGTAGAGCACCTCGCCCTCGTGCTGGGCGACGGAGGCCGTGAAGCCCTCGATCAGGAAGTTGGCGGCGTCGCCGACAGCCTTGCGGTCGACCATGAGCTGGTCGTACGTGTCCATGTCCATGAAGACGAAGTACTCGCCGTCCATGTACGAGAACTGCATGTCGCGGCGGTCAATGGTGGCCGTCTCGACCTTCACGCCGGCGTTGAACGTCTTGTCGACGACCTTGCCGGACAGCACGTTCTTGAGCTTGGTGCGCACGAAAGCCGGGCCCTTGCCGGGCTTGACGTGCTGGAACTCGACGACGGACCAGAGCTGGCCTCCGTCGAGCTTGAGCACCAGGCCGTTCTTGAGGTCGTTCGTGGAAGCCACGGTTGCGGAATCTCCTGGACTGAAGCTGGTGGACAACCAAGGATGCGCGCTAGAGCGCGAGCAGCTCCTTGGTCGTAATGGTGAGTAGCTCGGGTCCGCCGTCCGCCTCGGGGCGCACGACGAGCGTGTCATCGATCCGGACCCCGCCCCGGCCCGGGAGGTGAACTCCCGGTTCGACGGTGACCGGCACACAAGCGTCCAGTTTACCCATGGCTGCCGGTGCCAGCTGCGGGTCCTCGTCGATTTCGAGCCCCACCCCGTGCCCGGTCGAGGGCGCGAGGCCGTCGCCGTGGCCCGCGGAGTCCAGGAGATGGCGGGCCGCGCGGTCCACATCGCGGTACGCGGCGCCGGGGACCAGGGCCTCGCGTCCGGCCCGCTGAGCGGCGAAAACCAGGTCGTAGAGGTCGATCTGCCAGGCGGCCGGCGCGGTCCCGATGACAAATGTACGACCGATCTCGCACCGGTAGCCGCGATAGTTCGCGCCGAGGCAGACGGAGAGGAAATCTCCCTCCTCCACCCGCCGGTCGGAGGGCCGGTGACGGCCCTGGCCCGAGTTGGGTCCGGTCGCGACGGAGGTCGAGAAGGCGGGCCCGTCGGCGCCGTGGTCCACCAGCCGCCGTTCCAGTTCCAGTGCGAGATGGCGTTCGGTGCGGCCGACGAGGATCGATTCGAGGAGTTCACCGAGTGCCTGGTCGGTGATCTCGGCAGCGATCCGCAGGCAGGCGATCTCCTCCTCGTCCTTGACGACGCGCAGCTGCTCCACCGTGGCGCCGAGGTCGGCCAGCCGGAGCCGCGGGGCGACCGCGTGCATGGCCCGGTGGCGGGCCACGGTCAGATCGTGTTCCTCCACGGCGAGCGATTCCGCGCCGGAGGAGGTGGCCAGGTCGGCGGCTGCGACCACCGGATCGCCGTCGGAGGCGGGCAGCAGGGCCAGCCGCAACTCGTCGTCGGTGCGCCCCTGGACGGGATCGCCGGTCGGCGCTCGGGGGCAGACCAGGACGTCCTCGTCGGGGCCGAGCAGCAGCACGGCGCCCGGGGGCGCCCCGCCCGCGAGGTAGCGGACGTTCGCGGGGCGGGAGACCAGAGCGGCCGCGGATCCGACGGCGGCGCACCGGTCCCGCAGCAGCGCGCGGCGGACGGTGTACACCTCTGACATGCCATGAGCCTACGAGCGGGAGCGCCGGGCTGCCCGGTCAGCGCATCCGACCGGGGGCCGCCGCAGGCCGGGGCCCGCGCTCAGGTGTGCGGAACCGGGACCCGCCGGGCCGTCACCATGCGGGCGGGCTGGCTATGGAGCGGGCGAGTATGTCGTCGAGGACGCGGGCCGTGGTCTCCACGTCGTAGGTCGAGTTGTCGATGATCGGCAGCCCCGAGCCGTACCAGCCCGCCATCCTGCCGTGGATCCGGGCGACCTCCTCGTCCGACAGCCGGCGGTTGCCGCTGCGGGCGGCGTTGCGCTCCAGCACGATCTCCAGGCCGGGGAGGAGCACCACGGGCAGCAGTCCCGGGCCCACATGGCGCTTCCAGCCGCCGAGGCCGACGACCGGGCGGTCGGGGAACACCGCGTCGTCGAGGATGCAGGAGATGCCGTTGGCCAGGAAATTGCGGGCGGCGAAGCCACAGGTGCGGCGGGCCAGCCGGTACTGGGCCTCCGAGTGGTCGTTCCACCCGGCCTGCGGGTCGGCGAAGCCGGAGCAGACCCATTCGCGGACGTCGTCGAGGCTGACGTGCGCCGTGGGGACCCGGCGGCGGCTGGCCCACAGCTTGGCCACGGTGGTCTTGCCCGCGCCCGCCGGACCGATCAGGAGGACGGCGAGCGTCGCCGTGCCCGTGCCGGGCTCGGCGGGTGGCGCGGGCAGCGGGACGGGACCACCTGGCGGCAGCTGGACGTGCCCGGTGGTCTCCCGGGAGACGGGCGCGGGGGCGTGGTGCGGGGCGGGCCCGGACCAGCCCTGGCCCTGGCCCTGGCCCTGGGGTGCCGGCGGGGGCGGGGGCCCCGGCGGACCGGGGTGTCCGGGGTGCTGGGCCTGGTGCGTCCAGCCGGCAGGTCCGTTTCCGGGTCCTTGGGGCGGCGGCAGCGGGGCCCCCACTGCGTGCTGCATCCGGTGCCACTCCGTCTCGTACAGGCAACTGGCGCTGGTGGAACGGCAACCGTACCGTCCCCGGCCGCCACAGAGGCAACGGTCGGGGACGGTACGGAGTGCCCGTCGGCCGGGTCCGGCCGACCGGTACGCGGCCTGTCAGTCCGTCAGTTCGTCCGCGAGGGCGCGGAGCGCGAGGCGGTAGGAGCCGATGCCGAATCCGGCCACGGTCCCCGTGGCGACCGGTGCGACCACGGAGGTGTGGCGGAATTCCTCCCGTGCGTACGGGTTCGAGATGTGCACCTCGATCAGCGGGGCGGTGCGCTGCGCGGCCGCGTCCCGCATTCCGTACGAGTAGTGGGTGAACGCTCCCGGGTTCAGAACGACCGGAATCGAACCATCCGCTGCCTCGTGCAGCCAGCGGATCAGCTCGCCCTCGTCGTTGGTCTCCCGGACGTCGACGTCGAAGCCGAGCTCCTTGCCGAGCGCCCGGCAGGTCTCGACGAGTCCGGCGTACGACGTCGCTCCGTACACATCGGGCTCACGGGATCCGAGCCGGCCGAGGTTCGGCCCGTTGAGCACGAAGACCCTGCGGGTCACGCCGACACCTCCCCGTACGCGGCGAGCAGCACGGCCGGGTCGGGGCCCTCCAGGACGGTGGGCTTGCCCAGGCCGTCGAGGACGATGAAGCGGAGCAGGTCGCCGCGGGACTTCTTGTCGACCTTCATGTTCTCCAGCAGCTTGGGCCACTGGTCACCGCGGTAGGTGAGCGGCAGTCCGACCGACTCCAGGATCGCCCGGTGCCGGTCGGCGGTGGCGTCGTCGAGGCGGCCGGCCAGGCGGCCGAGCTCGGCGGCGAAGACCATCCCGATGGAGACGGCCGCGCCGTGGCGCCACTTGTAGCGCTCGTTCTTCTCGATGGCGTGGCCGAGGGTGTGACCGTAGTTGAGGATCTCGCGCAGACCGGACTCCTTGAGGTCGCTGGAGACGACCTCGGCCTTCACCCGGATGGAGCGCTCGATCAGCTCGGCGGTGTGCGGTCCGGCGGGCGTACGGGCACCTTCAGGGTCCGACTCGATCAGGTCGAGGATCGCCGGGTCGGCGATGAAACCGGCCTTGATGATCTCGGCCATCCCGCTGACGTAGTCGTGCACGGGCAGCGAGTCGAGGGAGGCGAGGTCGCAGAGCACCCCGGCCGGCGGGTGGAAGGCGCCGACGAGGTTCTTGCCCTCGGCGGTGTTGATGCCGGTCTTGCCGCCGACCGCCGCGTCGACCATGGCGAGCACCGTCGTCGGTACGGCGATCCAGCGCACCCCGCGCAGCCAGGTCGCCGCGACGAACCCGGCCACGTCCGTGGTGGCGCCGCCACCGACGCCGACGATCACATCGGTGCGGGTGAAGCCGGTCTGGCCGAGCGCCTTCCAGCAGTACGCCGCGACCTCGACGGTCTTGGCCTCCTCGGCGTTCGGCAGCTGGATCGCGATGGCCTCGTACCCCTGGTCGGCGAGGTCCTGACGGACCGCCTCGCCGGTCTCGGCGAGCGCCTCGGGGTGCAGGACCGCGACCCGCTGGGCGCGGTCGCCGATGAGCGACGGCAGTTCGCCGAGCAGCTGCCGGCCGATCAGCACCTCGTACGGGTCGGTGCCCGCACTGCCGGCGATCTGGATGCGCGTGGGTCCCTGGTCCGTCATGTGTGTGTTCTCCCGGCCGGGCGCCGCGGGGTCGCCCGCGCGCTCCGGCAGTTCCAGTGCGTCGAGGACCGCTTGGGTGACCTCTTCGGGGGTGCGCCCGTCGGTGGCGACGGTCGCCCTGGCCACCTCGGTGTAGAGATGGCGGCGGGCGTCCATCAGCTCGCGCCACTGTCGGCGCGGGTTGACGGCGAGCAGCGGGCGCGCGGTGTTCAGCCCCACCCGCTTGACGGCCTCTTCGACGTCCATCGAGAGATAGACGACCGCGTGGTCGGCGAGCAGGGTGCGGGTCGTCTCGTCGAGTACGGCTCCGCCGCCGAGCGACAGGATGCCCGTGTGCTCGGCGACCGCGGCGCGTACCGCCTCTCGCTCCAGCTCGCGGAAGTGTTCCTCGCCCTCGTCGTAGAAGATCTCCGAGATCGGCTTGCCCGCCGTGGCCACGACGTCCGCGTCGGTGTCCCGGTAGGTGGTGCCGAGCCGGTCGGCGAGGAGCTCACCGACCGTGGACTTGCCGACGCCCATCGGGCCGACGAGGACGATCAACGGGCCGCTCATCGGATCTGGAGGTGGTCGAGGTACGACTGGACGTTGCGGTGGGTCTCGGGGACGCTGTCGCCGCCGAACTTCTCCGCGACGGCGTCGGCCAGGACCAGCGCGACCATCGCCTCGGCGACGATCCCGGCGGCCGGCACGGCACAGACATCGGAGCGCTGGTGGTGCGCCTTGGCGGGCTCCCCGGTGACGACGTCGACGGTGGCCAGCGCGCGCGGCACTGTCGCGATGGGCTTCATCGCGGCGCGGACCCGCAGCAGCTCTCCGGTGGTCAGACCGCCCTCGGTGCCGCCGGAACGGCCGGAGGCGCGCTTGATGCCGTCCTCGGTGACCAGGATCTCGTCGTGTGCCTTCGAGCCGGGGACCCTGGCCAGGTCGAAGCCGTCGCCGACCTCGACACCCTTGATGGCCTGAATGCCCATGAGAGCGGCGGCGAGACGGGCATCGAGACGCCGGTCCCAGTGCACGTGCGAGCCGAGGCCGACCGGCACGCCGTACGCGAGCACCTCGACAACACCGCCGAGGGTGTCGCCGTCCTTGTGGGCCTGGTCGATCTCGGCGACCATTTCCTTGCTCGCGGCGGCGTCGAGGCAGCGCACCGGGTCGGCGTCGAGCTTCTCGACGTCGGCGGGCGTGGGGTAGACACCGTAGGGCGCCTTGGCCGCGGCCAGTTCGACGACGTGGCTGACGATCTCGATGCCCGCGGTCTCCTTGAGGTACGACCGCGCGACGGCGCCGAGCGCCACCCGGGCCGCGGTCTCCCGGGCGCTGGCGCGCTCCAGGATCGGCCGGGCCTCGTCGAAGCCGTACTTCTGCATGCCCGCGAGGTCGGCGTGGCCGGGGCGCGGGCGGGTCAGCGGGGCGTTACGGGCCAGCTTGGCCAGTTCGTCGGGGTCGACCGGGTCGGCCGACATGACCTGCTCCCACTTGGGCCATTCGGTGTTGCCCACCATCACGGCGACCGGGGAGCCCATGGTGAGCCCGTGGCGCACCCCGCCGAGGAAGGTGACCTCGTCCTTCTCGAACTTCATCCGAGCGCCGCGGCCATAGCCGAGCCGCCGCCGGGCGAGTGCGTCCGCCACCATCTCCGTGGTGATCGGGACGCCGGCGGGAAGACCCTCCAGCGTCGCCACCAGTGCGGGGCCGTGCGACTCCCCTGCGGTCAGCCAGCGCAACCTGCTCAACGGTGCTCCTCATGCTCGCGCCTGAAACTGCAACGGCGCGACCGGGTGCGCGGCCCTGGCCCGCCGCCTTTGATCCTCCCATGCCCGGGAGGTGGATCTGATCGGCGTACCAGCTGTCGGACGCTCGAAGACGTGGCCTGGATGCACCAGGTACCTGAAACCCGGCCGGAGGAGGCGGCTCCGACGGAGCACCGAGGACCCGGCCCCGCATAGGGTGGCCGGGTCCTCGGTGCTCTTGTCGTCAGCCGCAATTACCGAAGGTGCTGGTGTGATACCAGTCCCGGATGCTGGAGGCCCCGATCTCCTCGTAGTGTCCCCAGAAGCGAACGCACTGGCCGGCCGCGCTCAGATACACAGGACCTGCGTAGTACTTGTAGTCCCCGTCGTCCTTCTTCCAGGCCCCGCCCTCCGCCTGGATTCCCGCGCCGAGACCGGTCGCCGTTCCGTAGTACGCGCCCGCGTTCTCGTGTTTCACGGTGACCACACAGTTGTTGCGCGTCGAGGCGCTGTACAGCAGGAATACAGTTGTGTTCTGCCCCAGTCCCATCGACTGCTGCCGCTGGACGTAGTAACTGGACCCACAAGCGGCCACAGCCTTGTCCGCGGGACTCGATGCGCTGGCCACACCCGTACCAGCGATCAGCGTGCTCAAGGCAGCTACCGACACCGTAAGCCCGCGGCTCACCAACGTGCGCACAATCTCTCCCCTCCTGGCCGATGTGATCAACACCGGCTCCACGACGGGAGAACGTAGCAGTCCGACAACCTGAATTGATCTGCTCACATCAAATCGGCCGGACTGCGACCGAAACTAATCCCTGAGCCCTTCGAGAGCACGTTCACCGGCTGCTCTCATCTCACGCAGCGGTGCGGGAACACAGCCCGTCATGAGTTCGACCTGAAGCACGGCCTGATGCACCAGGAGGTCCATGCCCCCGAGGACCGTTCCTCGACCCGGCCACGCAGAGGACAGAGCCGTCGGCCAGGGCTCGTACAGAACGTCGAACAAGACACCGGCAGTGCCCGGAACGGCGCCCGCCAGCTCATCCGTGGCACCCGCCGGAGTCGTAGCGATCACCAACTCGGCATCAAAGGCCCGAACGGCCAGGCTCCATTCCAGAGTGCGCACCTCGACACCGAGCCTCTCGCCCCAGCCTCGCATCTCCGCAGCACGGGTGGCACTGCGTACGTAGGCGGTGACAGGACCGGTACAGACGTGGGAAAGCGCCGCCAGTGCGGATGAGGCGGTAGCCCCCGCACCGAGGATCGACGCGGATTCCACCTGGTCCACGCCGCGTTCCCGCAAGGCCGCGATCATCCCTGGAATATCGGTGTTGTCGCCGATCCGTCGACCGTCCTCCGTGAAGACGACCGTGTTGACGGCCTCCACCGACGACGCGGTCTCGCTGACGGAGTCCAGCAGGGGGATGATCGCGCGCTTGAGCGGCATGGTCAGTGAAAGACCGGCCCACGTGGAGTCGAGCCCCTGGACGAACCCGGGGAGCGCGGCCTCGTCGATCTCGAAGCGATCGTACGACCAGTGGTCGAGACCCAGTTCCGCGTACGCGGCCCGGTGCAGGACCGGGGAGAGCGAGTGGGCGATGGGCGAGCCGAGGACGGCCGCCCGTCGGATGGTGCTCACTGACCCGACTTCTCCTGTTCGTACTTCTTGCGATTGCGCTCGTGCTCTTCGTTGGTGACCGCGAACACGGTCTTGTCCGCGGTCACGGACACGAAGTAGTACCAAGGCCCGGGAGTGGGCTTGATCGCCGAGTGAAGCGCCGCTTCGCCGGGGTTGTTGATGGGACCCGGCGGCAGCCCGTGGACGTAGTACGTGTTGTACGGGTCCTTGAACTTCCGCAGGTCCGCCACCGGGCCCGTGTCCAGGGTGCTCTGGGCCTTGGCGTAGTTCACGGTGGAGTCGAAGTCCAGCAGTCCGTAGGTCTCGGTGTTGTTGGGCTTGAGCCGGTTGTAGACGACCCGGGCGACCTTGTCGAAGTCGTGCTTGTACTTGCCCTCGGCCTGAACGAGGCTGGCGACCGTGATCAGCTGCCAGGGGTTCTTGAGGCCCAGCTTCTTGGCGTTCGACTCCAGGTCGACCTTGCCGTACTCCTGGTTGGCCCGGGAGACCATCTTCTTGAGGACGGCCTCGGGCTTCATCTCCTTGGTGACCGGGTAGGCCGCGGGATAGAGGAAGCCCTCCAGCCGGTCGTCGACGACCGGGTCGTCATCGGCCCAGTCCGGCAGCCCGAGATCGCCGACGTTCTTCTTGGCTACGTCTTTGGTGGTGCCGGCCTTGAGGCCGAGCTTCGTGTCAACCATCTTGTAGACGTTCCTGTTGGTCGTGCCCTCAGGAATGATCAGCAGATTCTGGCTCTTAGGGTCGAGCATCATCTTCACGGCCTCGGCCGCGGACATGTGCTCCTTGAGGACATAGACGCCGGCCTGGATCGATTTCCCCTTGGGGTTCTCGGTCTGCGCCGCGACGAAGGCGTCGACGCTCTTGACGACGCCCTTCTCCTTCAGGATGTTGCCGATCTCGTTGCCGAGGGCGAGCTTCGGGATCTCCACCTCGACGCTGCCGGAGCCCTGGCCCGAGTAGTCGGGTGCGGGGCCGAATTGTTCCTGCCAGTACGTGTAGCCGAAGTAGGCCGCGCCGCCGAGACCGCCGGCGAGGACCAGGGAGACGACGAGGCAGGCGCAGCCGTTGCGGCTCTTCTTCTTGCCCTTGCCGCGGCGTTCGCTGTCGCCGCCTCTGCGCGACTCACGCGGGTCGTCGTCGTACTCGTCATCGTCGTCACGGGGGCGCCGGACATCGCGGTCGTCGTCGACGCCCGTGAAGAAGGGGTGCGTCTCCTCCTCGGGCTCGTCCGGGTCCCAGTCGGGGTTACGCGGTGGGGCCTGTTCGGGCGCGGCCTCACGCCGGCCCGGGGGCTGCGGCGGCGGGTACGCCTCGGGAGTGCCGTAGGGGTCGTGCGATGCGCCGTAGCCACCCTGCCGGTTCCCGTACGCGTCCTGCGCCTGGCCGTCGTAGGGCGGCATCGCCGCGGGCTGCTGACCGGTGTCCCAGCCACCGTTGTACTGCTGGTGCTGCGGAGCCTGCTGGGCATACGGGTCATGCGGCTGCTGCTGCGGCTGCTGCTGCCCATACGGGTCCTGGGCGTAAGGGTCGTGCTGCTGCGGCTGCCGCTGCTGCGCATACGGGTCCTGCGCGTACGGGTCCTGAGGCGAGCCGTACTGCTGGTGCTGCTGATGCTGGGGGTACATCTGCTGCGGCTGCTGGGCGTAGGGGTCCTGCGGATAGGACTGCTGCGGGCCGCCGTACTGGCTCTGGCCGTGGGCAGCCTGCTGGCCGTCCCATCCCTGGTCCCCATAGAGGGGATCCTCGGGATGCCACGGTTCGGAGCCAGGGCCCCGGCCATACTCAGTCATCGATCCCCTAGAGCCGCGAGACGAACTTCCGCCTCTTTGCTGTGCGGTGTTTGTTCGAACACCGCCGCATCGCGCGGAACGTTACCGTATCGCGATCAGACAACCACTTCGACGCCTTCGCCCGGAGCTTTACCTGACGCCCGCTCCGACTCCAGAGCGTTCTGGAGGATCACCACAGCGGCAGCCTGATCGATGACAGACCGGCCCTTCTTGGACTTCACACCCGAGGCGCGCAGTCCCTGACTCGCGGTCACTGTGGTCATCCTCTCGTCCACCAATCGCACCGGAATGGGTGCGGCCGAGCGGGCGACCTCCTGGGCGAACAGCCGGACCTTGGCCGCGGCGGGCCCTTCACCGCCACCCAGGGATCTGGGCAGACCGATGATGATCTCGATGGGCTCGTACTCCTCGACGATCTGCCCCAGCCGCCGGTGGGCGGCCGGGACGTCGCGTCCCGGCACGGTTTCCACCGGCGTGGCGAGGATCCCGTCGGGGTCGCACGAGGCGACCCCGATCCGGGCGTCCCCGACGTCGATCGCGAGGCGACGTCCACGGCGCATCTGGGTCACTTCCGCCGTCACGCCGTCTCGGTGACGAGGCGTTCGACAGCGGCGACGGCCTCGCCGATGGCGGCGGGGTTCTGGCCGCCGCCCTGGGCGACGTCCGGCTTGCCGCCGCCACCGCCGCCGAGGGTCTTGGCAGCCGTACGGACCAGGTCACCGGCCTTGAGGCCACGCTCGCGGGCGGCCTCGTTGGTGGCGATGACGGTGAGCGGGCGGCCGTTGGCCGTGGTGAACAGCGCCACGACGGCCGGGCGGCCGCCCTGGATGCGGCCCCGGACGTCGAGGACCAGCCTGCGCAGGTCGTCGGCGGACGTCCCGTCCGGCACCTGTCCGGTGACCAGGGCGACACCGCGTACGTCCTTGGCGGAGTCGGCGAGTCCGCCGGCGGCCTGGAGAACCTTCTCCGCGCGGAACTTCTCGATCTCCTTCTCGGCGTCCTTGAGCTTGCCGAGCATGGCGGAGACCTTCTCAGGAAGCTCCTCGGGGCGGCCCTTGACCAGCTCCTGGAGCTGGGCGACGACCGTGTGCTCCTTGGCCAGGAAGTTGTACGCGTCGACGCCGACGAGGGCCTCGATACGGCGCACGCCGGAGCCGATGGACGACTCGCCGAGCAGCTTCACCAGACCCAGCTGAGCGGTGTTGTGGACGTGCGTACCGCCGCAGAGCTCCTTGGAGAAGTCGCCGATGGTGACGACCCGGACCCGCTCGCCGTACTTCTCGCCGAACTCGGCGATGGCGCCCTGCTTCTTGGCCTCGTCGATCGACATGACCTCGGCCTGGACGTCGAGCTCCCGGGAGAGGACCTCGTTGATCTTCTGCTCCACGTCGGTCAGGACCGTGCCGGGGACGGCGGCGGGGGAACCGAAGTCGAAGCGGAAGCGGCCCGGCGAGTTCTCCGAACCGGCCTGGGCGGCCGTCGGGCCGAGGGCGTCACGGAGCGCCTGGTGCGTGAGGTGCGTGGCGCTGTGGGCGCGGGCGATGGCGCGGCGGCGGGTGGTGTCGATCGCGGCGTAGGCGGTGGCGCCGACCGTCACCTCGCCGACCTGGACCGTGCCCTTGTGCACGGAGACGCCCGGGACCGGCTGCTGGACGTCGCGCACCTGGATGACGGCGCCGGTGTCGAGCCGGATCCGGCCCTGGTCGGCGAGCTGGCCGCCGCCCTCGGCGTAGAACGGCGTGCGGTCGAGGACGACCTCGACCTCGTCGCCCTCGGTGGCGGCGGGCGAGGAGATCCCGTCGACGAGGAGGCCGACGATCGTCGACTCGCCCTCGGTGGAGGTGTAGCCGGTGAACTCGGTGGAGCCCGACTTGTCGGCCACCTCGCGGTAGGCGGACAGGTCGGCGTGACCGGTCTTCTTGGCCTTGGCGTCGGCCTTGGCACGGTCCCGCTGCTCCTTCATCAGGCGGCGGAAGCCGTCCTCGTCCACGGCGAGGCCCTGTTCGGCGGCCATCTCCAGGGTGAGGTCGATCGGGAAGCCCCAGGTGTCGTGGAGCAGGAACGCCTTGTCGCCGGCGAGGACCTTGCCGCCGGCGGCCTTGGTCTCGGTGACGGCGGTGTCGAGGATGTTGGTGCCGCCCTTGAGCGCCTTCAGGAAGGCGGCCTCTTCGGCGAGCGCGACGGTCTCGATGCGCTTGCGGTCGGTGATCAGCTCCGGGTACTGCTGACCCATCGACTTGATGACCGTGTCGACGAGCTCGGCGACGACCGGCCCGGTGGCGCCGAGGAGACGCATGTTGCGGACGGCGCGGCGCATGATGCGGCGCAGGACGTAGCCGCGGCCCTCGTTGCCGGGGGTGACACCGTCGCCGATGAGCATGACGGATGTACGCATGTGGTCGGTGACGACCCGGAGCGAGACGTCGGAGGTGTGGTTCTCGCCGTAGCGCACCCCGGTCAGCTCGGTGGCCTTCTCGATGACGGCCATCGAGGTGTCGATCTCGTACAGGTTCTGCACGTCCTGCAGGATCATCGCGAGGCGCTCGAGGCCGAGGCCGGTGTCGATGTTCTTGGACGGCAGGTCACCGAGGATCGGGAAGTCCTCCTTGCCGTCGCCGGCGCCCCGCTCGTACTGCATGAAGACCAGGTTCCAGATCTCCACGTAGCGCTCGTCGTTGACGGCCGGGCCGCCCTCGACACCGAATTCGGGGCCGCGGTCGTAGTTGATCTCGGAGCAGGGGCCGCACGGGCCGGGGACGCCCATGGACCAGAAGTTGTCCTTCTTGCCCAGACGCTGGATGCGTTCGGCCGGGACGCCGATCTTGTCGCGCCAGATCTGCTCGGCCTCGTCGTCGTCGAGGTAGACCGTGATCCACAGTCGCTCGGGGTCGAGACCGAAGCCGCCGTCCGCCACGGAGGTGGTGAGAGCCTCCCAGGCGTAGCTGATGGCGCCTTCCTTGAAGTAGTCGCCGAACGAGAAGTTCCCGCACATCTGGAAGAAGGTGCCGTGCCGGGTGGTCTTGCCGACCTCTTCGATGTCGGGCGTACGCACGCACTTCTGCACGCTGGTGACGCGCGGGGCGGGCGGCTTGACCTCGCCGAGGAAGTACGGCTTGAAGGGGACCATGCCCGCGGGGACCAGCAGCAGAGTCGGGTCGTCCGCGATGAGCGACGCCGAAGGCACGACGGTGTGCCCGCGCTCCTCGAAGAAGCTCAGCCAGCGGCGACGAATTTCAGCCGACTCCATCAGTGGTCCTCATTCCGGTTGTACGAGTTGTCGTTGTACGAGTTGTAGGGGAGCTTGCGGTGGGCGGTGGCGTCTGCGGCCGGGGCGGGCTCGGCCGCCTCGACCGCGAAATGACGCTGTACCGGGAGCTCGGGGTCGATCGGTGCCTGCAGGCCCAGCGCCTCCCCCAGCTCGGCCTCGCGCCGGACCATGCCGTCGCGGACGTCCAGGGCGAAGTCCTTGAGCTTGTGACCTCCCTCGATCGCCTTGTCGGCGGCACGCGCCGCCAGGCTCTCGGGGGTCAGTTGCTTGAGCTTCCGGTTGACCTTGGTGGTGGCCCAGACACCGGCGGCTGCGCCGGCGGTGAACCAGAACGTACGGCGGAACATCGCTGCGTCAGTCCTTCGATCCGCGGGAGCTTCTGCCGCCGCGCTTCTTGGCCCTCGCGGACGGCACCGTACGGCCGACGATCACCGTGCGACGCGGCGCCCGGCGGGCCGGTTCGGCTTCCGAGGAGGTCCGGCGGCCGATGGCCTGCCGCACTCCGTAGCCGAACGCGGCCACCTTGACCAGTGGTCCGCCGAAGGTCGATGCGACGGTGGTGGAGAGCGCCGAGGCGTTGGAGGTGACCTCCTGGACGTCCGTCGCGATCGCGTCGACCTTGTCGAGCTGGGTCTGCGCGGAGCGCACCGTCGCGGAGGCGTCGGCGAGCAGCGGAACGGCCTGTTCGGTCACTTCCGCCACGAGCTTGGTGGTTGCCCTGAGCGTCTGGGCCAGCCTCACCAGGACGACGGCGAGGAACGAGACCAGGATCGCCCAGAAGACGGCCACCAGGATCCCGGCCACCTCTCCACCGGACACGTTGCACCGCTCCCTGGCTTGTCGAATCGTCGTCTCCCGACCCTATCGCGCCGGGGGGCGCGCCCCCTACCGCATTGGGGATGGGGGGATCGGGAGTTGCACAAAGGAGATTGTACGGAGAGCTGCCGGGCCAGTACTCTGCGTGTTCATGCGACGCTCCCAGCGCCCCTCCCCGGACGACTCCCCCGACGCTCCGAGCCCGGGCACCACGGCCCGTGGCAATCTCCCGGCGGAACTGAACCGATTCGTGGGACGTGACGAGGAGCTGGCCGACCTGGGCCGTCTGCTGACGGAATCGAGACTGGTCACCGTGGTCGGGGTGGGTGGCGTGGGGAAGACCCGATGTGCCGTCCGGGCTGCGGCTCTCCTGGAGAAACGGTACTGCGACGGGGTCCGGCTGGTGGAGCTGTCCGCCGTCCACGACCCCGGGCTGCTGGAACATGCCGTGATCGATGCGCTGGGACTCACCGATCACACCGGTCGCCCGCCCCGCACGACACTTCTCGAACATCTCACCGGACGCCGGCTCCTGCTGGTCATCGACGGCTTCGAGCATCTTGTCGACGCCTGCGCCGAGTTGGTGTGCGCGCTGCTGCGCAGGGCCCCGCAGCTGCGGGTGCTGGCCGCCGGACGGCGGCCCCTGGAGCTGGACGGTGAGGTCACCTATCCGCTAGCGCCGATGGCCGAAGAGGACGCGATGACGCTGTTCGCGGAACGGGCCGCGGCGGTGTGCCCGGGGTTCCGGCTGACGGAGGACAACCGCGGATCGGCGCGGGAGCTGTGCCGTCGGCTGGACGGGATCCCGCTCGCGCTGGAACTGGCCGCCGGACGGCTTCGCGCCCTGTCCACGGAACAGGTGCTGCAGCGCCTGGACGACCGCTTCCGGCTGCTGACCGGTGCCAGCCGCAGCGCGCAGGCACGCCACCAGACGCTCCGTACGGCCATCGGCTGGAGCCATGAGCTGTGCGCCCCGGAGCAGCGGCTGTTGTGGGCGCGGCTGTCGGTATTCGCCGGGCAGTTCGATCTGGAGGCCGTCGAGTACATCTGCAGCAGCCCCGAGCTGCCGGCCGAGTCGGTGCTCGATGTGCTGACGGGGCTGCTGGCGCAGTCCGTGGTGCTGCGCGAGGACTCGGCGGTGGGCACCCGCTACCGGATGCTGGACACGGTGCGCGAGTACGGCGCCGAGTGGCTGGCCGCCACCGGCGACACGGACCGGTTACGACGGCGCCACCGGGACTGGTTCCTGGGGCTCGCCACCTGGTGCGAGCTCGACTGGTTCAGCCCACGGCAGGGCGAGGTCGCGGCCCGGGCCGAGAGCGAACTGCCCAATCTGCGCCAGGCGATGGAGTGTTCGCTGGAGTGCCCGGACGAGGCCCATCTCGCGCAGTACCTGGCGGGCACGCTCTGGTTCCTCTGGGTCGGCTGCGGGCGCCTCTCGGAGGGGCGGCACTGGCTGAACCACGTACTGGAGGAGGAGACGCCGTACGAACCCTCCCGGCTCAAGGCGCTGTGGGTGCTCGGGTATGTGGCCGTGCTGCAGGGGGACGCGGTCGGTGCGATCTCCGCGTTGCACGAGTGCCGGGAGGAGGCGGACCGGACCGGTGACGCGACGGCCCAGGCCTACGCGGTGCACCGCACGGGATGTCTGGCCCTCGTCACGGACGACATGGTCCGCGCGGAGGAACTGTTGCAGGACGCCCTGAGGCGCTACCGGGACCTCGGCGAGTTGAACAGCAATGTGCTGATGGCCCAGATCGAACTGGCGATGGCGGTCGGGTTCCGCGGGGACCTGGAGGCCGCTGCGGAGATCTGCCAGGAGGTCAGGGAGGTCTGCGAGGACCGCGGGGAGCGGTGGGCACTCTCCTACGCGCTCTTCGTGCTGGCCTACGCGCAGCTGCAGCAGGGGCGGCCGGAGTGCGCCCGGGAACTGCTCCGGGAGTCCCTGGCGATCGGCCACACCTTCCATGACCTGCTCGGGTCCGTCCTTGCCATGGAACTGCTGGCACTGGTCACGGCGGTCGAGGGGGATGCGGCGGAGGCAGCGGTGCTGCAGGGGGCCGCCGAGCGGATCTGGCCGTCGGTGGGGCTGCCGCTGTTCGGTTCGGCGTACTACGGCAGGCCCCGGGCGGAGTGCGAGCGGCTGGCACGGCGGGAGCTGGGCGACGCACGGTACGAATCGGGTCGGCGGGCGGGTGCACAGCTGGATCCGGACGCGGCGGTGGCACGGGCGCTGGCGTGCCGGCCCGTGGACCGTCCCGGCGTGAAGGCACAGCGGCGTGGTCCCGTACCGGCCCCGGACGGCAGAACGCGGAAGCCCGCCGCCTCCCCGGCTTCGGGGAGGGGCGGGCCTGAGCGCTGGTGAGAGCGGCTACGCCTGGATCAGCGGGCGTAGTACTCGACGACGAGCTGCTCGTCGCAGATCACCGGGATCTCCTTGCGGTTCGGGTCCCGGTCCAGGCGGAAGGCCAGGGCCTTCAGGTTCACCTGCAGGTAGCGCGGGGTCTCGCCGTCGGGGGCGTAACCACCCTCGCGGGCCACCTGGAAGGGGTGCTTGTCGCGGCTGCGCTCGCGGACCATCACGATGTTGTCGGGACGGACGCGGAAGGACGGCTTGTCGACCTTGCGGCCGTCGACCTCGATGTGGCCGTGGACGACCATCTGGCGGGCCTGGTAGATCGTGCGGGCGATGCCCGAACGCAGGACCAGCGCGTCGAGACGGCGCTCGAGCTCGACGACGAGCGCCTCGCCCGTCTTGCCCTCGGCCTTCTTGGCGCGGTCGTAGGCGCGCGCCATCTGGCGCTCGCTGATGTCGTACTGGGCGCGCAGACGCTGCTTCTCGAGCAGACGGACCTTGTAGTCCGAGTTCTGCTTGCGGCCACGGCCGTGCTCGCCCGGCGGGTAGGGGCGGGCCTCGAAGTACTTGACGGCCTTCGGCGTCAGGGCGATGCCGAGCGCACGAGACTTCTTGACCTTGGGACGCGACTGATTAGGCACGTTCTCCAGACCTCCGTTGTGGGTTAGGTTAGGCTCACCTTACTCAAGGAGATCGCATGTCTCGCCCTGGGAACACCACACACGTCACGGACAGCACTGACAGCGTCGACGCCATCGAGGGCGTCGATACGACGGAGGACCGATCAGATCGTGGTCAGCCGCGTCCCAGCGGGCTTGAAAACACTCGGATGCCGTCAGCAGCCGAGCGCACACGAACTCTCGTACAGAGTACCTGTTCGGCGGTACTGCTCATCCCCGGGCTGACCACAGCCGGTTTCGACCAGCTGGTGCCGCTGGACCGCAGCGTAGGCCCCGAGGGCGATCTGTTCCTCGAGTTTCCCGCCGATTCCCCGGCCGTACGGGCCGCCACGCGCGCCCAGGACGACGAACTGACCGCCGTGTTGGAGATCACGGACGTCGCACCGGTCTCCGTACCGCACCGCATCCGTGGCCGCGGCTGGATCTCCGGATGGCTCACCTCCGTACCGGGCATGGCCGGGCCCGGACGGATGATGCTGCGGCTGGAGACCGGTGAGGCGTACGTCGACGATCTGTGGGGCGCCCAGGACGTCGAACCGGAGGAATTCCGGGACGCCGCCGCCGACCCGCTCGTCGCCCACGAGGCGGAGCTGCTGCAGCATCTGCACGCGGCGCACGGCGAACAGGTGGCGCTGCTGTGCGGGCTGCTGGGAGAGCGGGCGGACGGCAGCTGCGCGGCCCACCGGCCCTCGGTCGTGCCGGTCGCGCTCGACCGGCACGGGCTGCGGGTGCGCTTCTGCGAGGCCGACGGGCGGTGCTTCGACGCACGCTTCGAATTCCCCGAGCCGGTGCGCGACGTCACCGGACTGCGCCACGCGATGCACACACTGTTCGAAGCGGCCGCACGCTGAACGGGTGCCCCACCGTCCGGAGGAGGAGCGTCAGGCGTCCGTCGCGTCGTCGGAACCACCGCGGCCCAGCCGCTCGCGGACCCGGTCCACCACATCCGCATAGCGCGCCTCGGCGCCGTACCGGGTGGGCCGGTAGTAGCGCTTGTCGGCCACCGCGTCCGGGGCGTACTGCTGCGCCGCGATCCCGCCGGGGACATCGTGCGGATAGACGTAGCCCTGCGCATGGCCCAGTTTGGCGGCCCCCTTGTAGTGGCCGTCGCGCAGATGCGCCGGGACCGGGCCCGCCAGGCCGTTGCGCACATCCTCCTGGGCGGCGGAGATCGCCAGCGTCGCCGCATTGGACTTGGGGGCGAGCGCCAGCGCGATCGTGGCGTGGCTGAGGGTGAGCGCCGCCTCCGGGAAGCCGATCATGGCGACGGCCTGGGCGGCGGCGACCGCTGTGGGCAGCGCCGTCGGGTCGGCGAGGCCGATGTCCTCACTGGCGGAGATCATCAGCCGCCGGGCGATGAACCGCGGGTCCTCCCCCGCCTCGATCATCCGGGCCAGGTAGTGCAGCGCCGCGTCCACGTCGGAGCCGCGGATCGACTTGATCAGGGCACTCGCCACGTCGTAGTGCTGGTCGCCGTCCCGGTCGTACTTCACGGCCGCCCGGTCGACGGTCGCCTCGACCGTCTGGAGGGTGACCTCCTTCTCCTGCATGGCGAGCGCCGCACCGGCCGCGGCCTCCAGCGCCGTCAGCGCGCGGCGCGCGTCACCGCCCGCGATGCGCAGCAGATGGGCCTCGGCGTCCTCGGGCAGTGTGACCGCCCCGCCGAGGCCGTGCTCGGCGGTCAGGGCGCGGCGCATCAGGGCGCGCAGATCGTCGTCGGTGAGCGATTCGAGGGTCAGGAGCAGCGAGCGCGACAGAAGCGGCGAGATGATCGAGAAGTACGGATTCTCGGTCGTCGCAGCGATGAGCGTCACCCAGCGGTTCTCCACCGCCGGCAGCAGTGAGTCCTGCTGGGCCTTGGAGAAGCGGTGGATCTCGTCGAGGAAGAGGACGGTCTCCTTGCCGTAGCCGCCGGTGGCGCGGCGGGCGCTCTCGATGACGGCCCGTACTTCCTTGACCCCCGCGGTGATCGCGGAGAGCTCGACGAAGCGCTTGTTGGTGGCCTTGCTGACCACGTACGCCAGAGTCGTCTTGCCGATGCCGGGCGGGCCCCAGAGGATCACCGACGACGGGCCGGCAGGCCCGCCGCCCCCTTCGCCGACGAGGCGGCGCAGCGGCGAGCCCGGCTTCAGCAGATGCTGCTGGCCGACGACCTCGTCGAGGATACGAGGGCGCATCCGGACAGCGAGGGGGCTGCTGGACGGGTCCTTCTCCTGGCGGTCTTCGGCGGCTGCGGTAAAGAGGTCGGGCTCCACGTTTTGAAGCCTATGTCACGGCACTGACAGCCCGGCCGGGCCGGTGCCCGCTCCCGGCGCGGACGGTCAGCTGGTCCAGAAGTCCCACCAGCGGGTCAGGATCAACATGCCGATGATGCCCACCCAGAGGACCGGCGGCACCCAGTGGAACTCCGTCAGTCCGTTGCGCAGCCAGTTCGGCGCGGGCACGATCCGGTGCTTGATGTTGTGCGTGGTGACGTAGCAGAACATGAAGATCGTCGCGACCCAGGCCAGGCAGCACCACAGGCAGAGCGAGTTGATGTTGTACAGCGACTGGTACTGCAGCCAGGTGCAGAAGCCGACGCCGAACAGTGTGCCCGCGTTGAGGCCGAGCCAGTACCAGCCGCGGAAACGGGCGCCGGCGAGCAGGGCCAGCCCGATGCCGATGACGACGGAGTAGGTGGCGAGTCCCAGCATCGGGTTCGGGAACCCGAAGGCGGACGCCTGCTCGCTCTTCATGATGTTGCCGCACGAGACCACGGGGTTGAGGCTGCAGCCCGGGGTGAAGCTGGGGTCCTCGAGCAGCTTGAACTTGTCGATCGTGATCACCCAGGCGGCGAGGAGACCGGCGGCGCCCGTGATCACCAGCAGCAGTGCGAACGCGCGACTGCCGCCGATGGTCCGCTTCCGGCCGTCCTCGTCCTGGTCCGAGGAGGGATGGTCAACCGCTGCAGTCGTCATATCGCCGTTCCATCAGTGAGTGGCCTGCTGGGCATGGTCATTGTGCCGCACCACCTCATCTGCCATCCGTTCGATGGGCATAAAGGCGTACGGAGGGACGCACTCACGGGCGGCAGGGGACGCGCGGCTCTCGTGAGCCACTCCACGCCATGACCGAACCGGTGGCGGCCGTACGGGGCCTGCCCAGGCATTACGGACGGCGGGCAGCCACGTCGGAGCGCCGCCCCCGGCTTCCACCGTGGACCGCCGTGTTTCTCGCCGGCCAGGATGAACCGGCTCCCGCGGAGTTGACGGCACGGGGGCTGTAAACGCACTGTGCCCGCCCGGCGGACCGGGCGGGCACAGTCGGAGACAGTGGATCAGGCCAGCTTCTGCTGGACCTCGGCGACCAGCGCGTCGAGCGCGACCGCCTGCTGCTCACCCGACTCCATGTCCTTCAGCTGGACCACGCCGTCGGCGAGATCACGTTCGCCCGCGACGACGGTGAAGCGGGCGCCGGACCGGTTGGCGCTCTTCATCGCGCCCTTGAGACCGCGGCCGCCGAACGCGAAGTCGGCGGCGACGCCCGCTCGGCGCAACTCCGTCACCTTGGCGAACAGCACCCGGCGGGCCTCCTCGCCGAGCGGCACCGCGAAGACGCTGGTGGACGAGGGCAGTTCGAGCTCGATGCCCTCGGCCTCCAGCGCGAGCACCGTACGGTCCACGCCCAGCGCCCAGCCGACCGACGGGAGCGCCGGGCCGCCGATCATCTCGGACAGGCCGTCGTAGCGGCCGCCGCCGCCGACCGCCGACTGCGAGCCGAGTCCGTCGTGGACGAACTCGAAGGTGGTGCGGGTGTAGTAGTCGAGGCCGCGGACGAGCTTCTCGTCGTCCTCGTACACCACACCCGCCGCGGTCAGCAGATCGCGGACCTCCTCGTGGTACGCCTTGCATGCGTCGCACAGGTAGTCGCGCAGGACCGGTGCGCCGACCAGCTGCTTCTGCACCTCGGGGCGCTTGTCGTCGAGGACCCGCAGCGGATTGAGGTCGATGCGGCGGCGGGTGTCTTCGTCCAGGTCGAGCTCGCGCAGGAACTCCTGGAGCGCGTCCCGGTAGACGGGACGGCACTCCTTGTCGCCCAGCGAGTTCAGCAGGATCCGGAAATTCTGCAGGCCCAGCGTGCGGTACGCCTGGTCGGCCAGGATGATCAGCTCGGCGTCCAGTGCCGGGTCCTCGGCACCGATCGCCTCGGCACCGACCTGCGAGAAGTGCCGGTAGCGGCCCTTCTGCGGGCGCTCGTAGCGGTAGTACGAGCCGGAGTACCAGAGCTTGACGGGCAGGTTGCCGAGCTTGTGGAGGTTGGCCTCCAGTGCGGCACGCAGCACGGACGCGGTGCCCTCGGGGCGCAGCGCCAGCTCGGAGCCGCCCTTGGTGGTGAGGGTGTACATCTCCTTGCTCACGATGTCGGTGGACTCACCGACTCCACGCGAGAAGAGCGCGACGTCCTCGAAGCCGGGCGTCTCGATGTACCCGTAGCCGGAGTTCTTCAGCGGTGCGGAGAGCGCCTCGCGCACCGCGAGGTACTTCGCGGAGTCGGGCGGGGTCAGGTCGTACGTGCCCTTGGGGGCCTTGAAGGTGCTCACGGTTCTAACTCTCGTCACATTCCTCGTCGGGGCGCGGCCAGCCCGTGCAGATACGGGTTCGAGGCGCGCTCGCGGCCGATGGTCGTCTGGGGGCCGTGGCCGGACAGCACCACGGTCGAGTCGTCGAGCGGCAGGCACACACGGGCCAGCGACTCGAGCAGCTCGGCGTGGTCGCCGCCAGGCAGGTCGGTGCGTCCGACGGAGCCGGCGAAGAGCAGGTCGCCCGAGAAGAGGACCTGGGGAACATCCGCGGCCTCGGGCATCCTGAACGTCACCGACCCCCTGGTATGACCGGGCGCATGCGCGACACCGAACTCCAGACCGGCCAGCAACAGCTGGGCACCGTCGCTCAGCTCCTTGACGTCGTCCGGCTCCCCCACCGTCAGCTCGCCCATGAGCGGCATCCCGATGGAGCGGCCGAGGGCCTTCTCCGGGTCGCTCATCATGTACCGGTCCTCGGGGTGGATCCAGGCAGGGACATCGTGCGCGCCGCACACCGGGACGACCGAGGCGACATGGTCGATGTGCCCGTGGGTGAGCACTACGGCGACCGGCTTCAGCCGATGCTTCTTCAGCGCGTCCTCGACTCCCTGGGTGGCCTGGTGGCCCGGGTCGATGATCACGCACTCCTCACCGGCGGCGGGGGCGACCACATAGCAATTGGTCCCCCAGGCCCCGGCGGGGAACCCGGCAATGAGCACGATCGTCCTTAATGGTCGTCCGACGGAGGGGTGCGGCCGACTGCGGCTGAGAAGGTCGCGGCAGTTCAGAGCCTACCGGCGCTCCTCATTCCACAGCTAACCCATATACGGTACGGGGCAACCCAGGCCCGATCACACGACGTACAAGGAGATCACCCGGTGGTCAGCAGCGATCAGCGGCGGCGGCAGCTCGCCAGGGAGAAGTTCGAGCGGCAGCAGCAGCGCCGGGAGGAGGCCCGCCGCAAAACCAGGCGACTCACCGTCGTCATCGCGTCCGCGCTGGCCGTGGTGGCGGTCGTCGGAGTCACCGCGTTCGTCTCCCTCGGCGGCGACGACAAGGACAAGAAGGACGCGGCGTCGAGCACCAGCCCGTCCCCCTCACCCTCGGCGAGCGAGAGCAGTGCGCCCGAGCCGGCGATGAAGATCGACAAGAAGTCGAAGTACACGTTGTCGCTCAAGACGAACCAGGGCGACATCGCGTTCACGATGGACGCGGCGAAGACCCCGCACACGACGAACTCGTTCAAGTCCCTCGCGGACAAGGGGTTCTTCGACGGCACGAAGTGTCACCGGCTCACCACACAGGGCATTTTCGTCCTGCAGTGCGGTGATCCCAAGGGTGACGGCACGGGCGGCCCGGGCTACACGATCCCGGACGAGAACCTGACCGCGCTGGGCAAGGCGGGCAAGGACGGCACGGTGACATACCCGGCGGGCACGGTGGCGATGGCCAACACCGGTCAGCCGCACACCGGCGGCAGCCAGTTCTTCCTGGTGTACAAGGACAGCAAACTGCCGCCCACCTACACGCCGTTCGGCACGATGGACGCCGCCTCGCTCAAGGCCGTGAAGGCGGTCGGGACCGCCGGTGTCACCGGTGGCGCGGCCGACGGTGCCCCGAAGAAGGCCGTCACCATCTCGAAGGCGGCCGTCGACAAGGCCTGACCCCGACCGGGGCGGCCGGCCCGGCGAGCCCGGTCCGGCCGTCGTGGTGCGGGCCGAAGAATTCGGCCGCGCTGAGTGCGGACAGCCGGGCGGCCGGTCGCCTAGATTGGCGTTGTGCAGGGCGGGCGCGCAGCCCGCCCCAGGAAACTGTGGACGATGCCAGGGGGGCGAACCCCCTCACAGGCATCAGGTGGAGGAGGCGCTGTGAGCAGCGACCCGTGGGGCCGCGTCGACGAGACGGGCACCGTGTACGTGCGTACAGCCGATGGCGAGCAGGTGGTCGGATCGTGGCAGGCCGGCTCACCCGAGGAGGCTCTGGCCTACTTCGAGCGCAAGTACGAGGGCATCGTGGTCGAGATCGGCCTCCTCGAACGGCGGGTGAAGACCACCGACCTGTCGGCGAAGGACGCAACGACCGCCATCGAGCATCTGCGTCAGCAGGTCGACGAGCATCATGCGGTCGGTGACCTCGACGCGTTGCGCAAGCGCCTGGACGCGCTGGTCGCGACGGTCGATTCCCGCCGCGAGGAGCGCAAGGTCCAGAAGGCGAAGCAGACCGACGAGGCGAAGCACGCCAAGGAGGCGCTGGTCGTCGAGGCCGAGGAGCTGGCGCAGAGCGAGCAGTGGCGCTCCGCGGGCGAGCGGCTGCGGGCGCTCGTCGACACGTGGAAGGGCCTGCCGCGGCTCGACCGCAAGTCGGACGACGAGCTGTGGCACCGCTTCTCGCACGCGCGCTCGGCGTTCTCCAAGCGCCGTAAGGCGCACTTCGCCTCGCTGGACGCCCAGCGCGAGGAGGCCCGCAAGGCCAAGGAGAAGCTGGTCGTCGAGGCCGAGGCGCTGTCCGGTTCCACCGACTGGGGTACGACGGCCGCGCGCTACCGCGATCTGATGACGGAGTGGAAGGCGGCGGGCCGCGCCCAGCGCGAGGCGGAGGACGATCTGTGGAACCGCTTCCGCGGTGCGCAGGACGTCTTCTTCGCCGCCCGCGGCGAGGTCTTCGCCGAGCGGGACGCGGAGCAGGGCGAGAACCTCAAGCTGAAGGAGGAGCTCGCGGTCGAGGCCGAGAAGCTGGTGCCGGTGAAGGACCTGAAGGCGGCGAGGGCCGCGTTCCGTGCCATCAACGAGCGCTGGGAAGCCATCGGCCATGTCCCGCGTGACGCCCGCCCGAAGATCGAGGGGCGGATGCAGGCGGTGGAGCGGGCGCTCCAGGAGGCCGAGGAGTCCGAGTGGCGCCGGACGAACCCGGAGGCGCGTGCGCGCGCCGAGGGTCTGACCGGTCAGCTGCAGGCTGCCGTGGACAAGCTGCGTACGCAGATCGACACGGCGCGCGCCGCGGGCAACAACGCCCGGGCCGACAAGCTGGCCCGTGAGCTGGAGGGCCGCCAGGCACTCCTGGACCAGGCGCTGAAGGGCCTGGAGGAGTTCGGCGGCTGAACAACACCGCACACAAGGAAGGGGCTCCCGTACGTGACGTACGGGAGCCCCTTCCTTGTGTGCGGTGCGAGGTGCGCTTACGGCCTGCGGGCCGAGGTCACGCGGTAGACGTCGTAGACGCCCTCCACGCCCCGTACGGCCTTCAGGACGTGTCCGAGGTGCTTCGGGTCGCCCATCTCGAAGGTGAAGCGCGAGGTGGCCACCCGGTCCCGCGAGGTCTGCACGGCCGCGGACAGGATGTTGACGTGCTGGTCGGACAGGACACGCGTGACGTCCGAGAGCAGCCGCGACCGGTCCAGCGCCTCGACCTGGATGGCGACCAGGAAGACCGAGGACTGGGTGGGTGCCCATTCGACCTCGAGGATCCGCTCCGGCTGCTGCGACAGCGAGTCGACGTTGACGCAGTCGGCGCGGTGCACGGAGACGCCGCTGCCGCGGGTGACGAAGCCGATGATCGGGTCACCGGGGACGGGTGTACAGCAGCGGGCCAGTTTGACCCAGACGTCCTCGACACCCTTGACGACCACACCCGGGTCGGTGTTGGAGCGGCGCTTGTGGCGGCTGCGGGACGGCGGCGAGCTCTCCGCGAGATCCTCGTTGGCGGCGTCCTCACCGCCGAGCGCCTGCACCAGCTTCTGTACGACGCCCGCCGCCGCGACATGACCCTCGCCGATCGCCGCATACAGCGACGAGATGTCGGGGTAGCGCATCTCGTGGGCGAGCGTGACCAGCGAGTCGCCGGTCAGGATCCGCTGGATCGGCAGGTTCTGCTTGCGCATGGCTCGCGCGATGGAGTCCTTGCCCTGCTCGATCGCCTCGTCGCGGCGCTCCTTGGAGAACCAGGCGCGGATCTTGTTCCGGGCGCGCGGCGACTTGACGAAGCCGAGCCAGTCCCGGGACGGTCCCGCGCCGGCCGCCTTGGAGGTGAAGACCTCCACCAGGTCGCCGTTGTCGAGGGTCGATTCGAGCGGTACGAGCCGCCCGTTGACACGTGCTCCTATCGTCCGGTGGCCGACCTCCGTGTGCACGGCGTACGCGAAGTCGACCGGTGTCGCACCCGCGGGGAGCGCTATGACGTCGCCCTTCGGCGTGAAGACGAAGACCTCGTTGCGCGAGAGGTCGAAGCGCAGCGAGTCCAGGAACTCGCTGGGGTCCTCGGTCTCCTTCTGCCAGTCCAGGAGCTGGCGCAGCCACGCCATGTCGTTGACGGTGTCCTGGCCACGACCGGTGTTCTTCGGTACGTCGGTACGGACCTTGGAGGCGCCCGCCACGGCCTCCTGCTTGTACTTCCAGTGCGCGGCGATGCCGTACTCGGCGCGACGGTGCATGTCGAAGGTGCGGATCTGCAGCTCGACGGGCTTGCCGCTGGGACCGATCACCGTGGTGTGCAGCGACTGGTACATGTTGAACTTGGGCATCGCGATGTAGTCCTTGAACCGGCCGGGGACCGGATTCCATCGCGCGTGCACGGTGCCGAGTGCCGCATAACAGTCGCGAACGGTGTCGACGAGGACGCGGATGCCCACCAGGTCGTAGATCTCGGCGAAGTCCCGGCCCCGCACGATCATCTTCTGGTAGACGCTGTAGTAGTGCTTCGGGCGTCCCGTGACGGTGGCCTTGATCCGGGCGGCGCGCAGGTCGGCCTGGACCTCGTCGGTCACTATGGCGAGGTACTCGTCACGCTTGGGCGCCCGCTCGGCGACGAGACGGACGATCTCGTCGTACATCTTCGGGTAGAGGATCGCGAAGGCGAGGTCCTCCAGTTCCCACTTGATGGTGTTCATGCCCAGGCGGTGTGCCAGGGGCGCGTAGATCTCCAGCGTCTCGCGGGCCTTCTTCTCCTGCTTCTCCCGCTTGAGATAGCGCATGGTGCGCATGTTGTGCAGCCGGTCGGCGAGCTTGATGACGAGGACCCGGGGGTCCTTGGCCATGGCGACGACCATCTTGCGTACGGTCTCGGCCTGTGCGGCCTCGCCGAACTTGACCTTGTCGAGCTTGGTCACACCGTCGACGAGCAGCGCGACCTGGTCGCCGAAGTCGCGGCGCAGCGTGTCGAGGCCGTACTCGGTGTCCTCGACCGTGTCGTGCAGCAGGCCGGCCATCAGCGTCGCCGGGTCCATGCCGAGTTCGGCGAGGATCGTCGTGACGGCGAGCGGGTGTGTGATGTACGGGTCGCCGCTCTTGCGCTTCTGGCCGCGGTGCCAGCGCTCGGCGACCTGGTAGGCGCGCTCGATCTGACGCAGCGTGGACGTCTCGATCTTGGGGTCGTTGCTGCGGACGGCACGCAGCAGCGGTTCGAGAACCGGGTTGTACGGGCTGGAGCGCTGCACGCCGAGCCGGGCGAGCCTGGCCCGTACCCGGTTGGAGGAGCCGCCGGAACGAGCCACGGAGCCGGCCGGTGCCACAGGCTTGACGGCGGGCTTGGCCGGGGGCTTCGGAGCTGTCGGCGCCGGCGAGGCCGGGGCCGGCCGGTCGGCGGACCCGTTCGCCTTGATGGGCGCCTGCGCCGGGCTGCGCACGGGTTCGGGGGCCGGGGGCTTCGGCTTCTCCTTCGCCGCGGGCTGCTTCTTCTCGGGCGTGGCTGGGACCGCCGCGGGCTTGTCGGGCTGCGGGGCGGCGACTGGCTGGGCCTCGTCTGGCAAGAGCGCTCCTCGTGCGGATCCGGACACCCGGAAAGGCCATCGTATCGACCCTGCGGCCGGAGCTCCCCCGGGGACGGTGAGACCTTTCACAACGCGGGACGGGCACCCGGCTGTTCCCGGGTGCCCGTCCTGTGTCTGCAGGTGTGCGTCCGCGTACGGTCCGCTACCGCGCGCGACGCTCAGATCGTGATCAGAGCCTCCAGCGGGGCACCTTCGAGCCCCTGCTCCAGCCGGGCCCGGCCCGCGAGGAAACCGAGCTCCATGAGGACCGCGACGCCCGCGACCTGGGCACCGGCCCTGCGGATCAGCTCCAGCGAGGCCTCGGCGGTGCCGCCGGTGGCGAGGACGTCGTCGATGACCATGATCCGGTCGTCGGGAGCGAGGTCCTCGGCGTGGATCTCGATCTCCGCGGTGCCGTACTCCAGCTCGTACGCCTGGCTGAGCGTGGCTCCGGGCAGCTTCCCGGCCTTGCGGACGGGTACGAAACCGAGCCCGGCCCGGACCGCGACCGGCGCGGCCAGGATGAAGCCGCGCGCCTCGAGACCGACGATCTTCGTGGCGCCGTGCCGGACGCACAGCTCCGCGAGGGAGTCGGTGAGAGCCGTGAACGCCACCGGGTCCGCGAGCAGCGGGGTGATGTCCTTGAACATCACGCCCGGCTTCGGGTAGTCCGCCACATCACGGATCCGGCTGAGCAGCAGTTCCCTGATGCTCTCGGTGGTGCTGGTCATCGGCGCTTCCCCGGAGTCCGGCCGTGACCCCTGGGCTGCTGGCGCTGACCGACCACCGCGGCGGTGGGTGCGGCGTCCACGGGGACGTCGTCGTCCTGCGACTGCTCGTCCTCGGCTGACTCGCCCTTGGCGGCGGCTGCCGCGCGCTTGGCGAGAATCCGCTTCTTCAGGGCCTTGATCTGCGGCTCGCGTTCCTTGAGGTCGGCGACCAGCGGGGTGGCGATGAAGATCGAGGAGTACGCACCGGCGGCGAGGCCGACGAAGAGCGACAGCGAGATGTCGTTCAGCATGCCGGCGCCGAGAACGCCACCACCGATGAACAGCAGACCGGCGACCGGCAGCAGCGCCACGACGGTGGTGTTGATGGAACGGACCAGCGTGCCGTTGATCGAGCGGTTGGCGATCTCGCTGTACGTCCAGCGGGTCTGCTTGGTGATCCCCTTCGTGCCCTCCTTGAGGCTGTCGAAGACGACGACCGTGTCGTACAGGGAGTAACCGAGGATGGTCAGCAGACCGATCACGGTACCCGGGGTGACCTCGAAGCCGACCAGGGCGTAGATACCCACCGTGATCGTGATGTCGTGGATCAGCGCGACCAGGGCCGCGATCGCCATCCGCCACTCGAACGCGATGGCCAGGTAGATCACCACGAGGATCATGAAGATGCCGAGGCCGGTCCAGGCCTTGTTGGCGATCTGCTCACCCCAGCTGGGGCCGACCAGGTCGGCGTTGATCTTCTCCTCGGGGACCTTGAGGTCCTTGGCGAGCTCCGTCTTGATCGCGTCCGACTTCGCCAGGTCGACTTCGGTGATCTGAATGCGCAGACCGCCGTTGCCGAGCTTCTGGACGATCGCCTGGTGTCCGGAGGCGGAGACCGCGGATTCCTCCGCCTGGGCGACCGTGGCGCTGGTCGACGGAGTTGTGAAGACCGCGCCGCCCTTGAACTCGATCCCCATGTTGAGGCCGCCGACCGCCAGGGCGACGACAGCCGTGATGGTGATCAGGATCGAGACGCCGTACCAGATCTTGCGCTTGCCGATGAAGTCGTAAGCGACCTCGCCGCGGTAGAGCCGGGAGCCGAGACTGCCGAGTCGCGACATCTCACGCCTCCTTCGGGTCGGTGGGGGCGTTGACACGACGCGTGCGGCGCAGCGGCGGCTTGGCGCCGAGCCGCTTCGGGTCCAGGCCGGACCACGGGTGACCGCCGGAGAAGAACTTCGTACGGGCCATCAGCGTCATGACGGGCTTGGTGAAGAGGAACACCACGACCACGTCGAGCAGGGTGGTGAGACCCAGCGTGAAGGCGAAGCCCTGGACCTTGCCGACGGTCACGATGAAGAGCACCGCGGCGGCGAGGAACGACACGAAGTCGGAGACCAGGATGGTGCGCCGGGCGCGCGGCCAGGCACGCTCGACGGCCGGACGCAGCGTGCGGCCGTCGCGGATCTCGTCCCGGATGCGTTCGAAGTACACGATGAACGAGTCCGCGGTGATACCGATCGCCACGATGGCACCACAGACCGCGGGGAGGTTCAGCGCGAAGCCGATGGCCGGGCCGAGCAGCGACATGAGCGTGTAGGTCAGGATGCCGGAGACCAGGAGGCTCAGGAGCGCGATGAGCGCAAGGCCGCGGTAATAGGCAACCAGGTAGATGACGACCAGGGCCAGACCGATCGCGCCGGCGATCAGGCCCGCCTGGAGCTGCTCACCGCCGAGCGCGGCGGTGACGGTGGTGACCGTGTCCTCGTCGAAGGACAGCGGGAGCGCACCGTACGACAGCACGTTCGCCAGGTCCTGGGCGGACTGCTGGGTGAAGCTGCCGGAGATCTCGGCGCTGCCGCTGAGAGTCTCGTTCACCTGGGGCGCGGAGACGACCTCGCCGTCGAGCGCGATGGCGAACTGGTTCATCGGCGACTGCTGCTGCGACAGCTTGGAGGTGATCTGCTGGAACTTCTTCGAGCCCTTGTCGGTGAAGTCCATCTGCACGATCCACATGCCGCGCTGCTGGTCGATCGTGGCCTTGGCGCTGTCCACGTCCGTACCGGAGACCTCGGCCGGGCCGAGGACGTACTTGGCGTCACCCTCGGAGCTGCACGCGATCGTGGTGTCGGTGGGCTTCGCGTTGGCACCGGCCTTCGCACGGCCTGCCTTGGTGGAGCAGTCCAGAGCGGCGAACCGCTTCTGGAGCTCGGCGGTGGCCGGGTCGACCGAGGCCGAAGGGCTCGCGGACGCCTTCGGCGTCCCGGAGGCGCTGGTGCTGGGGCTGGGCGACGTGTCCTTCTTCAGGGCGCCGGTGACCGCGCGGCCCTGGGTGGTGGCGCTGGCCGAGGGAGTGGCCTTCGAACCGGAGGCCGTCTCCTTGTCGCTGGGCGAGGCGCTCGGCTTGGCCGAACCGGATGCCGAAGGGCTGGCGGTGTCGGTGGGCGTGGCCTGGCCCGCGGTCACGGTGAGCACCGGCCGGAAGTAGAGCTGGGCGGTCGTACCGACCTGTTCCCGGGCCTGCTTCGAGTTCGTCCCCTTGGGGATGTTGACGATGATGTTGTCCCGGCCCTGGGTCTGGACCTCGGCCTCCGAGACACCCAGACCATTGACACGGCGTTCGATGATGCTGACCGCGGTGTCCATGTTGGTCGGGTTGATCGCGTCGGGCTTGCCGGGCTGGCTCTTCGCCTTGAGCGTGATCGACGTGCCGCCCGCCAGGTCGATACCCAGCCGAGGCGTGGTGTGACCGGACAAGAACATCCCGCCGGTGAGCGCGACCATGGCGATCAGGATCAGAGCCAGGGCACGCCCCGGCCTGCCCTGGCCGCCGGACGGCCCTCGGCCCTTCTTCGGTGCTGCCACCTTCTCGTTTCTCCCTGTCCAACCGCCCCGCGCCGGGTACGCGCCCGAGCGGCCACGAAGTGTTGTGGGGACCTGCCCCCGCAGAAGACCGCACGTTCCGGGGGATGCCGGACGCCGGTAGGCTCACAGCATCCCCCGAGTCATGCCCTACTTCGCGTCGGCCTCGCCGTCGGCCTTCTCATCGGCCTTGACGTCCTTCGGCTCGGCCTTCGGCTCGTCCTTCGGCTCGACGTCGTCGGCCTCGGCCTTCTTGCCCAGGTCGATCTTGGCCTTGTCCGAGGAGTCGTCGTCCGCGTCGGCCTCGACGGGCTCGTCGGCGCCGGCCGCCTCGGTCAGCGAGGAGGCGTCGTCCGGCACGATCGCGCCGTCGATGTCGTCGCCGTCACCGTGGACGATCCGGTTGTACTCCGCGTCGTCGAGGACGGCGCCGATGGAGTTCTTGGCGTAGATGGCGTGGACGCCGGGTGCGACCTCAAGGACAACCGTGTCGTCGTGCAGCTCCTTGACGGTGGCGTACATGCCCCCGATCGTCCGGACGCCGGTGCCGGGCTGCATCTCGTTGCGCATCTGCGCGGCGGCAGCCTGCTTCTTCTTGGCGGACCGGGTCATCAGGAACATGGCCCCGATGAGCACGATGAAGGGGAGGAGAGTCACGGGATTCACGGGACGAGTTTCCTTCGCACGACCGCGCTGGAAGGCGGCCTGATCTACGGGGGTGGGTACGCCGCCCTGTACGGACGGCATCGGCGGAGTCTAAGCGAGTCCGCATCGATGGAACAACGCCCAGCATGGCACCGTGGTTCCTGATCTGGGGCAACCTGTGACGCATCACGCCCCAAAAAGACCCTGTTGTCCTTTTCCGCCATGGGACGGGGGGACGAGACCCAGATGGGTCCAGGCCGCCGGGGTGGCGACCCGGCCCCTCGGCGTCCTGGCCAGCAGACCTTCCCGTACCAGGAAGGGCTCCGCGACCTCCTCGACCGTCTCGCGCTCCTCCCCCACGGCCACCGCGAGGGTGGACAGGCCGACCGGGCCGCCGCCGAAGAGCTTCAGCAGCGCTCCGAGCACCGCCCGGTCCAGCCGGTCCAGGCCCCTGGCGTCGACCTCGTACACCCTGAGGGCCGCGGCAGCGACGGTGCGGTCGATCCGGCCGTCCGCCTTGACCTGGGCGTAGTCACGGACGCGGCGCAGCAGACGGTTGGCGATACGGGGCGTGCCGCGGGAACGGCCGGCGATCTCGGCGGCGCCGTCGGCGTCTATCGCGACGTCGAGGAGGCGGGCCGAGCGGTGGATGACGCGTTCCAGTTCGGCGGGGGCGTAGAACTCCATGTGGCCGGTGAACCCGAAGCGGTCGCGCAGCGGTGGCGGCAGGAGTCCGGCCCGGGTGGTGGCACCGACCAGGGTGAAGGGCGGCAGCTCCAGCGGGATGGCGGTGGCGCCGGGGCCCTTGCCGACGATGACGTCGACCCGGAAGTCCTCCATGGCCATGTAGAGCATCTCTTCGGCGGGCCGTGACATGCGGTGGATCTCGTCGAGGAAGAGGACCTCGCCCTCCTGGAGGGAGGAAAGGATCGCGGCGAGGTCGCCCGCGTGCTGGATGGCCGGACCGGAAGTGATCCGGATCGGGGCGCCCATCTCGGCAGCGATGATCATGGAGAGGGTGGTCTTGCCGAGGCCGGGGGCACCGGAGAGCAGGACGTGGTCGGCGGTGGCGCCACGGGCCAGGGCCGCCTTCAGGACCAGGTCGAGCTGTTCGCGCACCTTCTCCTGGCCGACGAACTCGTCGAGGTCCTTCGGCCGCAGGGCGGCTTCGACCGCGGTGTCCTCGCCGTCCGCGCCTGCGTCGACGAGGCGCTCGTCGAGCCGCTCGTCGGTGTCGGGTCCGGTGTCGTCCCAGTTCATTCGGTCAGTCCCGCCTCGGGTGTTTCGGTGCCGGGCCGTGCGATGCCCGTGCGTCGGGGTGTCGCGTCCGGTCAGCGTGCGCGGTTGAGGGTCTGCAGGGCGGCGCGCAGCAGCTGCGGTACGGGCGGCTGGGCGCCCTCGGCGAGGGCGGCCTCGGCCTGCGGGGCAACGGCGGAGACCGCTTCGTCGGCCTCACGGCTCGCGTAGCCGAGGCCGATCAGGGCGGCATGCAGCTGGTCGCGCCAGGAGGAGGAGACGGCGGTGCCGATCCCCTGCCGGCCGATGTGGGCGCCGACGGGCTCGCCGAGCCTGTCCTTCAGCTCGAGAAGGAGTTTCTGCGCACCCTTCTTGCCGATGCCGGGGACAGCGGTGAGCGCCTTCTCGTCGCCGGAGGAGACGGCGAGGCGCAGGGCGTCCGGGCTGTGCACGGCCAGCATCGCCTGGGCGAGCCTCGGGCCGACGCCGCTGGCGGTCTGCAGCAGCTCGAAGACCTGCCGCTGGTCGTCGTCGGCGAAGCCGTAGAGCGTCAGCGAGTCCTCCCGCACGACGAGCGAGGTGGCCAGCCTGGCCTCCTGACCGATCCGCAGGTCGGCGAGGGTGTGGGGGCTGCACTGGACGGCCATGCCGATGCCACCGACCTCGATCACGGCCGTGGTCGGGGCGAGTGCGGCGACGGGGCCGCTGACGAAGGCGATCATCGGGGGACCTTCCGGACGGGAACTGCGGGGGTACGGGGAACGCGCGGGGTGCGGGCCGCCGCGGCGGCCGCATGCGCCTGCTGGAGGCGGTTGACGGCCGGGGCCCGCCATATGTGGCAGATGGCCAGGGCCAGCGCGTCGGCGGCGTCGGCCGGCTTCGGCGGGGCGTCGAGCCTCAGCAGCCGGGTGACCATCGCGCCGACCTGCGCCTTGTCGGCGCGACCGCTGCCGGTGACGGCGGCCTTGACCTCACTGGGGGTGTGCAGGGCGACGGGGATGCCGCGGCGGGAGGCGCAGAGCATGGCGACCGCGCTGGCCTGCGCGGTGCCCATCACCGTACGCACGTTGTGCTGGCTGAACACCCGCTCCACGGCGACGAATTCGGGACGGTGCTCGTCGAGCCACTCCTCGATGCCTCGCTCGATGGCGACCAGTCGGTGGCCGAGCTCCGCATCGGCCGGGGTGCGCACGACGCCGACCCCGAGCATCGTCAGCGGGCGGCCCGCGACGCCTTCGACGACGCCGACGCCGCACCGGGTCAGCCCCGGGTCCACGCCCAGTACCCGCATGAAGCGCCCCCTCTGCCGATCGGTCAACTGTTCCCGCAGGCTATCGGCTCGCACTGACAATGCGACGGGCCGACGGGGTGTGTCCCCGCCGGCCCGTGCTGAAGGCTGTGCTGAGTGCGCCTCAGGCGTCGACCTTCTCCATGACCTCGTCCGAGACGTCGAAGTTGGCGAAGACGTTCTGCACGTCGTCGCTGTCCTCCAGCGCGTCGATCAGCTTGAAGATCTTGCGTGCGCCTTCCTCGTCCAGCTCGACCTGCATGGTGGGCAGGAAGTTGGCCTCGGCGGAGTCGTAGTCGATGCCGGCCTGCTGGAGCGCGGTACGGACCGCGACCATGTCCGTGGCCTCGCTGACGACCTCGTAGGACTCACCGAGGTCGTTGACCTCCTCGGCGCCCGCGTCGAGCACCGCACCGAGGACGTCGTCCTCGGTCAGCTCGCCCTTGGGGACGATGACGACGCCCTTGCGGTTGAACAGGTACGAGACCGAACCCGGGTCGGCCATCGAACCACCGTTGCGGGTCATCGCGACCCGCACGTCGGAGGCAGCACGGTTGCGGTTGTCGGTGAGGCACTCGATGAGCACCGCGACACCGTTCGGGCCGTAACCCTCGTACATGATCGTCTGGTAGTCGACGCCGCCCGCTTCGAGACCGCCACCGCGCTTGACCGCGGAGTCGATGTTCTTGTTCGGGACGGAGCTCTTCTTGGCCTTCTGGATCGCATCGACGAGGGTCGGGTTGCCCTCGGGGTCCACACCGCCGGTGCGGGCCGCGACCTCGATGTTCTTGATCAGCTTCGCGAAGAGCTTGCCGCGCTTGGCGTCAATCACGGCCTTCTTGTGCTTCGTCGTAGCCCATTTAGAGTGGCCGGACATCTGCCTGTCTCCTTCGCGTCACCAATTTCTTAACGAACCCGAGAGATCCTACCGGGATCGAGTCAGCGGACTGCGCGCACCATGTCGACGAAGAGCGCGTGAACTCGGTGGTCCCCGGTCAGTTCCGGGTGAAATGACGTCGCCAGGGCGTTTCCCTGCCGTACGGCGACGATGTGACCACCGTGCTCGGCCACGACCTGGGCCTGTGCGCCGACCGACTCCACCCAGGGGGCCCGGATGAAGACGCCTTCGACCGGACCGCCGTCGATTCCGGTGACCTCGACGGCCGCCTCGAAGGACTCGTTCTGCCGCCCGAAGGCGTTACGGCGCACGATCATGTCGATGCCGCCGATGGTCTCCTGGCCCGAGCGCGGGTCGAGGATCTTGTCCGCCAGCAGGATCATTCCCGCGCAGGTGCCGTAGACCGGCATTCCGGCGCGTACCCGCTCGCGCAGCGGCTCCAGCATGCCGAACAGGACGGCCAGCTTGGACATGGTGGTGGACTCACCGCCGGGTATGACAAGACCGTCGACCTCGGCGAGTTCCTCGGGGCGCCGGATCGGCCTGGCCAGGGCATCGGCCGAGGCCAGGGCGATCAGGTGCTCCCGTACGTCGCCCTGAAGAGCCAGGACTCCGATCACAGGGGTGTCGCTCATCAGTGACTACCAGCCGCGGTTGGCGTAGCGCTCGGTCTCGGGCAGCGTGTCGCAGTTGATGCCGACCATGGCCTCACCCAGGTTGCGGGAGGCATCCGCGATGATCTTCGGGTCGTCGTAGAAGGTGGTGGCCTTCACGATGGCGGCGGCGCGCTTGGCCGGGTCGCCGGACTTGAAGATGCCGGAGCCGACGAAGACGCCCTCGGCACCGAGCTGGCGCATCAGCGCGGCGTCGGCCGGGGTGGCCACGCCACCCGCGGAGAACAGGACGACGGGCAGCTTGCCGAGCTCGGCGACCTCCTTGACCAGCTCGTACGGGGCGCGGAGCTCCTTGGCTGCGGCGTACAGCTCGTTGTTGTCGTAGCCGCGCAGCCGGGCGATCTCGTTCTTGATCTGGCGCAGGTGGCGGACCGCCTCGACGACGTTGCCGGTGCCGGCCTCGCCCTTCGAGCGGATCATGGCCGCACCCTCGGCGATGCGGCGCAGCGCCTCGCCCAGGTTGGTGGCGCCGCAGACGAACGGCGTGGTGAAAGCGAACTTGTCGCTGTGGTTGACCTCGTCGGCCGGGGTGAGGACCTCGGACTCGTCGATGTAGTCGACGCCGAGGGACTGCAGGACCTGGGCCTCGACGAAGTGGCCGATGCGGGACTTCGCCATCACCGGGATGGAGACGGCCTCGATGATCTCTTCGATCATGTTCGGGTCGGACATCCGGGCCACGCCGCCGTCCTTGCGGATGTCGGCGGGCACCCGCTCGAGTGCCATGACGGCCACGGCGCCCGCGTCCTCGGCGATCTTCGCCTGCTCGGCGTTGACGACGTCCATGATCACGCCGCCCTTGAGCTGCTCGGCCATGCCGCGCTTGACGCGCGCGGTGCCGGTCGCCGGGGAGTCGGTGGACTGCGGGGTGGTGGGAAGCGTGGACACGGATCGACCTCACTCGGAGAAAAAGATGCTGATGGTGCTCGTTGGTGCTCTGCTCAGCAAACTCCTCGGAACCAGTCCACAGCAAGGGCCAATGGCAGGCCGGTGGATCGTTCTGGCGGCGTACGGCCGTCTACGGGGTGAACGGCACACCTTGCACCGAGCAGGAGCGGGGGGCCTCTCGGCACGAGTGGTGATCCTGTGCGCCACGTACAGGCCCTCCGTGCGGGAGATGAGGGCCCGGTGGCGGCCGTTCTCCCGTCAGCTGACCGGGCGGTCCGCCAGCGCGACCGGCGGCTCGTCGTCCATCTCGAAGGCCAAGGGGAACGGTGCGTGTCCGGCCAGCCGGAACCAGCGCACCGTGCGGTGCCTGCGCAGCGCACGCGCCGCGCGCACCGCGTCGTTGTGGAACCGCCGCGCCATCGGGACCCGTCGCACGGCCGCGGCCAGCTCCGACGCGGCCTCCTCGCCGCCGGGGATCTCCTTCACGGCCTCCACCTGGGCCGGCTCGCCGAACACCGCCCGCAGCGCGGTGCTGAGCTCGCTCTCCGCGACCTCGCGGTGCTCCTCCTCCGACTGCCGGGCCGCGTGCGCGGCCTCGTACAGCACGATGGACGCGGCCGGGTCGAGGACACCCGACGTGGCCAGTTCCTGGGTGACCGAGGCACGGCGCAGCAGTTGTGCGTCGAGGGCGGCGCGGGCGGCGTCGATCCGCGTGTGCAGCCGGTCCAGCCGTCCGGCGGTCCAGCTGAGGTACAGGCCGATCGCGACGATCGCGACGGCGATCCAGATGAGGGTTTCGGTCACGGGCCGCAAGGCTACCGTCGGCCGCGCGCGTCCCCGCCCTCCGGCCCGCACCCCTGCCCGGGAAGCAGCCCCGGACCCTGGCCCTCGATCGCGCCGGTCGGGCCCGGGACGGACGGCCCCGAGATGCCCGGACATGCGGTCCACCGCCCCGGGCCGGACCGCACGAAGCCCGGACGGACCTGGGCCGGCCGGCCCGGAACAGGAGCGTCAGGCCTCAGGGTCGGGCCAGCCCGAACCGGGCCCGCAGGCCCGTGCGTTCGTCCGTCGCCACCGATGCGGCCCCGTCCGTCACCGTCTCGTACACCGCGAGGATGTCCGCCGCCACCGTCGACCAGTCGAACCGCCGCACATGCGCGCTGCCCCGATGGCTCAGCTCCGCGCGCCGCTCAGGATCGCCGAGCAGCCGGATCGCCGCCGCCGCCAGCGCGTCCGCGTCCTCGTTGGCGAACAGCTCGCCCGCCGCGCCCAGGTCCAGTACCTGGGCGAACGCATCCAGATCGCTGGCGAGGACCGGTGCACCCGCCGACATCGCCTCGACCAGAATGATCCCGAAGCTCTCGCCGCCCGTGTTGGGGGCCACGTACACGTCGACACTGCGCAGCAGCCTTGCCTTGTCCTCGTCGCTCACCATGCCGAGGAATTCGACGCGCTCGCGCATCTCCTCGGGCAGCGAGGCGACGGCCTCCTCCTCGTCACCCCGGCCCGCCACCAGCAGCCTGGTGTCCGGGCGGGCTGCGAGGATCGCGGGCAGTGCCCTCATCAGGACTGGCAGGCCCTTGCGCGGCTCGTCGATGCGCCCGATGAAGCCGATCGTCCCGCCCTGCCATTCGGGCTTGGGCTCGGCCTTGTCGAAGAAGCCGACGTCGACCCCGTTCGGAATGACCACCGCGTCACCGCCGAGGTGCTCGACCAGGGTCCGGCGCGCGTACTCGCTCACCGCGATGCGCGCGCTGATCTTCTCCAGCGCGGGCTGCAGGATCGGGTAGGCGGCGATCATCGCCCGGGAGCGCGGGTTGGAGGTGTGGAACGTGGCGACGATCGGCCCCTGCGCGGCCCAGCAGGTGAGCAGCCCCAGCGACGGCGAGGTCGGCTCATGGATGTGGATCACGTCGAAGGTGCCGTCGTGCAGCCAGCGGCGCACCCGCGCAGCGGAGAGGAATCCGAAGTTCAGCCGGGCGACGGAGCCGTTGTACGGGACGGGTACGGCCCGGCCCGCGGACACCACGTACGGCGGCAGCGGCGTCTCGTCGTCGGCGGGGGCCAGCACCGACACCTGGTGACCGAGGCGGATCAGGTGCTCGGCCAGGTCGCGGATATGGAACTGCACGCCGCCCGGTACGTCCCAGGAGTACGGGCAGACGATGCCGATCTTCACGACTGCTCCTCCCTGGGTTCGAGGTCGGCGAGCCAGAGCCGCTGCAGCATGTGCCAGTCCTCCGGGTGCTCCGCGATTCCGGTGGCGAAGGCATCGGCCAGCGCCTGTGTCATCACAGACGTCTTCTCGGTACGCGTACCTGACTCGGGCACCTCGACGGCCGGGTGGATCCGTGCCTTCATCACCGGAGTCCCGTCGTACCGGAGGGTCACGGGCAGCAGCAGCGCACCGGTCTGCTGGGCCAGCAGCGCGGGGCCGGCGGGCATCCGTGCCGTGTCGCCGAAGAACGTCACCTCGACACCGGATGCGGACAGATCGCGGTCGGAGACCAGACAGACCAGGCCGCCGTCGCGCAGGCGCCGTGCCAGGGTGCCGAAGGCGGATCCGCCGGTGTGCGGCAGGACCTCCATGCCGAGCCCCTCGCGGTAGGCGACGAACCGGTCGTACAGGGATTCGGGCTTCAGCCGCTCGGCGACCGTGGTGAACGGCACCTTCATATCGGTGGTGACCCAGGCCCCTGCCAGATCCCAGTTGGCCAGGTGAGGCAGGGCAAGGATCACACCGCGTCCGGCGTCGAGACCGTCGGTCAGCCGGCGGGCGTCCGAGACGTCTATGCCGGCCTTGATCCGCTCCGGACTCCACGTCGGCAGGCGGAACGACTCCATCCAGTAGCGCATGTACGAGCGCATCCCGGCCCTGGAGAGCTCGGCCAGGCGGGCCGGGCTCGCGTCCGGCACCACCCTCGCCAGGTTCGACTCCAGCCGCAGCACACTCTTGCCGCGCCGCTTCCACACCTGGTCGGCGAGGGCACGGAAGAGGGCCTGCGCGACCGGTTCGGGGAGCTTCTTCACCGCGCCCCAGCCGAGCCCGTACAGACCGTCGGTCAGCCGATCCTTCAGCCCTGGCTTCGACTCCCCCTGGGTGCCGCTCACTGGGCGGCCTCGCTCCCCCGGTCCGCCGCCGCGGCGGCCGCGTCGGCCTCCGCGGACTCGCGGCGCACGGTCACCACCCGCTGCACGAGCGTCACCAGACTGCCGATGGCGACGATCCACAGCGCGATCGGCAGCAGGATGTCGATCCCCGGCACACCGAACTTGTGGAGCCCGGCCAGCCCGGCCGCCACCAGCGAGATCACCAGCCGCTCGGCACGCTCGACCAGACCGTTGACCGCGACCGGCAGGCCGATCGATTCGCCGCGGGCCTTCGTGTACGAGACCACCTGGCCGCTGGCCAGGCAGAAGATCGCCACCGCGCACAGCACGTTGTCGTCGCCGTTGCCCGCGTACCAGAGCGCGAACCCGCCGAAGATCGCCCCGTCGGCGACCCGGTCCAGCGTCGAGTCCAGGAACGCGCCCCAGCGGCTGGAGATACCGGCCTGCCGGGCCATGTTCCCGTCTACGAGGTCGGAGAAGACGAAGATCGTGATGACGATCGTGCCCCAGAAGAACTCGCCCATGGGGAAGAAGACCAGCGCACCTGCCATCACTCCGGCCGTACCGATGAGCGTGACCGCGTCAGGGCTCACGCCGAGACGGAGCAGCAGTGCGGCGAACGGTGTGAGGACACGCGTAAAAAATGCACGCGCGTACTTGTTCAGCATGGCCTTCCCGAGGGGTCGGTGGGCCGTGCGGCCCCTTCGGCCACCGGCTGGCCCATCGTAGTCACCCGTGCAGGGGTCCAACCTCCGGGCACCCGTCCAGGTGCGTCGGCGTACGACGTATGGACGCAAGCCGACCGGAGTGGAAAGCTCGAATTACCGCGGGCGTCGCCGAAGCCGCCGCGGCGGCTCCCCAGTGCCCGCGCCCCTCATCTCCCCTCAACGCGCCAGGCAAGCTCCCCGCACAGCGCACTCCACCGGGAGGCACATCATGGGCGACAAGGCACACGCACACACCGGGGCCGCCGGCAGAGCAGCAACGGCCGACCGGCCCTCCTCCATACGGAATGTGGTGCTGGTCGGCCACAGCGGCTCAGGCAAGACCACCCTCGTCGAAGCCCTCGCACAGACCGCCGGAGCGGTCAACCGGGCCGGCCGGGTCGAAGACGGCGGGACGATCTCCGACTACGACGAGATCGAACACCGCCAGCAACGCTCAGTACAGCTCTCCGTGGTCCCCGTCGAATGGGGCGGGTGCAAGATCAATCTGTTGGACACCCCCGGATACGCCGACTTCGTCGGGGAACTCAGGGCCGGTCTGCGGGCAGCGGACGCGGCCCTCTTCGTTGTCTCCGCGGCCCAGGAGGCCGACGCAGTGGTGGGCACCACACGCGCCGTATGGGAGGAGTGCGCCGCCGTCGGCATGCCGCGCGCGATCGTCGTCACCCACCTCGACACCGCGCGCACCTCCTTCGACGGGATGACCCGGGTCTGCGGAGAGATCTTCGGCGGCGACGACCCCGATGCCGTGCTGCCGCTCTATCTTCCGGTGCTGGGCGCCGAGGGCCCGGACGGGCACGCCCCGCTGACCGGACTCACCGGACTCCTCTCGCAGCGGATCTTCGACTACTCCAGCGGCGAGCGGAAGGCGACCCCGCCCGCCGACGACCAGCAGACACCGCTCCAGGACGCCCGCAGCCGGCTGATCGAAGGGATCATCGCCGAGAGCGAGGACGAGACCCTGATGGACCGCTACCTCGGCGGCGAGGACATCGACATCAAGACCCTCATCGACGACCTTGAGCGCGCCGTCGCCCGCGGCACCTTCCACCCCGTCCTCACCGCGGCACCGGCCACCGACGGCGCCCGCCAGGGCATCGGCACCGTCGAACTCCTCGACCTGATCACGGGCGGCTTCCCGACCCCGCTGGAGCGCCCGCTGCCCGCCGTCACCACCCCGCAGGGCGCCCTGCGCCCCGCCCCGGCCTGCGATCCCCAAGGACCACTGGTCGCCGAGGTGGTCAAGACGGCCTCCGACCCGTATGTCGGACGCGTCTCACTCGTCCGCGTCTTCTCCGGCACCCTGCGCCCCGACGAAACCGTCCATGTCCTCGGCCACGGCCTCACCGATCCCGGCCACGAACCCCGTCCCTTCCACGACGCGGAGGTCCGGGTCGGCGCGCTCACCGCCCCCTTCGGCAAGCAGCAGCGCGCCCTGACCAGCTGCATCGCCGGAGATCTGGCCTGCGTCGCCAAACTGGGCAGCGCCGAGACCGGGGACACCCTCTCGGCCCCGGAGGATCCGCTGCTGATGGAGCCCTGGACCATGCCCGATCCACTGCTGCCCCTCGCCATCGAGGCACACAGCAAGGCGGACGACGACAAGCTCTCCCAAGGTCTCGCACGGCTCGTCGCCGAGGACCCGACCATGCGCCTCGAACAGAACCAGGACACGCATCAGGTGGTCCTGTGGTGCCTCGGCGAAGCCCATCAGGACGTGGCCCTGGACCGGCTGCGCACCCGGTACGGGGTCCAGGTCGACGCCGTACCGCACCGGGTGCCCCTGCGCGAGACGTTCGCCGGCCCGTCGACCGGCCGCGGCCGGCACGTCAAGCAGTCCGGCGGCCACGGCCAGTACGCCATCTGCGAGATCGACGTGGAGCCGCTGCCCCCCGGTTCGGGCATCGAATTCGTCGACAAGGTGGTCGGCGGCGCGGTACCGCGCCAGTTCATCCCGTCCGTGGAGAAGGGGGTACGCGCCCAGGCAGCCCGCGGAGTGGCGGCCGGCCATCCCCTGGTCGACGTCCGGATCACCCTGCGGGACGGGAAGGCGCACTCCGTGGACTCGTCCGACGCCGCGTTCCAGGCGGCAGGCGCACTGGCGCTGCGGGAGGCGGCCGCGGACGCCCGTATCCAGCTCCTCGAACCCGTCTCCGAGGTCCAGGTCCTGATCCCCGACGACTACGTGGGGCCGGTGATGAGCGATCTGTCGGGGCGGCGCGGGCGGGTGGTCGGCACCGAGCAGTCGGGGCCGGGACGCACCCTCGTACGGGCCGAAGTGCCGGAGGTGGAGATCGGCCGGTACGCGGTCGACCTGCGCTCGCTGTCACACGGTACCGGCCGGTTCGACCGGTCGTACGCCCGGCACGAGGCGATGCCCCCGCAGCTCGCGGACCGCATCCGCGAAGAGCAGGAAAACGCCCCAAACGGCACATAGTTGACAGCGCTGCCCGTCCTTGTCCACAAGGACGGGCAGCGCATTGATCCGGACGATACGCTGTGATCCCAGCTCAGAAGGTGTGCCGGGCGCGGCAGTTGGGAAGGCCGCAGGAGCAGATCCTTGGTGGCAAGTGGGGGCGACAGTGGCCAACGACGGATTCGATTTCTCTCCCGGAGCGCAGGTCCCGCTCCAGGGTGCGGCCGGACAGGCGGTGGCGACGAACGCCCTGGCCTCCGCCGCGTACCGCGACAGCCCGGTGGAAGACATCCTCAAGGCCGACAGCGAGTGGCACAAGTCCAAGATCGACGAGGGTCGCTCCAAGCTCTTCAAGAGCAAATACTTCGCCCCCAACCTCGGCGAGGCCTTCTCCCGCGCCGTGCAGGAACGCATGCTGGGCGGCGCCCGCAAGGCCCTCATCCAGTCCTTCGGCACCGACCCGCAGACCGTCGTCGAGCACTGCCTGTCCGCGACCCGGCTCCGCAAGGCCCGGGACACCAAACTGACCCTGGTCACCGTGGTGTTCGGCTTCCTCTTCCTGCCCGGACTGCTCCTGTGGGTGCTTGCGTTCCGCCTCCGCGACGGCCTGGGCGCCACCAAGGACAAGGCACTCAGCGCCCTCGGTATCGCCCTGCTCCCCGTGATCGGCATCGCGGCCCTGTTCTTCCTGATCAAACTGCCGGTCACCGGACTCCTCGCGCTGTACCTGCGCGCGATGATCGTCGCCCCCGTCATCGGCTGGCTGATCGCCAAACGGATCGCCGAGACGTCGGCCAAGGACATGCGCGCCCGCTGGGAAGGGCTGCTCTCCGGCGGCGGTGTCATCGCCAAGATCCCCGAGGCCGTACCGAAGAATCCGAACGAGACCTCCCGCGAGGCGCTCCGCCAGGGCCTGGAGAAGCTGGCGGCCGAGCAGCAGTCCAACTCCGTCTTCTACGCCGGCCCCAAGGGCATCCTCGGCATGGGAACCCGCTGGGGCAGCTGGCAGCTCGCCGAGGAGCTCGTCTCCAAGGATCCCGGCAAGGAATTCCACCAGTTCCGCAGCTGGGACCTCATTCGCGTCATCCACGACCAGCTCAAGATGCTGGAACGCGGCCCGCTGCACACCGGCGGCTTCCCCAAGCCGTCGGTCACGCACTGGATCGTCTCGCCCGTCGGCGAGAACGCCGACGAGGTCACCCGCCCGGCCGGCGAGGACGTCGCCACCTTCCAGATCAAGCCGCACGAGATACAGCGGATCTGCAACCACCAGCAGTTCGGCAGCGGCGACCGGCACTACCTGGGCGTCCAGTTCACCCTCTGGGACGGCCAGCTGGTGATCACCATGATGATCACTGTCACGGTGCTCCACGAAACGCTGCGGATCGAGGTCACCGGGCACGCCCTGGGCCCCGTCCACTCGCTCTTCACGAGCAAGCCGAAAGCCAAGGAGAAGACGGTCAACAAGACGGTCAGGTTCTGGGAGACCCGCAAGGTGATGCTCCCGCTGGTGGAGTCCAAGGAGGTCGTCCGCCTGGCCCTGCGTGCCCCCTTCACCTGGTACCCGCCGCTGCTCGACCACCTGGGCGGCAAGATCACCCTCCCGGAGCCGTTCGGCCTGCGCCACGCCTGGGCCGAGAAGCCGTGGCGCCACCGCTTCATGGCGGACGACGCGATCCGCGCCGCCACCCCCGTCCTGCGGGCCGTGCACAGCGCGGCGCTCCGCGTCCTCGACGAGAACGGCGTCAACACGGAGCGCTTCGACAACCGCTCCATGATTCTCAGCGGATTCGTGCAGGATCCGATGCCGAAGAAGGCCGACGTGTACGACGCATAGCGACGCAGTCGATACGCGTGTGGGGCGCCCCGGACCACTCGGGGGCGCCCCACATTCGTACCGCTCGACTCAGGCCGCGGGCCAGGCGTCGGCCAGCATCTTCCGGGTGTCGGCCAGCAGCTGCGGCAGCACCTTCGTATGACCCACCACCGGCATGAAGTTCGTGTCGCCACCCCAGCGCGGTACCAGGTGCTGATGCAGATGGGCAGCGATGCCCGCGCCCGCCACCGCTCCCTGGTTCATCCCGATGTTGAAGCCGTGCGCCCCCGAGGCCGTCCGCAGCGCCGACATGGCGCGCTTGGTGAAGTCGGCCAGCTCAAGCGTCTCCGGACCGTCCAGCTCCGTGTAGTCGGCGACATGCCGGTACGGCACCACCATGAGGTGGCCGCCGTTGTACGGATACAGGTTGAGCACGGCATAGACCTTCTCGCCGCGCGCCACGACGAGTCCGTCCTCGTCCGACTTCGCCGGGATCGCACAGAACGGACAGCCGTCGCCGGCCTCCGGGCCGGTCGGCTTGTTCTCACCCTGGATGTACGCCATCCGGTGAGGCGTCCACAGGCGCTGGAACGCGTCGGGCGTTCCCACTCCGATCTGCTGCTCCGGCTCAGTCGTCATGCCGATCAGCATATTGCTTCACTCCCGCCGCGCGTGTCGCCGGGGCCGCACAGGTCGGCGGACGGCGATGCTGAGGCGATGAGCGCCCAGCCCACGGACTCCACCCCTCTGCGGTTCAGCCGCTGGGAGCAGCGCACGGAAGTACCGCTCTTCGTCGCCTCGCTGGTCTTCCTGCTCGGGTACGCGGGCCGGGTCCTCGCCCCCCACGACGCCGAGCCCTGGCGCAACCTCTCCCTGGCCCTGGTCTGGTTCACCTGGCTGCTCTTCGCGGTGGACTTCGTCGTACGGATCCGGCTCAGCGGCCAGGGCCTGCGGTTCCTGCGCACCCACTGGCTGGACACGGTGGTGCTGGTGCTCCCGCTGCTGCGGCCGTTGCGTGTGATCCGGCTCTACACGGCGGTCCAGCGGCGAAGGGAGCAGCCACGACTGAGTCTGTATGCCCGGGTGATCACCTACGCCGGACTCACCGCACTGCTGCTCGGCTTCTCGGCCGCGCTGGCCGTGTACCACCAGGAGCACGATGCTCCGGGCGCCACGATCCGTACATTCGGCGACGCGGTGTGGTGGGCGTGCGAAACGCTCACGACAGTGGGGTACGGCGACACGGTCCCGGTCACGGCGGGCGGCCGGACCGTCGCGGCGGGGCTGATGGTCTGCGGTCTGGCGCTGCTGGGGGCAGTGACGGGTTCGTTCTCGTCATGGCTGGTGCAGGTGTTCACCCGGGAGGACGAGAAGGGGCCCACGCGGAGCGGCTAGCGCTGCGTGGGCCCCTCGAGTCTCCCGGCGGTCAGACCTGGACGCGGTCCTCGACGGCCTTCTGGATCTTGGCGATGGCCTCGTCGACCAGGATGCCGTTCTCCTGCGATCCGTCGCGGTAGCGGAAGGAGACGGCGCCGTTGGCCATGTCCTCGTCACCCGCGATGATCATGAAGGGCACCTTGGCCTTCTGCTGGTTGCGGATCTTCTTCTGCATGCGGTCGGACGAGGCGTCCACCTCGACCCGCAGCCCCTTCTTCCTGGCCGCCGCCGCGAACTCCTGGAGGTACGGGATGTGCGCGTCGCCGATCGGGATGCCGACCGCCTGCACCGGGGCCAGCCACACCGGGAACGCACCCGCGTAGTGCTCGAGCAGCACGGCGAAGAACCGCTCGATGGAGCCGAACAGGGCGCGGTGGATCATGACCGGGCGCTGCTTGGTCCCGTCCGGGCCGGTGTACTCCAGGTCGAAGCGCTCCGGCAGGTTGAAGTCGAGCTGCACGGTCGACATCTGCCAGGTGCGGCCGATGGCGTCCTTGCACTGGACCGAGATCTTCGGGCCGTAGAACGCGGCGCCGCCCGGGTCGGGAACCAGGGGCAGGCCCTGCTTCTCGGCCACCTGGCGCAGCGTCTCGGTGGCCTCGTCCCAGATCTCGTCCGAGCCGACGAACTTCTCCGGATCCTTGGTGGAGAGCTCCAGGTAGAAGTCGGTCAGACCGTAGTCGCGCAGCAGGTTCAGGACGAAGGTGAGCGTCTTGTCGAGCTCCTCCGCCATCTGCTCCTTGGTGCAGTAGATGTGCGCGTCGTCCTGCGTGAAACCACGCGAGCGGGTCAGGCCGTGCACCACACCCGACTTCTCGTAGCGGTACACCGTGCCGAACTCGAAGAGACGCAGCGGCAGTTCACGGTAGGAGCGGCCGCGCGCGTCGAAGATCAGGTTGTGCATGGGGCAGTTCATCGGCTTGAGGTAGTAGTCCACCCCGTCGTCGAGCTGCATGGGCGGGTACATGCCTTCGGCGTACCAGTCCAGGTGGCCGGACTTCTCGAAGAGCTTGCCCTTGGTGGCGTGCGGCGAGTAGACGAACTCGTAGCCCTCCTCCTCGTGCCGCTTGCGCGAGTAGTCCTCCATGGCCCGGCGGACGATGCCGCCCTTGGGGTGGAAGACGGCGAGGCCGGGGCCGATCTCGTCGGGGAAGGAGAACAGGTCCAGCTCGTTGCCGAGCTTGCGGTGGTCGCGCTTGGCGGCCTCCTCCAGGAACTCCAGATGCGCCTTGAGCTCGTCCTTGGTGGGCCAGGCGGTGCCGTAGATGCGCTGGAGCATCGGGTTCTTCTCGCTGCCCCGCCAGTACGCCGCGGCGTTCCGCATCAGCTTGAACGCCGGGATGTTCCGGGTGGTCGGCAGGTGCGGACCACGGCAGAGGTCCTTCCAGCACAGGTCACCGGTCTTGGCGTCCAGGTTGTCGTAGATGGTCAGCTCGCCGCCGCCCACCTCGACATCGGCGCCGTCGTCCGTGGAGGCGGCACCCTTGATGCCGATGAGCTCCAGCTTGTACGGCTCGTCGGCCAGCTCCTCGCGGGCGGCCTCGTCGGTGACGACCCGGCGGGAGAACCGCTGTCCCCGCTTCTGGATCTCCTGCATCTTCTTCTCGATGGCCTTGAGGTCCTCGGGCGTGAACGGCTTCTCGACGTCGAAGTCGTAGTAGAAGCCGTCCTTGACCGGCGGGCCGATGCCGAGCTTGGCCTCGGGGAAGAGCTCCTGCACGGCCTGCGCCATGACGTGCGCGGTGGAGTGCCGGAGGATGTTCAGGCCGTCCTCCGAGGAGATCTCGACGGGCTCGACGACCTCGCCGTCGGCGACGACGTACGCGAGGTCCTTCAGCTCACCGGCGACCCGGGCGGCGACGACGGTGCGCTCGCCGGGGAAGAGCTCGGCAGCCGTAGTGCCCGTCGTCACCACGCGCTCTTCCCGCTCGGAATCGCGTTGGATGATCACACGGACGTCTGACACCGGTCTCTCCTGACTGAAGGGGGGTGCGCGCCCTGTTCCACTGCGCACGCAAGACGAATCGTACCGAGCCGATGGCCCCCTTAGCGAAAGGGTTCGCTCCGGCCGCCCGCCCGCCCGGCACGGTGCGCCTATTCGCCCGTGCAGGCCTCCTCGAAGAAGTCGAGGTTCTCCTGGAGCGATTTCATCAGCCGGTCCCGTTCCGCCTCGTCGACCTGTACGGGTACCACCTGCGAGGCCCGCGTCAGCCGCCGGAAGCCGTCCCGGCTCTCCAGCCGCCCCTCCACCCGGATCGGCAGCCCGACGAGATGGGCGTGACCGGCGATCCGGTACGCCTCCTCGTCGAGCTCCAGCCGTACGTGCGGGACCTCGGCGCCCGCCAGGACCCGCAGCCGTACGATTCCGGCGCCGCGCGGTCCCGAGCGGCGCATCCGGACAACGGCCCCCGTGATTTGTACGTTGACGGCGGGTTCGTCCTCGATGTAGCGGGCACCGGCCAGCCGCAGGGCAGGCAGGTCGCCGGGTGAGAACTCGACCGGTTCGGGGCGGGCCGGGCAGCCTTCGGGGGTGCCCGCGGCGGGCGCCCAGGCGAGGGAGATCCTCGTCCCCTCCGAGCCGCGGACCAGGGCGATGACGGCCTGGGTCAGCTCCCGGCTGACACCGGCTTCGACAGCGCCGTCGAAGGCCTCCATGCCCCCGGTGGCGCGCTGGAAGTCGATGGCCTCGCGGGTCGCGTGCAGGGCGTGGTAGAGCCGTACGGAGACGGCGCGGCCCGGTTCGACGGGGAGATACGCGGTGAGATCGCGGCCACCCGGCGCAGGTCCGACGAGGATGCCTTCGAGCGAGGCGAGGGCCCTGCGGCGGTGGCGTGCGCCGTGGAAGCCGGTGCGCCCCCGCACGGCGAGCGCCCCGGCGAGAAGGATCTGCCGGGCCGCGGCACGCAGCTGTTCGGCGCCGCTCCAGCTGGCCGCTCCGGCGGCGCCCGCCGCCCCGAGCGCACCGTCGGGGACATCGCGCCACCAGCGGACCTCGTCGCTGGGCACGGCGAGGGAGACCAGAACGTCACGGGCCGAGGGTGCGGCGCTTCGGGCGAGCGCGGTGAGTGCCTCGGCGAGGAGGTCCTCGCTGTCGGGGAAGGCCGTGGTGTCGGGTACCAGCAGACTCGTACCGCCGCCGGAGGGTGCCACGGTTCCCGGCGGGGTCCATCGGCTGTACCGTCCGGCCGACCCGCCGCGGCGACGCCAGCCGTGCCGGTCCAGCAGGGCGCCGAGGACCGCGGGGTCGACGCGGGCGGGATCGGGGATGTCCCCGACGGGCGGCAGCGCGGTGGGCCAGTGGCTCACCGTCTCGCTGGGGTGTGGTCGCGTGCCCGACGGCATCGCTGCGTCGACGGGCTCGTCCATCGGCCGGTGCATCAGGGTCTCCCTCCCGCCCCGACCCGCGTCATGATCTCGCAGAGCGCGCGGTCGTCGAATATGCGCGTGGTCGGGATCCGCACAGTGGTCCTGTGCCGGCCTGTCACCGCGTGGCCGGCCAGGTTGGTCCAGTAGCAGCAGTGCCGCAGGTCGAGCCGGTCGTGTCCGGCCCGCAGCCAGTCGTCCTGGCTGCGGGGCACAACCATCACGACCAGGATCTTGTGCACCGACACGGGCGTCCGGGCGAGCTTCACGAGGTGGGCGTTGTCCAGCGTGAAGGCGAACGTCGGTCCGGCCGGGTGCGGTGGTATCTGATAGGTGCATTTCAGCTGCACCTTTATGGTCACCTCGTCGTCGACGAGGTGACCGGGGGCGCCGTGGCTGACATGCCAGTCGATGCCGTTGTCGGGGAAGGGCTGCGACAGGGAGCACCCCGCCGCGGCCGCGACCGCGTGCAAGTAGCCCACCTGGAGGGTCTCCATGCAGGCGGTGGTGGCGAGTGTGCCGCGCAGCGGAGCGATCTGCTGGGGCAACAGCCCTCCCCCGTAGCCTTCGGCACGGGAGGGGCCCCCTGATTCGGGCTGCGCGAGCGCCATGGCTCCGTATGCCTTCCGGGCTGTGCCGTTCGGTTCGTTCGGTTGGTGAGTACTCGGGGCAACTTCCTCGCCCGTCACCTGTGTTGTCACCGCACGGAGCGGTCCGCAAACGGCGTATCAGGCAAAGGGCCCGGGTATCACCGAATCGGGCAGGGGAATCACGCCATCTGCCGGTCGGGCACGAGGAGTTCGGGGATGACTCACTGGTATGAGGGGCCACTGGCCGCTTTTGACACCGAGACAACAGGAGTGGACGTCGAGGAGGACCGCATCGTTTCGGCGGCCCTGGTCGTCCAGGACACGGCGGGCGGGCGCATGCGCGTGACCCGCTGGCTGGTGAATCCGGGGGTGCCGGTGCCCGTGGGGGCCACCGAGATCCACGGTCTGACCGACGATCACCTTCAGCGCAACGGCCGGTGGCCTGCGCCGGTGGTGGAGGAGATAGCCCGGGCGCTCGCCGAGCAGTGCGCGGCCGGGCGGCCTCTCGTCGTGATGAACGCGCCGTTCGATCTGACGCTGCTGGACCGGGAGCTGAAGCGGCACCGGGCGTCGTCGCTGGCCGGGTACCTGGAGAACACGCCGCTGTGCGTACTGGATCCGCGGGTCCTCGACAAGCATCTGGACCGCTACCGCAAGGGCCGGCGCACGCTCACCGACCTCTGTGCGCAGTACGAGGTGGTGCTGGACGGCGCCCATGATGCGGCCGCCGATGCGGCGGCGTCGCTGGAGCTGGTGCGGGCGGTGGGGCGGCGCTTCTCGTCGCGTCTGGAGCGATTGTCCCCGTCGGAGCTGCATGCGTTGCAGGCGGTGTGGCATGCGGCGCAGGCGCGCGGGCTGCAGGCGTGGTTCGCGAAGAGCGGTACGCCGGAGGCGGTGGACCCGGCCTGGCCGCTGCGTCCGGAACTGCCGGCGGCGGCATGATCGCGGGCCTGCGGAAGCCGGTCCCATGATCGTGATCCGGACGTGCAGAGGCCGGTCCGTCGATGACGCAGACGGACCGGCCTCTCCCGGGGTGGGCGATACTGGTTTCGAACCAGTGACCTCTTCGGTGTGAACGAAGCGCTCTCCCACTGAGCTAATCGCCCGGGAACGCAATGAACCATACAGGTCTCGGCGGGTGTGGTTCAAACTCCTTCAAGACGGGCCACCAGCCCTCGGCGTCCCGCCCGCATCATCAGCGCGTGGTTCGCCCGGAACACCACACGTCCCGGCACCGCGAGCAGCCGCATCACCGTCCGGCGCACCTCGACCTCCTGCTCGTACGTGGCACGGGTGCCGGTGCCGTGTGCGGTGACGGTCCAGCGGGCCCAGCCGTCGAGGTCGCCGTCGAGGGTCACTTCGAGCACTCCGGCCGCCGGGTCGCGGCGGCTCTCGCGGACGGTCATCACGAGGTCGTACGGGAGGAAGGAGCGGATCCGCATGGTCCCGGTGGCGTCGTCGACGGTGGCGGCCTCGCGGATCTGCGGCCACCATCGCGGATACTCCTCGGCGCGTTCGAGGACTCCGTACACGACAGCCGGCGGGGCGGATACGTCCCAGATACTCACAAAACGGTAATGGCTCCAGTCCATGGGTCCCAGTCTGCGCGTACTCAGTCCTCCAGCTGAGTATCCGAGCGCATGTCCGAGCCTGTGGGCCGCGCCACACTCCGCTCATGGAACATGTGCCGCCGCCCGCCGAGGAATTGGCGCTCCTCGACCGTGAACTGGCCCGGCTGGACGCCCGCCGGATGCAACTGCTGACCCGTCGTGCCTGGCTGATGAGTGTTCTGCAGCCGCCGGCCACGCCTCCCGCATCGCAGCCCGGACGGCCGGCCCCGGCCGCGTCCGCGCCCTCGTTCCCCTCGGCGGCCCCCGTGCCGCCGCGCAGTGCACAGAATGTGCTGCTGACCCTGGGCGGTCTGCTGCTGACGATCGCGGCGATCGCGTTCACCCTGGTCAGCTGGGGTCAGATGGGGATCGGCGGCCGCTCGGCGGTGCTCGCTCTGGTGACGGTCGCCACGCTGGCCGCCCCTGCCGTGCTGCTGCGCCGTGGGCTGTCGTCGACGGCCGAGTCGCTGGGCGCGCTCGCACTGGTGCTGATGGTGCTGGATGCCTATGCGCTGCACCGGGTGGCGGCGCCGGACACCGGCGGTCCCGGGTTCGCCTCGGCCGCTTCGGCAGTGCTGGCCGTTCTGTGGGCAGCCTACGGTCTGGCACTCGGCAAGCTGCGTCTGCCGCTGCCGATGGCCGTGGTGAGCGTGCAGTTCACGCTGGTGCTGTGGACCTGGGCGGTGGGTGCGCAGGCGTCGGTCTTCGCCGGGGCGCTGCTGTTGACGGCGGCGCTGGACTCCGCGATCGCCCTGCTGGGCAAGGGTGTTGCGGTGCGGGCGACCGCGGCCGTCGGTGGTTGTCTTTCAGGGGCGGCCGGGCTGGTGGTGGCTCTGGCGCTGTCGGTGTCGGCCGGTACGGCGGCGGCGGTGACGCCCGGGGCGCTGCTGCTGGCGGGGGCGGCGGTCGCGCTGTTCGGGGTGTGGCGGGCGCCGAAGGAGTTCGCGGTGGCCGGTGGACTCCTGGCCGGGCTCGCCGTGGTGGCCGGGGTGGGCGGTGCGCTGCGTGCGGGGGCGGCTGACGACTGGTCGGTTCCGGCGTATCTGCTGTGCGGTCTGGTGCTTCTGACGGCGGTACGGGCTCCGCTGCCGCGACCGGTGGGGCAGGGAGTGCTGTGGGCGTCGGGTGCGGTGGTCGCCGGGTCGGTGCTGTCCGCGGCGCCCGCGGTCGCGATGACGCTGCTGGGTCCGGTCTCGCGGTTGACGGCGGTGTGGTCGGGCGTGCCGGAGGGCCGTGCCCGCGGTGCACTGGGGATGGAGGGGGTGGAATGGTCGCAGCTCTCCACGGCTCCGGTGATTCTGTTGGTGGTGGCCGGTCTGACGGGTGCGGCGTACCGCTGGTGGACGTGGTGTGTGCGAACGGCCGGAGCGGTGGGCTCCCCCGGCGCGGCATGGCGGGGTGCGGCGGGTGCGAGTGGCCTGGTGCTCGGCTGGGCGGGGCTGTTGGTGCTGCCCGTCGCCCTGGACGCTCCGTACCCGGTGGCGGTGGTGGTGCAGTCGGTGCTGGTCGCGGCGCTCCTCGCCGTGACAGTACGGGCGGTGCGCCGCGGCGCGGACCCTGTGGCGTGTGCCGCGCTGGTGTGCGCCGTGGCCGGGGCGGTGAGTGCGGGGGCGCTGTCGCTGGCCGTGGAGCCCGCCACCTATGGGGTGTTCGGCGCGCTGCTGGTGCTGTTCGGGGCGGCGGCGGTGAGGACGCGTGCCGATGCGGCACGGGTGACCCGACTGATTCAGGCGGTGCCGGCGTGTGCGGCCGTGGTGTGCGCGATGGTGCTTGCCGGTGCGCTGGGGGCCTCGCTGGAGCTGGCGGCGTACCGGGCCGCGCCGCTCATGCTGGTCGTCCCCACGGTCACGGTCCTGCTCGGGGCGCGGCTGCGGGGCGGGCCGTCGGCGTTGCCGGTCGAGCTGACCGGCGCCGTCGCCGGTGCGGTGGCGGTCGCGATGGCCGTACCGGATGCGCCGTTCCTGGCTCTGGTCCTCGCGCTGTGCGGGGTGCTGGCGGCGGGCACGGCCGTGCGTGCGGAGCGGCGGCCGACGGCCGGGTATCTGGCGGTGTTCCTGTTCGTCCTGGCGACCTGGGTGCGGCTGTCGGCTTCGGATGTGTCGGCCCCGGAGGCGTACACCCTGCCGGTGACGGTGCCCGCGCTGGTGGTCGGTGTGCTGCGGCGGCGCCGTGATCCGGTGGCGTCCTCCTGGACCGCGTACGGGGCCGGGCTGGCGGCGACGCTGATGCCGAGTCTCTTCGCGGCCTGGGTCGACCCGTCATGGGTGCGGCCGCTGCTGCTCGGCGTGGCGGCGTTGGTGATCACGCTGGCCGGAGCGCGGCTGCGGCTGCAGGCGCTGCTGCTGCTCGGTGGTGCGGTGCTGGCCATGGACGCGCTGCACGAACTGGCGCCGTATGTGATCCAGGTCGTGGGGGCACTTCCGCGCTGGCTGCCGCCCGCGCTGGCCGGTCTGCTGCTGCTGGTGGTCGGGGCGACGTACGAGCAGCGGCTGCGCGACGCGCGGCGGCTGAAGGACGCCCTGGGCCGGATGCGCTGAGGAGTGGCCCTGGAACAGCGGCAGGCTGCCGAAGTCCGTTCCGTAGCGCGCGGTCTGCTCCGCTTTGGTGGCGTTGAAGTACCGGCGGTAGTCCAGATATGCGTCCTCGAACTCGGGCCTGTGGACGAGGCGATGAGTTCGACGCACAGCTCGTTCAGTCCGACGACCGCGGACAGGTGGGAGACGCTGACGACGGGTTCGGTGGCGACGGCGAACTTCCCGGTGTCGAAGTCGTACAGGCCGCTGCCCTGGACGAAGCCGTTGGCTGAGCGGCGATCGTCTCCATGGTGCCGAGGACACGGGCCTTCGCCTTGTCCGCCCTGGGTCCGCCGCGTTCCCATTCGGTGAGCCAGGCGGAGACGAGGCCGCTCCAGTCGGTGCCGAAGCCGATGGAGAGGGCGTGCCGGTCGGGCGTGCAGGGCTCGGTACGGATCTTGCGGAGGTCGACGGTCGGGACGAAAACGGTCGAAGCGCTTCGACCCGCACGCGGCGACACGGGCCGGCGGCACCGGATCGGGCCGGGGAAACGCAGAGGGCCCGTGAGACTTTGCAGTCTCACGGGCCCTCTGTCCGGGTGGGCGATACTGGTTTCGAACCAGTGACCTCTTCGGTGTGAACGAAGCGCTCTCCCACTGAGCTAATCGCCCGGGCGCACCGCAAACATTACCCCATGTCAACGGCGCTCTCCGACCACCGTCGGGTCACTCGTGGATCTTCCACGGCATCGTGATCCCGAACTTCCAGACATAGATCCCGACCAGTACGGCGACGATCACCAGCCCGACCACGGTGAGGATGATGTTCCGTCGCCGGACCTTGGGATCGAGCGCCTTCTGCGCCGCCTCGGTGACCTTGCGACGGGTCCAGCGCAGCACCAGCTGCGCCCAGACGAACTCCGTCGCCCAGATCGCCATGCCGCCGAAGATCACCAGCCAGCCGGGCCCTGGCAGCGGCAGCATGATGATGCCCGCCACGACCACGGCGAGGCCGACCACGAAGACGCCGACCTGCCAGCTCACATGGAGCGCCCTGGACGCCTTGATGAAGCCGGGCGCCCGTGATCCGAGCTCCCGTTCCCCCTTCGTCACACCCTCCGTGACGTCCGGCGTCACGTCCCCCGTCACGTCCCCCGTAGCGGGCGCCGGGGCCGCCGGTGCGGCGGCCTCGTCCCGCGCGTCACTCTCCGCATTCATAGACCCCAACCTACCGGAACGGTCTTTGTCACCGGAATGGCCGCATAACCCAAAGTTACACACCGCTGCACGAGCTACCTGAAGCGCCACAAAAAGGTCAGAGGGGTTTACAACGCCACCGTAGGTGGCATGTCGATTTCGCCGACGTGCGAATCCCCGAGCGCACACTGAGCGAAAGGCCCTGGCGCTTATGAACACCACGGTCAGCTGCGAGCTGCACCTGCGCCTCGTTGTGTCGAGCGAGTCCTCACTGCCTGTACCCGCGGGCCTGCGGTATGACACGGCCGATCCGTATGCCGTGCACGCCACCTTCCACACCGGAGCGGAGGAGACGGTCGAATGGGTATTCGCCCGCGACCTCCTTGCCGAGGGGCTGCACAGGCCCACCGGCACCGGAGACGTTCGCGTCTGGCCATCCCGAAGTCACGGCCAGGGCGTCGTCTGCATCGCGCTGAGCTCCCCAGAGGGCGAAGCCCTGCTCGAGGCCCCGGCGAGGGCCCTGGAGTCGTTCCTGAAGAGGACCGACGCCGCGGTGCCGCCCGGCACCGAGCATCGTCACTTCGACCTCGATACGGAGCTCTCACACATCCTGGCCGAGAGCTGAGCCAGATCGAGAGCTGCAGGGCGCCGTCCGACTCGGGGCGACGGTGCCGCGCAGACAACCGCATAGGGCAGACACCGGCGCCGTGACCACGGAAACCACCGTGGTCACGGCGTCGGTGCGATGTGCGCGGGTGCGCACCGGCGCACATCCGGCCCACCGATCTGCGCCTGACATGCCCAGCGCGCCCCCAGTGCCCCCGTACGCCTCCCGCAGCCCCCTGGTGCCCACCTGGGTCGGTAAGGCGCTCCTCGCCGGCTCCACGGGCCCTCTCGGGCTCCTGTGCGTCTTCGCTGAGCCAGTAGAGTCAGCCGGCATCGGCGAGCGCCCGCTCGCCGGAGGCCAGGGAGCGAAAGCGTGCTGATCCCCCACGACACCCGGATCGCCCTCGACACGGTGGTCGATCTGGTGAACACCGCGCCGGAGACCGACCGGCCCGAGGACGAGCGGAACGACGGCCTCGCCGGCGTCGAAGCGCTTTACGAATTCGCCCGGCGCCATCGCATCAGCGGCGTGGGCGACCTCGGCGAGAAGGACCTGCGGGCCGTACAGGACGTACGGACCCGGTTCGCGGAGATCTTCGCGACGCAGGACACCCGGATCGCCGCCGGTCTCGTCAACAGCCTCGTGGCCGCCGCGGGTACCACGCCGCAGCTCAGCAACCACGACGACTACGACTGGCATGTGCATTACTTCGCACCGGACGCATCGATCGCCGACCATCTGGCGGCCGACTGCGGCATGGCGCTGGCCTTCATCGTCGTGGCGGGCGAGCTGGAGCGGCTTCGGCGCTGCGAGGCACCGGACTGCCGGGACGCGTTCGTGGATCTGTCCCGCAACCGCTCCCGCCGGTACTGCTCCAGCCGCACCTGCGGTAATCGGCTGCATGTCGCGGCGTACCGGGCGCGCCGCAGGGAAGCGGCCGGCTGACCGCTCACCGGCCGCTCACAGCAGGAAGAGATCGTGCAACGCGGCCATCAGCAGCAGGCTGCCGACCACCGCGAGGAAGATCATCAGAGGGGGCTGGGACAGCGCGAAGAGGCAGCCACGCGGCTCTTCGTCGGGGGGTGCGGGGGCATCGCCCCGGGAGGTGTCCACCATCTCGGGACGATCATGACGCAGGCAGGACTCCGCTGGCGATCAACACGCCTTTTTGTGACGGGAGTTCACTCTCACCATGACCGAGATGATTCGCTCCGGCGTCCGATTCGCCGTCACACATTCGGGACCGCGGCCGGCTTCCCGCGCCCCCCGTCCCCGTAACGCTCAGCCGAGATCGCGCAACATGCGCAGCTGGACGGCCCGGTGGGCCGATGAGCCGCCCTCGTGGTTGTTCCAGGGGTAGACCTCGATCTCCTTCGGGCCCGCCCAGTGGTTGTAGGCGGCGAAGACCGTCGACGGCGGGCAGACGGTGTCCATCAGCGCCACCGAGTAGAGCGCCGGGACGGTGGCCCGGGCGGCGAAGCTGATGCCGTCGAAGTAGGAAAGCGTACGGAACACCTGCTCGGCGAGGCCGTGTTGGGTGGCGAGGAAGCGCACGATCTCCTGGTACGGATCCTTGTCTGTGATCTCGACGGCCCGCCGGAAGTGGGACAGGAACGGTACGTCGATCAGCGCGGCCTTCACATGCGGGCTGAGCCCGGCCACCGCCTGGGCGATGCCGCCGCCCTGGCTGCCGCCGTGCACGACGATCCGGTCCGGGTCGACGGACGGATGGGTACGGGCCACCTCGACGGCGCGTACCGCGTCGGTGAACACACGCCGGTAGTAGTAGGCGTCGGGGTCGAGGATGCCTCGGGTCATGAAGCCGGGCGACTGCGGGTTGGCGCCGCCGTGCGGGTCGGGCGTGGAACCCGCCGAGTGACTGTTGACCGCGCCCTGGCCGCGGGTGTCGACGAGCAGAGTGGCCCAGCCGGCCGCGGGCCAGACCAGGTGGTCGTGCGGCAGTCCGCGACCGCCGCCGTAGCCGAGGTAGTGGACGACGCACGGGAGGGGACCCTCGGCGCCCGCGGGAACGTTCAGCCAGGCGCGTATGCGATGACCGCCCCATCCCGAGAAGGTCACGTCGTGTACGTCGACCGTGCTCAACGCCCCGTCGTACGGCTCGAATTCGGGGTCGAGCGGGAACGCCGACGACTCGTCGAGGGTGCGCTTCCAGAAGGCGTCGAAGTCGGCGGGTTCACCGGACTCCGGGCGGTAGTCGCGGAGTTGATCCAGAGGAAGGTCGAACAGGGGCACGGCGTCTCCGTTTCGGACATGAGGCTGGAAGGGACGGACTGACAGGAACACGGAAGGAAGCGAGTCCCGGGCGCGGACCGGGGAACCGGGCGCCGGCCCGGTCAGTGCGCCGCCGCGCTGGAGGCGCGCACGACCAGCTCCGGCTGGAGCACCACGCTGCGGTGCTCGTGCGTGCCGTCCTCCTCGTCCGCCTCCTCCAGCAGGAGCTCCGCGGCCAGCCGGCCCATCATGACGGCGGGCTGGCGGACCGAGGTGAGCGGTACGGCAGCGGCGGCTGCGAATTCGATGTCGTCGTAGCCGACGATGGCGATGTCCTGCGGCACCCGCACGCCGGCCGCGTACAGCGACTGCAGTACGCCGAGAGCCAGCAGGTCGTTCGCGCAGAACACAGCGGTCGGCCGGGGTACGAGCCCGAGCAGCCGGGCCCCGGCGTCGCGGCCCGCCGCCACGTCCAGGCGCTCGGAGGGGATCTCGACGAGCGCCTCGGGCCCCAGCCCGGCCTCGGCGAGGGCCGACAGGGCACCCTCCCGGCGGTCCCTGATCTGGTGAAGGTCGCCGGGGCCGCTGACGTACGCGACCGCGCGGTGCCCGGCCGAGACGAGGTGACCGACGGCGAGGGCGCCACCCCGCACGTCGTCGACGGAGACGGCACAGGTCCCGGTGGAGGACGCGACCCGGTCCACCAGCACGAAGGGGATGCGGTGGCGCCTGAACGCCTCCAGATTGCGGCCGGTCGCATCGGCCGGCGTGACCAGCACACCGCACACCCGCTGCTCGGCGAAGAGCCCCAGGTACTCGGCCTCCTCCGCCGGGCTCTGGCCGCTGTTGCAGACCATCACCCCGAGGCCGGCCTGCCGCGCGGCGCGCTCGGCCCCCCGGGCCACGTCGACGAAGAACGGGTTGCCCATGTCGAGGACCAGCAGCGCCATGATCCGGCTGCGGCCGGCCCTGAGCTGGCGCGCGGACTCGCTGCGTACGTACCCGAGGTCCTCGATCGCGGCCAGCACCCTGGCCCGGGTCTCCGGCAGCACCGCTTCGGGCCGATTGATCACATTGGACACGGTGCCCACGGAGACTCCGGCCTGCCGGGCCACATCCTTGATCCCTGCCACACGCGCCACTTGGCCTGCCCTACCTGAATTGTTTCAATCCGACCGGGACGCTAGCCCCATCCCCGTAGAGCGTCAAGGATCACGGGAGCGCGTCAACCATCATCCATGAATCGATTCACCAGTGATTGGCCGCTGCCCCGCCGCCGGTGCCCTGCCTGCGGGATCTCAGATGCCGTGCTTCTTCAGGATGGCCTCGATGTCGCTGAAGTCCTCACCCGCGGCGGTGGTCTGCTGCTTCGGCTTCGCCTGCGGCTGGGCCGCCGGTAGGCCACCCCCGAGGGAGGGCGCCGACACAGCGGGCGCGACGGCGTCACGCTGCGCCGCCCGTGCGGCGGCCTTGCGTTCCTTGCGGGTGCCGACACCTCGGCGTTCGATCGCACGCGTGGTCATGAAGAGCAGCCAGGCCAGCCCGAGCAGTCCGAAGCCGAGCCAGACGCTGGGCTTGAAGGCGATGTCGGAGACCCACTGGACGACCCCGGTGAGCACCAGACCGATCGGGACCAGGGAATAGGCGGCGATCCGGGTCGCGGCCAGGAAGCGCTTCCGGTACGCGGTCACGGCGGCGATGCCCAAGCCCGCCGCGGACACCGCGGAGCAAATGGTCTCGGCAAGCATCGGGGCCTCCAGGCGCGCGGGGAAACGTCCCTTCCATCCTGCACCGCCCACCCGGCGGCTCGCCATGATCCAGGACCACATCAGGGACATTTCAGGGCCAGGATCCTCCCCAGGTGGCCGACCGGAGTCCGGTCGCATACCGAACGGGGCCCGGGCGGATGTCCACCCGGGGCCGGGGCGGATGCCGATTGGGATGCGCACACGGCCCCTGGGAGACTGGATCCATGAGCGATTCCACCCCCGCAGCCCCGGTCGTCCTCGATGTCTGGTGCGAGCTCCAGTGCCCCGACTGCCACCATGCCCTCACCGATGTGCACGCCCTTCGCGCCCGGTACGGGGACCGGCTCGACGTGCGCCTGCGGCACTTCCCGCTGGAGAAGCACAAGCACGCCTACGCCGCGGCGCAGGCCGCCGAGGAGGCCGCGGAGCAGGGCAAGGACTGGCCGTACATCGAGGCCGTGCTGGCCAGGACCGACGAGCTCGGCCGCACGGGCGAGCCGCTGCTGATCGAGGTGGCGCGTGAACTCGGTCTCGACGCCGAGGAGTTCGACACCGCCCTGATCGACGGGCGGCACATGCTGATGGTCGACGCCGACCAGGCCGAGGGCAAGGCCATCGGCGTGACCGGCACCCCCACGTATGTGATCGGCGGCGAGACGCTGGACGGCAGCAGGAATCAGGACGGGCTGCGCGAACGGATCGAGGAGATCGCCGACCGGCTGCTCGCCGAGCAGGCCTGACGGCACCCCCTCGGCAGCCGGCCCCGGACCTGCCGACGGCTACAGGGCCTTGACGAGGTTGTACCGGGTCGCTTCGTAACCGAGCGACTCGTACAGCCGGACCGCCGGAGTGTTGGACGAGAGGACATGCAGACCGATCCGCTCGTGCCCGGCGGCCAGCGCGATGCGTTCCGCCTCGAGCATCAGCGCCCGGCCGAACCCGCGGCCGCGGAAATCCTCCCTCACCTCGACGTCGAAGACGTACCCGACCACCGTTCCCGGGTGCATCTCGAACCGCGACACCCAGACATGTCCCACGGTCCCGTCGTCCTCATGGACCAGGGCGTGCAGATGCGCGCCCTCCGTGGCGAGTCCGTGCGGCAGATATGTCCGGTGGGAGATCTCGGCCTTCCGCATGGCCTCGACCTCCGGGACGCCGCGGGCGATCCAGGTCTCCGCGTAACCGGTGATGGCGCTGCTCTCCCACTGCGCGAACTCCTCCGGCGTCATCGGTCGCCCGGTGACGCCGTCCGGCAGGACGGGAGGGATCTGCGGCAGATCCTTGATCATGTTCTTGCTGCGCTCGGTGTAGCCGAGCGCGGCGGCGAGCCGCTGGCCGGCTGTGTTGTCCGGCTCCACCGAGAGCGCCAGCCGGGAGCATCCCCAGCCGCGCAGCACTTCCTCGGCGGCGAGTGCGGCGATGGTGCCGCGGCCGCGCCTGCGGTTCGGTTCGTCGATCCGCAGGGAGCGGAGCACCCCCGCCGTCGCTCCGAACCCCGGGTCGGTGCCGATCTCGACGGCCCCGACCGGCCGTCCGTTGTCGCACACGTCGTAGACGCGGATCCTCGCGCCGTCGGCGCCTTGCTGGATCGGCCCGGTCGGCCGGAGGGTCGTGGTCATCACCGGTGTTCTATCCGCTGAGCCGCGGTCCGTCACCCGATTTTGCGGATCCGGCCGCGGGACGGATCGGGCTCACGGATCGAGGTCGTTCCCGGCACGCTCGTCGAAGACTCGCATGGCCTTCGCCGTCACGGGTCCTGGCGTGCCGGGCAGCTCGCGGCCGTCGATCCGGTGGACGGCCTGGACGTCCCGCAGGCTCGAGGTCACGAACACCTCGTCGGCGTGCTCCAGCACGTCCATGGGCAGTTCGGTCTCGTGCGCCCCTGCCCACTCGACGACCAGTGCGCGGGTGATCCCGGCAAGGCAGCCGGACGCGAGCGGCGGGGTGTGCAGCCGTCCGTCGAGGACCACGAAGACGTTGGTTCCGGTGCCTTCGCAGAGCTGCCCGACGGTGTTGGCGAAGAGTGCCTCCGAGGCGCCCTGTTCATGGGCGCGGGCGAGGGCGACGACATTCTCCGCGTACGACGTGGTCTTGAGCCCGGCGAGCGCGCCGCGCTCGTTGCGCGTCCAGGGGACGGTGATCACGGCGGTGGTGTCGTGGCGTCGGGTGGATTTCCCGAGGGCGACGACCAGGCCCGCCCCCTCGTTGCCACGGTCGGAGCCGAGCGGGGAGAGACCGCCGGTGTACGTGATGCGCAGCCGTCCGAGCTCCATGGGGTTGGCGTCGATGACCGCGGCGCATGCCCGGCGCACCTCGTCGAGGTCGGGGTCCGGCAGGCCGAGACCGCGGGCCGAGCGGGTCAGCCGGTCGAGATGCCGGGTGAGGGCGAAGGGCCGGCCGGCGGTGGTCTTGACGGTCTCGAAGATGCCGTCGCCCACGGTCAGTCCGTGGTCGAACACGGACACCCTGGCGTCGGCCTCGTCGCGCAGTGCGCCGTTGACCCAGATCCTCATCACGCGGTCCTTCCAGTCTCTCGGTGAGCGCCCGACGCTACAGCGAGCAGCCGGGCCGCCTTCAGCTCGGTCTCGTCCCATTCCCGTTCAGGGTCGGAGCCCCAGGTGATGCCGGCGCCGGTGCCGAACCGGAGGACCGGGGCGACTTCGGTGCGGTCGACCCAGAAGGTCCGGATACCGACGGCGAGGCCGGCGGTGGAGCGGTCGGCGTCGACCCAGCCGATGCCACCGCAGTAGGGACCGCGGGGCGCGGTCTCCAGCGAGTCGATGATCCGGAGGGCGCTGGACTTGGGCGCCCCGGTGACGGAGCCGGGTGGGAACGCGGCGGCGAGCAGCTCGGGCCAGCCGACGCCGTCGGCGAGGCGGCCGCGCACGGTGGAGACGAGATGCACGAGCCCCGGGTGCTTCTCCACCACGCAGAGGTCGGGGACGGTGACCGATCCGGTGGCGCAGACCCGGCCCAGGTCGTTGCGGACCAGGTCGACGATCATCACGTTCTCGGCGTGGTCCTTCTCCAGCAGATCGGCCTCGGTGCGGCCGGTGCCCTTGATCGGTCCGGACTCGACGGTCCGGCCGTCCCGCTTCAGGAAGAGTTCGGGGGACGCGGTGGCGACCTCCACGCCGTGCGCGGGCAGCCGGATCGTTCCTGCATAGGGGGCGGGGTTGCCGAGTGCCAGCAGCGCGGTGAGGGCGTCGACGTCCGCGGCAGCCGGGTCCGGCAGCACCGCGGTCATCACCCGGCAGAGGTTGGCCTGGTAGACCTCGCCCGCCGCTATGTACTCGCGGATGCGACGTACTCCGGCGGTGTACGCGGCCCGGTCCAGGGACGAGATCCAGTCGCCGGCCCGGGGGCCGCGCCAGGCACCGGGCACGGGCGCGGGCACCGGCGCGCTCCGTACGGTGCCGAAGCGGGCGCAGACGAGATCGCCCTCGAAATCGGCACATACGGCCCAGAAGCCGGATGAGTCGAGGGCGGCGGGATCACTGGTCACGTCCTGCAGATCGGACGCGATGAGGCCGTCGAAGCGGGCCATTGGGGCGAGGTCGTGCACGTTGCTGAGTCTAGGACGGCCCGCGGTGACCTGCGCCGGGGCGAACGCACCGCAGCACGCTGCACAAACGCGTTTTTGTACTGGCCCGGGAATCCGCTAGAGTTCAACACGTCGCCGGGACACGCAAGTGAACCGGAAACGACAAGCGGACGTGGCTCAGTTGGTAGAGCATCACCTTGCCAAGGTGAGGGTCGCGAGTTCGAATCTCGTCGTCCGCTCGAAGTGGGGGATCTTTTCCCGAACCCCTGCACTCCTGGTGGAGTGGCCGAGAGGCGAGGCAACGGCCTGCAAAGCCGTCTACACGGGTTCAAATCCCGTCTCCACCTCCAAGGACGATTAGCTCAGCGGGAGAGCGCTTCCCTGACACGGAAGAGGTCACTGGTTCAATCCCAGTATCGTCCACTGGTCCGCAAGGATCCCGCGCGATTAGCTCAGCGGGAGAGCGCTTCCCTGACACGGAAGAGGTCACTGGTTCAATCCCAGTATCGCGCACGCAGTACACGCAGGTTCACCCTGCGCGATTAGCTCAGCGGGAGAGCGCTTCCCTGACACGGAAGAGGTCACTGGTTCAATCCCAGTATCGCGCACCAGCCGAAGCCCCGGTCGTCTCGACGACCGGGGCTTCGTCGTTTCCGCAGTGTGCCCGACCGGGGTCAGCCGGTGAAGAGTTGGGTGGCCTTACGGATCAGTTCGTACAGCCCGTAGGCGAACGGCAGGGCGACCCAGAGCCAGACCACGGCAGTGAGTGTTCTACGACTGCTGGTGTGCACGGGTCTTCCTCTCCGCTGCCTCGTGGAAGCGTGGATGGACGGGGCGTACGAGTTCATTGGCGACGAAGCCGACGATCAGTAGTCCGATCATGATCGTCAGCGATGTCGTGTACAGGTCGGACCCGCTGTGGCCCGCCCGCTCGCCCGCGTCCGCCACCCAGTTGACGATCAGCGGGCCGAGGACGCCGGCGGTGGACCAGGCAGTCAGCAGCCGACCGTGGATGGCGCCGACCTGATACGTGCCGAAGAGGTCCTGCAGATAGGCGGGGATCGTGGCGAATCCGCCTCCGTAGAACGACAGAATCACCAGCGCGCAGCAGATGAAGAGCGGCTTGGAGCTGCCGAACTCGACGATCGTCAGGTACATCAGGGCGCCGACGCCCAGGTAGATGCGGTACATGTTCTTGCGGCCGATGAGGTCCGAGGTCGAGGACCACAGGAGCCGGCCGGTCATGTTCGCCAGGGAGAGCAGGGCGACGAAGCCTGCCGCGGCGGAGACCGTGACCGGGGCCGAGGTGCCCGTGAAGAAGTCCGAGATCATGGGCGCGGCCTTCTCCAGAATGCCGATGCCCGCGGTGACGTTCATGCAGAGCACCACCCACAGACACCAGAACTGCGGTGTCCGCAGCGCGTTGCGAGCGGATACCTGGGCCGTGGTGACGAGGCGGCGGGGCGCCGCCTCCGGCCGGTGACCGGCCGGGAGCCAGCCGTCCGGCGGCACCCGGACGAGGAAGACGCCGAGCGCCATGAAACCGGCGTAGGCGAGACCGTGGACCAGGAAGGCAGTGGCGATCCCCGCGCTGTCGGAGCCGAAGGCTTCGAGCATCCCGGTCGACCAGGGCGAGGCGATCAGCGCTCCACCGCCGAAGCCCATGATGGCGATGCCGGTGGCCATGCCGGGGCGATCGGGGAACCACTTGATGAGCGTGGAGACCGGCGAGATGTAGCCGATGCCGAGTCCGATACCACCGATGAAGCCATAGCCGAGGACGACCAGCCAGAACTGACCGGTGGCCACACCGAGGGCGGCGACGAGGAAACCCGAGGAGAAGCAGACGAGGGAGACGAACATCGCCCAGCGCGGTCCGTTGCGTTCGACGAGGGTGCCGCCGAAGGCCGCGGAGAGGCCGAGCATGACGATGGCGAGTTGGAAGGGAAGGGCGCTGGCGGTACCGGAAAGGTCGAGAGCCGACTCGAGTGGGGGCTTGAACACGCTCCAGGCATAAGCCTGCCCGATCGAGAGATGCACAGCGAGGGCGGCGGGCGGGACTAGCCAGCGGCTCCAGCCGGGTGGTGCGACGGTCCGGGACCTGTCGAGGAAGGTCATGGGCCGGAACTTTAAGGATCAACCATGTCGGTGCCTAGATGTCCGACAAGACTTTGTCGACGGTATGCACTGCGGTCCGGGCCGTGCGCAGTGCGTGCTGCGGGCCCGGACACCGTGCGTCCGGGCCCGCAGCATGGCGTCGGCCCGATCAGGACGAGAAGAGCATGTGGCCGAAACTCTTGTGCCGGTAGTGACCGCCGTGGTGGCCACCGTGGTGTTGCGGAGCACCCCAGGCGGGGGCGGGTGCGGCCGGGTAGGCCTGAGGGGCCGGCGGCACGGGCGGCGCCTGCTGCGTCCACTGCGCCTCGATGCGGGTCAGGGACTCCAGCTCGCCGTAGTCGAGAAATATCCCCCGGCAGCCGCTGCACTGCTCGATCTGGATGCCATTGCGGTTGTATGTCTGCATCTGCGCGTGGCACTTGGGACACTGCATGGTCGGCTCAGCTCCTCGCCGTCGGTTCGCCGTCCCGGAATTCATGCCCGGAGACGATCGGTTCACCCTACGACGAGTGTTCGGCGGCCAACTCGTGCGGGAGGGACGCAATTCGGGCACAGGCGTCGATCATCATCTGTTCCACTTCATCCGGAGTTCTCTGCTCCGCAGCAGACTTGGCGAACGCCAGCGCGGCGGTCTGCACCGTCAGGGCTCGGGCCGGGACGTCCAGGTCGGGCCAGGGGTCGCCATCGGCGCGTACGGCCGGCCCGCCGGCTGCCCGGTAGGCGTCCAGGAAGCGCAGCCAGACATCGGGAGGCAGCAGCCCGGCCGCGTACCAGGCGGCGGGACGCGCGAGGTCCCAGGCGGGATCACCGAGGCCCAGGTCGTCGACGTCGATGAGCAGCCAGGGGCCGTGCGGGGAGGGGTGGCGGACGAGCTGGCCGAGATGCAGATCGCCATGGCAGAGGAAGCGCGAGCGGTGCGGGGGCGCGACGTCCTCGTCGCGGGCCCAGGCGGGCAGCCGCCGCCATGCTTCGCGTACGGGGACGGTGGCCGGGTCGCCGGGCCGGGCCCGGCACATCCGGGCCACGGCGAGTGCGGCCTTCGCGGGGCCACGCATCGCGGGGAGCGCCCGCACGGCCCGGGGTGGGGTCGGTGGTGCGGTGCGGTGGAGCCGGGCCAGGAGGACGGCTGCCTCCTCCCAGGGGGCGGCGTCGGGGTCTGCGGGGTCCACGGGTTCGCCGTGGGGCCACAGGGTCACGGAGCGGCCGTGCACCGTGGAGTTGGGGGCGGTGGCCCCGGCGGGCCGGGGTACGGGTGGCAGGAGGATGCCGGTCAGGGCGGGAGACGCGGCCAGGGCGAGGCGGACGGCCAGGGCCGTGGTGTCGGTGTCCGGGGCGTGGGCCTTCGCGACCACCGCACCACTGCGGACGACTGTGCCGTCGGCGCGGTCCGCGAGCACCGCCGGGGCCGGGCAGCTGCACGGAGCCTCGGTGCCCGTGGGCGGGTGGGCCACGTCATGAGCGAGGGCGCCCAGCGCGCGGACGACTGCGGTGGTCACGGTCTCCCCCGGTGGCAGCAGATGCGGTCCGGTTCCGCCCGGGCCCGCCGATGAGCGTACGCGCCGCCGCGCACGCCGTGGTGCGGCGCCGGGCGCCGACGCGAAACCCTCCGTACAGGGCGCGGCCGGGCGCGACGGCCCCAGGGGCGCGGCCGGACGCGGCGTACCCGGGAGCCGGGCGCGAGGACCCCCGGAAAGCGCGATGTCCGGTCAGCTCCCCAGCTGACCGGACAAACGCTGCCGTCCGCCGCACCCCCGTCCCCACGGGGCTGTTGGCCCGATGTCCCGGTCCGGACCGCTCTTCCGGACCCGGGGCGCCGCTCAGCGCCCCAGCATCACACCCACGGACGACGCCTGTGTGACCACTGCGTCCCAGCCGCCGAAGACGACTACGAGCAGGGCCGCCAGAGGAAGAACCATGGCCGTCGCCACCAGCGGGTGGCGGGTACCGGACGACGGGCGGCTGCCGAACGCGGCATGTGCCCTGCGCCCCTGCGTACGGATCATCGTCCGCGCTGCCGTGTCCGCCATGGTTCCTCTCCTGACCTGTTGTGGGAGCGGCGGGCGTCTGACCTCGGGGGACGAGTGCAACGCCCGCCGCTCGACTTCAACATTAGGGACGCCCGGGGCGCGGGTCGTCATGCCCGCGTATCGAATGCCGGGCCTCCCGGAGGATGAGCCGTCGCTGCTCGGCGTACTCCTCTGGGTGGAGATCGGGCACTAGACCTTGGGGTCTTCCCGGAGGGGGCGCTCGGACGCGTCCTCCCGGGGGACCGGCTGTTCGACCAGGGCGAGCACCCTGGCCGCCATGAAGCGGGCGGTGCGCACCACGGAGCCGTTGCGAGTGACTTCACTCACTTCGACCACCCCTCGACGGACGGCCGTCTCCACCCGGCGACCCGCTCTACCGGCCACCACTTCGTAGGTACGCGTCGTGTCCCCGGCGTCCACGACTATTTCGACTCGATCGCCTTTCACTGATCCAATCCCCCTTCTGCGACGGACCTTTGAGATCTCGCACGGGCCGGGGAGCGTGGATCCGCGGCTCCCTGACCACCCTTCAAGTTTCCCACCCGGCACTGACAATCGATGGGCGGACGAGGGCGCGGCCTCTGAGCGCGCCGGGCCACGGGTACGTAAGCTGTGCCACGTCAGGCGGACCAGGCAGCGGGGATGGGCAGACATGGCGATGATGCGGCTCCGGCGCGAGGACCCGCGTGTCGTCGGCTCGTTCAGGCTGCACAGACGGCTCGGAGCGGGCGGCATGGGTGTCGTCTATCTGGGTTCGGACCGGCGCGGCCAGCGGGTGGCGCTCAAGGTGATCCGCCCGGATCTCGCCGAGGACCAGGAGTTCCGTTCGCGTTTCGCGCGCGAGGTGTCGGCGGCACGGCGGATCCGCGGCGGCTGTACGGCCCGTCTGGTGGCGGCCGATCTTGAGGCCGACCGCCCGTGGTTCGCCACGCAGTACGTCCCCGGCCCCTCCCTGCACGACAAGGTGGCCGAGGAAGGCCCGCTGTCGGCGGCCGAGGTGGCGTCGATCGGGGCGGCGCTCTCCGAGGGGCTGGTGGCGGTGCACGAGGCCGGTGTCGTCCACCGTGATCTGAAGCCGTCGAACATCCTCCTCTCCCCCAAGGGCCCCCGGATCATCGATTTCGGGATCGCCTGGGCGACCGGGGCGAGCACGCTCACGCATGTCGGTACGGCCGTGGGCTCGCCCGGCTTCCTGGCGCCCGAGCAGGTGCGGGGAGCGGCGGTCACCCCCGCGACGGACGTGTTCTCGCTCGGTGCCACGCTGGCGTACGCGGCGATGGCCGACTCGCCTTTCGGGCACGGCAGTTCCGAGGTGATGCTGTACCGCGTGGTGCACGAGGAACCGCAGTTGTACGACGTCCACGACGCGCTGGCGCCGCTGGTGAGTGCCTGCCTGGCGAAGGATCCGGAGGAGCGGCCGAGCACGCTTCAACTCTCCATGCGGCTCAAGGAGATCGCGGCCCGCGAGGCGCAGGGACTGCACGAGAGCCGGCCGCCCGTGCAGCGCTCGGCGCAGGAGCTGGACCGGCCGACCGGCCGGCTCGACGGCCCGTACACCGAACAGCAGACCCGGCGTGCGGCGAGCCCTCCGGCGCCGCGTCCGCAGACCCGGCAGACGGCGCCCTCGCGCACGACGTCGCCCCGTACGGGGGGCTCGCGGCCGCAGCCGCCGCGCAACACCACGCGCTCCGGAAAGCGCCCCCAGGCCACCAACGGGACGAACGGCACGAAGGGGCGACCGGGAACCCGGCCCGGGACCCGTACGACATCGACGGGTCGGCGTCCGGCCAACCCGCGACTGCTGCGCCAGCGTCTGGTCGTCTTCGTCGTGGTGACGCTGCTGGTGGCGCTGGGGATCGCGGCGGCGCAGGGTTGCCAGGGACCGGCCCGTGGGCTGGGCGTCACACAGGCCCCGGGACAGCAGGAACAGCATGAAGCGCAGGAACAGCACCTGCTGCCCCGGCAGTAGGCGCCGGCAAACAGCCGGTCAGTCCTGCGGGCGGCCCGACGCCACCGCGTAGAACGCGACTGCGGCGGCCGCGCCCACGTTCAGCGAGTCGACGCCGTGCGCCATCGGGATGCGTACCCATTCGTCGGCGGCGACCAGGGCCTGCGTGGACAGTCCGTCGCCCTCGGCGCCGAGCATCAGTGCCACCTTGTCCATCCGGTGCGGCGCCGCCTCGTCGATGCTGCTGGCCTTGTCGTCGGGGGTGAGTGCCAGGAGTTTGAAGCCCGCCTCCCGTACGGTCTCCAGGGCCTTGGGCCAGCTGTCGAGACGCGCGTACGGGACGGAGAAGACCGCGCCCATGGAGACCTTGACGGAGCGCCGGTAGAGCGGGTCCGCGCAGTCCGGGGAGAGCAGCACCGCGTCCATGCCGAGGGCGGCGGCGCTGCGGAAGATGGCGCCGATGTTGGTGTGGTCGTTGACCGACTCCATGACGACGACCCGGCGGGTCTTCGTCAGCAGTTCGTCGGCCGTCGGAAGTGGTTTGCGCTGCATGGAGGCGAGCGCACCGCGATGCACGTGGTAGCCGGTGACCCGCTCGGCGAGCTCCGGGCTGACCGCGTACACCGGCGCCGGGACCTCGTCGATGACGTCGCGCATCAGGTCGACCCACTTCGCCGAGAGCAGCATGGACCGCATCTCGTACCCGGCGTGCCTGGCGCGTCTGATCACCTTCTCGCCCTCGGCGATGAAGAGGCCCTCGGCGGGCTCTCGCCTGCGCCGGAGTTCGACGTCGGTCAGGCCCGTGTAGTCGCGCAGGCGCGGGTCGTCAGGGTCGTCGACGGTGATGAGATCTGCCACAGGTTGATACTGCCTTGTCCGGTGTGTCGTGCCAACGGCTTGGAAGAAGATCCGTTACCGCTGGTTACTCGGCGGGATTCGGGAGGGTGGCCGTACCGACGGCGACGACGTCACCGATGACGATCACGGCCGGGGGACGTACCTCTTCGGCGGCGGCCCGTTCGCCGACGGTCGCGAGGGTCGCGTCGACCCTGCGCTGCGCCGCCGTGGTCCCCTCCTGGATCAGGGCGACCGGTGTCCCGGGCGCCTTGCCGTGGGCGATGAGGGCCTTGGCGATGGCGCCGATCTTGTCCACGGCCATCAGCAGCACGAGGGTGCCACGCAGCTGCGCGAGTGCCGCCCAGTCGACCAGCGAACGCTCGTCGTCGGGGGCGACATGGCCGCTCACCACGGTGAACTCGTGGGCGACCCCACGGTGGGTGACGGGGATACCGGCCGCGCCGGGTACGGAGATCGAGCTCGAGATCCCGGGGACGACGGTGCACGGGATGCCTTCGGCGGCGAGCGCCTGTGCCTCCTCCATGCCCCGGCCGAAGACGAACGGGTCGCCGCCCTTGAGCCGGACGACGGCCTTGCCCGCCTTGGCGTGCTCGATGAGCGCCTGGTTGATCGCCTCCTGCGCCATGAAGCGGCCGTACGGGATCTTCGCGGCGTCGATCACCTCGACGTGCGGCGGCAGTTCGTCGAGCAGGTCGCGCGGGCCGAGCCGGTCGGCGATGACGACATCGGCCTCGGCGAGCAGGCGCCGCCCGCGCACGGTGATCAGGTCGGGGTCGCCGGGGCCGCCGCCGACCAGGGATACGCCGGGGGTGGGGCGGGTGCGGTGGTGCGGGGCGGCGAGCGTGCCGTCGCGCAGACCCTCGACGATGGCGTCGCGGACGGCGGCGGAGTGGCGCGGGTCGCGGCCCTGCGCGTCGGTGGAGAGGACTGCGACGGTCACGCCCTCGCTGCGGCCGGTGGCCGGGGTCCAGGCCGTGGCGACGTCGGCGTTGTCGCTGCGCACGCACCAGGTGCGGGTGCGCTCGGCCTCGGCGGACGCGGCCTCGTTCGCGGCGGCGTCGTCGGAGGCGATGAGCGCGTACCAGGTGTCGGTGAGGTCCCCGTCCTCGTACCGGCGGCGCTCCCAGTGGATCTCACCGGCGTCGGCCATCGCCTCGACGGACGGCGTCGCGGACGGCGATACGAGGGTGATGTCGGCGCCCGCCGCGATGAGTGCGGGGAGGCGGCGCTGCGCGACCTGACCGCCGCCGACAACGACGACGCGGCGCCCGCTCAGGCGCAGTCCGACGGGGTACGCGGGGTGATCGGCGTGCTCGGCCATGGCGGTGCGGGCTCCTCGGGCGATACGGGGTGCGTGCGGGCCGCTACGGCGATGGAGCGGCTGTGACGTGCGGTTTTGTGAGGTGTGGGTCAACGATACGGGGTGCGGCGGGGCGGGCCGGCGGGGTGGGTGGGGGGCCGCTGCGCGGAGCTCTCCCCCACCCACCCGTTCCGGGAACCCGGGCTCCGCCCGTCCCCCGCGCCTCAAGCGCCGGCGAGGCCGACCAAGCCCGGGCGCTACTTCTCGGTGACGCCCGCCGAGTCGAACGTCGCCACCTCGTGCATCGCCCGCGCCGCACTCTGCACGATCGGCAGCGCCAGCAGCGCACCCGTGCCCTCGCCGAGGCGGAGGTCGAGGTCGACGAGCGGGCGCAGGCCCAGCTTGTTGAGCGCGGCGACATGGCCGGGCTCCGCGCTGCGGTGACCGGCGATGCATGCGGCCAGGGCCTCGGGGGCGATCGCCCGGGCGACCAGGGCCGCGGCGCCCGCACTCACCCCGTCCAGGACGACCGGCGTACGCAACGACGCACCGCCCAGCAGGAATCCTGCCATCGCGGCGTGCTCCAGGCCGCCGACCGCGGCAAGCACGCCGATCGGGTCGGACGGGTCGGGCTGGTGCAGTTCGAGGCCACGGCGGACCACGTCGACCTTGCGGGCGTGCATCTCGTCGTTGATCCCGGTGCCACGACCGGTCACCTCGGCCGGATCCATGCCCGTGTACACGCAGATCAGCGCGGCGGACGCGGTGGTGTTGGCGATGCCCATCTCACCGGTGAGCAGGCCCTTGTTGCCCGCTGCCACCAGATCGCGGGCGGTCTCGATGCCGACCTCGATGGCCGCGAGGACCTCTTCACGGGTGAGGGCCGGACCGGTCGTGAAGTCGGCCGTTCCCGCACGCACCTTGCGCGGCAGCAGGCCGGGGGTCGCGGGCAGCTCCGTGGCGACGCCGACGTCGACGACACACACCTCGGCACCGACCTGGGCCGCGAATGCGTTGCAGACCGCGCCGCCGCCGAGGAAGTTGGCGACCATCTGGCCGGTGACCTCCTGCGGCCACGCGGTGACGCCCTGGGCGTGCACCCCGTGGTCCCCGGCGAAGATCGCGACAGCCGCGGGCTCCGGGATCGGCGGCGGGCACATCCGGGAGAGACCCGACAGCTGTGCGGAGATGATCTCCAGCATGCCGAGCGCACCCGCCGGCTTGGTCATCCGCTTCTGGCGTTCCCAGGCCTCGCCGAGTGCCTTGGCGTCCAGCGGACGGATGTTGGAGATGGTCTCCTGCAGCAGGTCGTGCGGCTCCTCGCCGGGCAGCGCGCGGCGACCGTACGTCTCCTCGTGGACGACCCAGGACAGCGGGCGTCGCTTGGACCAGCCCGCCTGCATCAGCTCGGGCTCCTCGGGGAACTCGTCGACATAACCGACACAGAGGTACGCGACGACTTCGAGGTGCTCGGGCAGGCCGAGAGCGCGGACCATCTCGCGCTCGTCGAAGAAGCTGACCCAGCCGACGCCGAGACCCTCGGCGCGCGCGGCGAGCCACAGGTTCTCGACGGCGAGTGCCGAGGAGTACGGGGCCATCTGCGGCTGGGTGTGCCGGCCGAGGGTGTGGCGGCCGCCGCGGGTGGGGTCGGCGGTGACGACGATGTTCACCGGGGTGTCGAGGATGGCCTCGATCTTCAGTTCCTTGAACTGCTTGGCCCGGCCCTTGGGCAGCGATTTGGCGTACGCGTCGCGTTGACGCTGCGCCAGTTCGTGCATGGAGCGGCGGGTCTCCGCGGAGCGGATGACGACGAAGTCCCAGGGCTGCGAGTGGCCGACGCTGGGCGCCGTGTGCGCGGCCTCGAGGACGCGGAGCAGGACCTCGTGCGGGATGGGGTCGCTGCGGAAGCCGTTGCGGATGTCGCGACGCTCGCGCATGACCCGGAGCACGGCTTCGCGCTCGGCGTCGTCGTACCCGGAGGCGGCGGCCCGGTCGGGAGTCTCCGCGGCGGGCGGTGGCACCTCGTCGACCGGCGCCTCGGCCACCGGGGTCCCCTCGGCAGGGGTCCGGACCGGCTCCGTGGGCCCCTGGTCCGCCGCGGGCGCCTCGAAGTCCTGGCCGGCGTCGATGGGCGTGAGGTCCGGGGTCTCGATGACCTCGGGGCCGGTCTCGAGCTCGGGCACGAGGACCGGTTCGGGGGCGGTCCCGACGACGGGCGCGGGGACGGGTTCCTCCGGAGCGGCGACCGGCTCCGGCTCCGGCTCTGCCACGAGTACGGCGTCGGGCTCGGCCACGACGACGGGCGCGGGGACGACCACCGGCTCCGGCGCGGGTACCGGTTCGGGCGCGGGCACTTCGGCCGCAGCAGGCACGGCTGCGACGGGCTCGGGGATCTCGGGGGTCTCGACAACCGGGGCCGGCACCGGCTCGATGGCGATCGCGACCTGCTCGGGCCGGACCTGGGGCTCCGGAACGGACGCGGGTTCGGGCACGGGCGCCGGCTCGACGACGGCTTCCGGCTGCGCGACCTGCTCCGTGACGACCTGCTCCACGACCGGCGTCGGGGCCAGGTGCGGAGTCGTCGGCACGGACCCCTCCACGGGCACGAACCGGCCCATGGATGCGCCGTTGGATGCGCCGTCCGCAAAAGCCCCGGCAGCGGCGGGCGCGGCCTCGACCAGCTGTGCGACCTGCACCGGCTCGGCAACCGGCTCCGGGACGACCGTTTCTGCGGCCGCTTCCGCGGTCACGGCTTCCGTTGCCACTGCCACTGCCACGGGCACCGCGACCTGTTCCGGTACGTGCGCCGCCCACGGGCTGCCGGCCTGCGGCGGGATCTCGCCGAGCTGCGGGCCCGGCAGGTCGAGGTACTCGGGACCGGTGGTGGGCGGTCCCGCGTGCCGTGCGGGCATCGGGGTCTGCGGCGCCTCGGCGGGTCCGCGGTCGGCGAGCGAACGGACCACACCGCCGGTCGGCGTCCCGCCGTACGACGGGGTCGACTCGCCCGAGGCCGGGCCGCGGTGCAGCGGCCGGCGCACGGGGGCGGCCGCGACCGGTACGGCAACGGAGGCCGGTGCCGGCATGCGTACGCCATTGAGATCGACGGCACCCGAGTCACGGCCGCCCGACTCGTGCGTGCCCTGCCCGGTCTCGGTCATCGCTCCGGCCACGGCCTGCTGAACGGCGTACACGGCCGGGTCCGGTGCCTCCTGGACCTGCACGGGTCCCTGGGCCTGCACGGCCTGCACACCACCGACATAGCCCTGCGGCTGCGTCTGGTACGCGGCCTGTCCCTCCAGCGGCGCCGGTGCCTGTACGTCGCCGCCGCCCACCGGCTGACCGGGGACCGGGGCGACCTGCGGTTCGCTCCAGGCGCCCTGCGGGCTCGGCATCAGCAGAAGATCGTCGTCCTCGGACGCATGCTCGGAGGGAGCGAGGAAGGTGTACGCACCCGGGGCGGGGTTGCCCGGCTGCTCCACCATGCCTGCGTTCTCCGGCAGTCCCTCGCCCGGGATCTGGCCGGTGTCACTCATGCGTACCCCTCGCCCATCGTCAGTGCTCCTTCGGCCCTTCGCCCGGGACGCCCGAACACGGCACGCCGGTGCTCGTCATGAAGAACGAGCGGGCTCGCCGCGCGGCACGAATCGGTCGCGGACACGCATCATTCTCGCGGCCGTTCGCCGCCGCGGCAGGTAGTTCCGCCACGGCTCGCTGTGGACTGCGCCACGTTGCGCACCCCCCGGGTCCGCCGTACCACAACGGGGTCCAAAACGGTCCCCTTTTCCGGACATTGACGAACGAAGCGACGAACGACCGGGTGCGGTACAACGATCGGCCAGCCTACCCCGCGCCGCACACCGACCGGGTCAGGGGGCGAGGTCCGACCGCAGCGCTGAGAGCAGAAACACGACCGTGCGTTCGCGCTCCGACCATGCGGCCGTGTCGAGTTCGACGGACTGGAGGAGGGCGCACTCGACGGTGTAGCCGTTCTCGGCGAGTGCCGCACCGAGCGCCTCGGCCTCGTCCCGGGTCGACGCATGGGTGACGATCCGTTCCGGCCTGCGGTCGGCGACAGCCGTGACGACGGGGACCCCGCCGCCACCGATCCGTACGACATCGGGCTCCGGCAGCCGCTCCAGCACGTGCGGGGCACGGCCCTGGACGACCTGGAGCTGTACGCCGAAGGCCCGGGCCGCGGCCGTCGTCCGGGCGCAGGCGTCCGGGTCGCTGTCGACGGCCAGCACCGCCGCACCGAACCCTGCGGCCTCCACGGCAAGAGCTCCGCTGCCGGAGCCGATGTCCCAGACGAGGTCGCCGGTACGCGGGCCGAGGCGGGCGAGTTGGGCGGCCCGCAGCCCCGGGGACTCGCCCTCGCTCGACTCCCCTTCCGGGTCCGTCGCGCTGCCGGGGTAGGCGTCCGAGGGCAGTGCCCAGCCGCGTACGCCCTGGGGGTGGCGGCCGGCGATCCAGGAGCCGGTGCCGGTGGACTGCTGCTCGGGGCCGCCACCGATGACGATCACGACGTTCGGGTCGCGCCAGACGTGGTCGGCGGCCTTGTCGGAGGTGACGACGGTGACCTGTTCGCGTGCGGTGCCGAGTTCCTCGCAGATGACGAAGGTGCGGTGCACGCCTTCGAGGAGCAGGGCGAGTTCGGCCGGACCCGCGCCGGGCGAGGTGAGGACGGCGACCTTGTGGTGGGCCCGGCAGACGTTGACGGCGCGGCGCAGGGTGCGGGGGTGGGCGACGACGATCTGGGCGTCCTCCCAGGGCATGCCGGCGCGGGCGAACGCGGTGGCGACGGCGGACACGGCGGGCACGACTTCGACTTCCAGGCCGTGTTCGGGTGCGCGGAGATTGCGTACGACTCCGAAGAAGCCGGGGTCGCCGTCGGCGAGGACCACGGCGCTGCCGCGGTGGCCGGCGATCCTGCGGGCGGCGAGGTCGATGGAGCCGAGGCGGATCCGTTCGGCGGTTGCCGGGACTTCGGGGAGTGCGAGGTGGTGGGCGGCGCCCGCGACGAGGGTGGCGGCCGAGAGCGCGGCCCCGGCCGCTGCGGTCAGTGGCGAGCCGTCCCAGCCGATCACCGTGACCCGGTCGGCCATCTTTCGTCAGTCTCCTGGAGTTGTCGCAGGTGGGGCTGCCCACGAGCGGCGGGCAGGGTGAGAGTACCTGGTCCCCGACCGGTCCGGACCGGTGCGGTCCCCGACGTCGGTTCCGGCGTCAGTTCCAGTCGCTGTAGGTGCCGTATCCGCCTGCGTCGGCCAGCTGCTCGGCGACTCCTTCGAGGTCCTCGGGAAGCAGTCCCCAGACGATCAGATCGGTCCTGATGTCGGTCCAGCCGCCGTCCTCGGTCTGGGTCCTCGCTATTCGGGCGTTGCGAAGGACCCCCTCGCTGATGCAGCCGAGTTTCTGGGCGACCTGCTGGGAGGCGGTGTTGTCGGCGGCGGTGCGCAGTTCGATGCGTTCGAAGCGCTGGTCGCGGAAGAGCCACTGGGCGACGGCGAGCAGGGACTCGGTGGCGTATCCCTCGCCTCGGGCCCAGGGAGCGGTGATGTACGCGGCTTCGGTGGCGAGGGTGCGCCAGTCGGTGTTCCGGAGCCGCACCGAGCCGACGAGGCGCTGGGTGAGGAACTCGGTGACGGCGAAGACGATCCCGTCACCGCTGGTGCGCTGCGCGGGGGCGATCCGGCGGACCCAGCGTTCCGCGTCGACCTGGGTGTAGGGGTGGGGCGCCTCCGTCCAGGCGGTGACGAGTTCGTCGTTCATCATCTCGATGTACGCGGGGACGTCCGTCATGTCGAACGGGCGCAGCACCAACCGATCCGTGCTGATGGAGATGGACGGAAAGGTGGAAGTCATGCGCAGCTCCATGCCGAAGACCGTGTAAAGGCACAGCATGCAGCATCGGGCGGACGTTGTGCATGGCCGGGTGCGCACGGCGGAGCCCCGCACACCCCGGTGGGGTGCGCGGGGCTCGGCCACGCGGATGCGGTACGGGGGTCAGGACTTGGCGACGGGACCGAAGGCCGGGACGACGGAGCCCTTGTAGGTGTCCTCGATGAACTTCTTGACCTCGTCGGAGTGGAGGAGCTTCACGAGCTTCTGGACGCGGACGTCCTTCTCGTTGCCCGCCTTCACGGCGAGGATGTTGGCGTACGGGTTGTTCTCCGCCTTCTCCAGCACGAGGGCGTCCTTGGCGGGCTGGAGCTTGGCCTCGATGGCGTAGTTGCCGTTGATGACGGCGGCGTCGACATCGTTCAGGGCGCGGGGCACGGTTGCGGCCTCCAGCTCCTTGAACTCCAGGCCCTTCTTGTCCGTGATGTCGCTGAGCTTGGCGTTGGTGCCGACACCGTCCTTGACGGTGATCAGTCCGTTCGCGGCGAGGAGCTGCAGCGCACGGCCCTCGTTGGTGGTGTCGTTCGGTACGGCGATGGTCTGGCCGGCCTTGATGTCCTTCAGGTCCTTGACCTTCTTGGAGTAGAGGCCGAGCGGCTCCAGGTGCACGTTGGCGACCGCGACGATGTGGGTGTTGTTCTTCTTGTTGAAGTCGTCGAGGTACGGCACGTGCTGGAAGAAGTTGGCGTCGACCTGGCCGTTCTCGGTGGCGGTGTTCGGCAGGACGTAGTCCGTGAACTCCTTGACCTCCAGCTTGAGGCCCGCCTTGGCCGCCAGGTTCTTCTTGACGAAGTTCAGGATGTCGGCGTGCGGCGTCGGGGACGCGGCGACGACGAGCGCCTTGGAGGTGTCGGCCTTGGCGCCGGTCTCGCTCGTGGAGGCCGGGTCGGACGACGTGCCGCAGGCGGTGAGGCCGAAGGCGAGGGCGGCGGTGGCGGCGGCAGCTGCGGTGATCTTGATGTTCTTACGCACGAAAAGTGCCTCTTTCTGATGGTGAGGTGGTGCGCCCGGACAAGGAGTTCGGGCTTGTGAGCGGAGAGAAGGTCTCAGGAGGCGGTGCGGCCCCGGCGGGCCAGCAGCCGCACGGCCACGTCGCCGATCAGCTGGACGACGGTCACGATGACGATCAGCAGCGCGACGGTGATGAGCATGAACTGGTTGTCGAAGCGCTGGAATCCGTAGGTAACGGCCTTGGAGCCGAGCCCTTCGCCGCCGACCGCGCCGGCCATCGCGGAGTATCCGATGAGCACGATGACGGTGGTGGTGACCGCGGAGACGAGCGACGGCAGAGCCTGCGGCAGCAGGACCTTGCGCACGATCGTCGGGATGGATCCGCCCATCGACTGGACGGCTTCGACGAGCCCGTGGTCGACCTCGCGGACGGCCGTCTCGACGAGCCGGGCGAAGAACGGGATGGCGCCGACGGCGAGCGGCACGATCATCGCGGTCGGGCCGATGAAGGTTCCGACGACCCAGGTGGTGAAGGGGATCAGGGCGATCAGCAGGATGATGAACGGCAGCGAGCGGCCGATGTTCACGATCACGCCGACGACCTTGTTCACCACGGTGTTCTGGAGCAGTCCGCCCTTGTCGGTGAGGACCAGCAGGACACCGAGCGGCAGCCCGACGAGGACGGTGACGACCGCGGACCACAGCACCATGTAGAGGGTGTCGACGGTTCCCTGGGACAGCAGTGGCTGCATTTCGGACCAGGTCACTTGGCCACCTCCTCGGTGAGCGGGGTCTGGGTGCCTGCGGCGGGGGTCTGTGCGGGGATGCCGTCGGCGTCGGCCGTGTCCACGACCTCGGCCTGCAGGCCCTGCTCGCGCAGGAAGCCGATCGGGACGACGTTCTCCTCGAAGCGGCCGGGCAGCTCGATGCGCATCCGGCCGACCTGGTTGCCGCCGACGGTGTCCATCGCGGCACCCAGGATCGAGATGTCGATGTTGTACGTACGGGAGAGCTGGGAGATCACCGGCTGGGTCGCGGCCTCGCCGTGGAAGGTGACGTCGACGACCGTGCGGTCGGGACCGGAGGCCGTACCGCCGACCGGGAACAGCTCGTGGGCCAGTTCGGAGCCGGGAGTGGCGAGCAGTTCGCCGACGGTGCCGGACTCGACGATGCGGCCCTTCTGCATGAGGGCGGCCGAGTCGCAGATCGTCTTGACGACGTCCATCTCGTGCGTGATGAGCAGGACGGTCAGACCGAGCTGCTGGTTGAGGTCGCGCAGCAGTTGGAGGATGGAGCGGGTGGTCTCCGGGTCGAGGGCGGACGTCGCCTCGTCGGAGAGCAGCACCTTGGGGTCTCCGGCCAGCGCCCGGGCGATGCCGACGCGCTGCTTCTGGCCGCCGGAGAGCTGGCCGGGGTAGGCCTTCGCCTTGTCGGCCAGGCCGACCAGGTCGAGGAGTTCGAGGGCCTTGCGGGTGCGGTCGCGACCGGGGACGCCGAGGATCTCCAGCGGGAGCTCGATGTTGTCCTGGACGTTGCGCGAGGCCAGCAGGTTGAAGTGCTGGAAGACCATGCCGATACGGCTGCGCGCCTCGCGGAGCTCCTTGCCGGCCCGGCGGCCCCGGCCCGCGAGGGCGGTGAGGTCCTGGCCGGCCACGGTCACGGTGCCCGAGGTGGGGCGCTCCAGCAGATTGATGCAGCGGATCAGGGAGGACTTGCCGGCGCCGCTCTGTCCGATGACGCCGTACACCTCGCCCTCGCGGACGTGCAGGTCGACGCCGTCCAGGGCGGTGACCTCGCGGCCGCGCGACTGATAGACCTTCGTGAGGCCCGTAGTGGTGATCACAGGGGTTTCCGTCACTGTCGAGTGCACGGCGCGGTGTCCGCCGGGCACGGGGCATTCGTCTGAAGAGACTGTTCGGACTCGGGTGTTCGGCCGGTGGGTCTCGGCACGGCTGCGGCGGCGGTCGGCCGGGGCAGGTACGTGCTGGAGCAGCTCGTTCCGCTGGGTGCGGACGGCGTGGGCTCGGTCTCGCTTCGGGGCGCGAGGCTCAGGCGGGGGCCCTCAGAAGGCGCGCATTCGACACATACAACGAGCACCGGGCGTCGTGATCGCCTCGGTCGCAAGGGTGCGGCTGCTCGTCGTGGTCATGCGCCAAGTAAAACAGACGTAATGTTCCGGCCTGCCCGCCTGTCCGTATAGCGGACAGCCATGGACCGCCGTGCCGCCCGGTTCAGTCCGCGGTGGAGATTTCCACTCCCGCGGCTGTGACCTGCACGGTTATGGCGGATAGATCAGTTACGACCGCGTCGGCGACCAGCTCGACGCGTTCGTGTGTTGTGGCCAAGGCCACGGTCGTCATCCCAGCCGCCCGTCCGGCCCGCAGCCCGGCGGGGGCGTCCTCGAAGACCACGCAGCGGGCCGGGTCGACGCCGAGGCGACGGGCCGCAAGGAGGTACGGCTCGGGGTCCGGCTTGCCACGGGTGATGTCCTCGGCGGCGATCATCACCGGGAAGTCGATGCCTGCCTCGCGCAGCCGCGCCTCGCCCAGCGGGCGGGTGGCGGAGGTGACGACGGCCCAGCGGTGTGCGGGCAGCGAACCGAGCAGCTCCTTGGTGCCGGGGAGCACCACGACGCCGCCGGGGACGTCCTCGACCTCCAGCTGTTCGATACGGGCCAGGGCCCCGTCGACCCGGTCCGCGGGCAGCAGCTCGGCAATGATCTCGACGGCCGTACGGCCGTGCAGTTCGATGCCGGAGAAATCCTCCGCCGTGACGCCGTACTCCTGCGCCCACCTGGTCCAGCAGCGGCGGACGGACTCGATGGAGGAGAGCAGCGTTCCGTCGTTGTCGAACAGCAGGGCCTCGGCGTGGATCTTCATGTCCGCCGACCCTAGCGCCCGGGTACGGGGGCGCACGCAGGGGGCCGTTTGGGCCGTAATACCCTCGGCTCATGCTTGACGCCCTGACGGTCGCGGTCTCCGTGACCGCGCTCGCCCTCGCCGCCTGGTGCGGTTTCGCCGCCTACCGGGACCAGCCGACCAAGGACTGGCACTTCATCGGAATGGCCGTGGTGTCGCTGCTGGCGCTGGCCCAGCTGGTGGTGGGGATCGTGCAGCTTGCCCGGGGCGAGCGGCCGGACCAGGGCATGACGATCTTCATCTGTTATCTGATCGGGGCGTTCGCCGCCGTGCCCGCGGCAGGTTTCCTGTCGCTGACCGAGCGGACCCGATGGGGTTCGGTGACGGTGGCGGCAGGCGCGGTCGTGCTGGCCGTTCTGCAAGTACGGCTCTACGACATCTGGGGAAGCTGACCGTGACCGAGACCGACACCACATCCGGTTCCGCATCCGGGCAGAAGGCCCGGTTCGAGCTGGGGACCGGCCCCGGCCGCGTACTCGTCTGGTTCTACGGGGTGTTCACCGTCGCGGCCGCCTCCCGCTCGATCGTCCAGATGATCCTGGACTTCGGCAGGGCGCCGCTCGCCTACGTGCTGTCGGCCGTCGCCGCCCTGGTGTACGGCTTCATCACTTACTCGCTGGTCCGCGGGGGCGAGAAGGCGCGCAGGACGGCGCTGGTGTGCTGCGCCGCCGAGCTCGCGGGCGTCCTTCTCGTCGGTACGTGGACCCTGGTCGAGCCGTCGGCCTTCGCGGACGCCACCGTCTGGTCGTACCTGGGCCGGGACTACCTGTTCATCCCGGTGATCCTGCCGGTCACCGGGATGATCTGGCTGCGTCGCGCCAAGAACGTGTGACGTCCGCGTCGTCGCCGCTCAGGCGCTGGCGACGAAGGCCGGCGCGACGGCGTCCTTCTCCAGCTGGATGAGCCGGACACCGTCCTCACCGGTGGTGCTGCCCACGGGTGCGTAACCCGCCCGCCGGTAGAGCCGCAGGTTGGTCTCGCTGCGGTGCCCGGTGTGCAGCCGGAAGCGGGTGGCCGACTGCTCGTCCGCGAGCGCGGACTCAGCGGCCCGCAGCAGCCGGGCGCCGAGCCCGTGCCCCTGGAGCCGGGGGTGGACGCAGAGCTTGGCTATCTGCCCGATGCCGTCCGGATCGCTGGATCCGCGTACCGCGCCGACGACTTCGTCCCCGAGCCGCGCCACGAACACCAGGTTCGCGGTCAGTTCGTCACGGACCGATTCGAGGGTCTGCACAAGCGGGTCGATCCGGTAGTTCCCGTACAGCTCCGCCTCGCTCTGAAAGCAGAGGTACTGGAGCTTCAAGATCTGTTCGGCGTCCTCTGTCGTCGCCGCCGAGATGATCACACTCATGCCCATGTGTGCATGCCTCCCGCTCACCTGATCCGCCGGTTGCCTAACAGCTCCTATCCCCGCAGTTCAGGAACGACAACCTCCGCAGCGAGCATTCTGCGCAGACATCCAAGGCATCGGGAACGGATCGGACCCAAACTGCCTTGTGACATACCCAACTTCCCTGCGATCTCCCGGTAGGTGGGGTCGCCCGGAGCGAGCATCGCGGTGAGCAGCCCGGCGCACCGACCGGGCAGCCGGCCCACCGCGGCGTGCAGCGCCCTGCGTTCGTCGGCGCCGACCGCCAAACGCTCGGGGCAGCGGGCAGGATCCGCGGTGGGCTCGTCGGCGTACGGACGTTCGCGCCGGGCGGTACGGCGGGCCCGGCGCACCTCCGCCCGTACGGTGTCGCGGACCCAGCGCGCCGGGTCCGCCGGCGGTCGCTGATCCGCGAGCAGCTCCAGCAGCCGCAGCCAGACAGCCTGTTCGAGATCGGCGGGTTCGACGGCCGCGCCCGCCGCCGCGTCGCTCGCCTCGGCCGTCGCCTCGGCACTGACGAGGGGGTACAGGGCGTGGACCACGGCCGTGGGAGCCTGCGCGGCGGCGTCTGCGAGAAGCGTCATACCCCACCCGACGTACACCCGCGGACGGCCCGTTCCCGTCCGCGGGACGCACCACCCGACCGGGGCATGCCCGGCCGGGTGCTGACGTGCGCGGCGGGGTCAGTTCCCGGTGAAGTCGGCCGCGGCGAGCAGAGCCGTGTCCGGGTTGTCGGAGAAGATCCCGTCAATACCTGTCGCGAAGTACGCCTGGAACGCGCCGAATGCGTCGCCGTACGCGTTGGGGTCCGTACCGCGCCGGAAGTCGGCGGGCAGGAAGGTGTTCTCGTTGCGCATGGTGTACGGGTGCAGGATCAGGCCCTGCGCGTGCGCGTCCTTCACCAGGGTGGTCGGCGTGGCGAGCCGGCCCGACGCGTCCTTGGGGATGATCAGGTCCAGGGTGGGGCCGATACCCTGCGCGAAGGACGCCAGCCACGTCAGCCCCGAGGGCTTGACGAGATCGTCGACGGTGCGCGGGTCACCGGTCGCCACGAAGTCCCAGGGCTTCGATCCCGCTCCGGAGAGCAGGACGACACGCGGGGTGGCGACGAGCTTCGAGAGCCGCTGGATGCTGGTGGGCTCGAAGGACTGGAGGATGAGCGGCGACTGCTTGCGGTGGCGGTCGTAGCGGCGCAGCAGCTTGGCAAGCGGCTCCTCCAGGCCGAGGCCGAGGCCGCGGAAGTAGGTGGGGTGCTTCGTCTCGACGTACAGCCAGACCTGCTTCCCGCGCCTGCGGCCCTCACGGTCGGCCCACTGGAGCACCTCTTCGAAGGTGGGGACCTCCCAGCGGCCGTCATAGAGGGTGTTCTTCTGACGGTTGCCGGGGATGCGCTCCTTGGCGCGGAGCGTCTTCAGCTCGGCGAGGGTGAAGTCCTCGGTGAACCAGCCGGTGAGGGAGACGCCGTCGACGGTCTTCGTCGTCCTGCGGCTCGCGAACTCGGGGTGGGCGGAGACATCGGTGGTGGCGGTTATGTCGTTCTCGTGACGGCAGACAAGGTGGCCGTCCTTGGTGGGCACCAGGTCCTGCTCGATGATGTGCGCACCCATGTCGAGTGCCAGCTGGTACGAGCCGAGGGTGTGCTCGGGGCGGTAGCCGCTGGTGCCGCGGTGCCCGATGACGGTCGGCACCGGAAGGTCCAGCCGGTGACCGTGACCGCCGGACCGACCGTCGACGGACCCGGCCGTGTTCTCGGCGGCGTTCGCCGTACCCGGCAGTCCGAGGGCGGCCGCGCCCAGGACGGCCGCTCCCGCTCCCAGGACGGTCCGCCGACCGGGGTTCGCCTGCGCACGCTCTGTCATGACTGCTCCCTCGCATGTGATGTGTGGCACCGTCGAGCGAGGCCTGATCGTAGGGAACTGCGCCATCCGTGCGGCAGCCCGTGGACGAACATGGCGGAAACACACGTCAACACTGCGTATCCACTCGATGAACCCGATGTGCGATCAGCGAGTACCCGCGAGTATCGTCCTCACCTGCATATACCGTCACGATCCCGCGCCTCGGCCGGCCCTGGCCACTACACCGGAGGAACCGTTGTCCCGACACGCACTCATCAAGGCAGTGCTCGGACCGCTCTTGCGCCTGATGTTCCGCCCCCAGGTGGAAGGCGTGAAGAACATCCCCGGAGACGGTCCGGTGATCCTCGCGGGCAACCATCTGACGTTCATCGACTCGATGATCATGCCGATCTGCTGCGACCGGCCGGTGTTCTACATCGGCAAGGACGAGTACGTGACGGGCAAGGGGCTCAAGGGCCGGCTGATGGCCTGGTTCTTCACCGGCTGCGGCATGATCCCGGTGGACCGGGACGGCGGACGCGGCGGTGTCGCGGCGCTGATGACGGGCCGTCGGGTGCTGGAGCAGGGCAAGGCGTTCGCCATCTACCCGGAGGGCACCCGCTCCCCCGACGGGCGGCTCTACCGGGGCCGTACGGGCATCGCACGGCTGACTCTGATGACGGGTGCGCCCGTGGTGCCGTTCGCGATGATCGGCACGGACAAGCTGCAGCCAGGTGGTGCGGGACTCCCCAGGCCCGGCAAGGTGACGGTCCGGTTCGGTGAGCCGATGGAGTTCTCCCGCTACGAGGGCATGGACCGCGACCGCTACGTGCTGCGGGCGGTGACGGACTCCGTGATGGCCGAGGTGATGCGGCTCTCCGGCCAGGAGTACGTCGACATGTATGCGACGAAAGCCAAGGCCGCCTGATCGGGCGGATCCGCAGGACATCGGAAGGGCCCGTACCCCGCTTGGCGGTACGGGCCCTTCCGTATCTCACGACCACTCGTACGGCCGAAGGCGCGACAGCTCGCGGAGAACTCTACGGATGCTCGATCTCCTCCTCCAGCGCCTGGCCGCGCAGCAGGAACCAGGCGGCGGCCGCCGTCGCGATCAGGACCACCGCGCCGATGCCCGCGGCGATGTGCAACCCGTCGACGAACGAGTCCTGTGCCGCCGAGACCAGTGCGTGCGCCTGCTCCGCCGGGAGGCCGTGGGCCGCTTCGACGGCGCCGCCCAGGGACTCGTGGGCCGCCGCTGCGGCACCGGCCGGGACGCCGTGCGGGGTGACGAAGTCCTGGTAGACGCCGGTGACGATGGAGCCGAGCAGGGCGATGCCGAGGGCGGCGCCGAGTTCGTACGCCGTCTCGGAGACCGCGGACGCGGAGCCCGCGTGCTCCTTCGGGACGCTGGAGAGGATCACGTCCGAGGTCACGGTGAAGGCGAAGCCCGCGCCGATGCCGACGACCAGCAGCAGCAGGCCGATCAGTGGATAGCCGGTCTCCTGGTGGACGAAGGTGACGGCGGCGAGCGCGAGACCGACTGCCGCGAGCCCGGCGGACACCACGAACCGGACCGTGAACCGGCGGGCGGCCTGACCGGCGATCAGACCGCAGGTCACCGCTCCGACGGCGGCCGGCAACTCGGCGAGTCCGGCCTCCAGCGGGCCGCGCCCCTGAACCAGTTGCAGGAACTGGGAGAGGAAGAAGACCAGTCCGGACAGGCCGAGGATGGTCAGCAGATCGGCGAGGACCGCGCCCGAGAAACCCCGGTGGTGGAACAGCCGCATGTCCAGCAGCGGATCCGGCAGCTTGAGCTGCCTGCGTACGAACCACCAGAGTGCGACCGCACCGCCGATCCCCGCGACGGCGACCTCCCAGCTCGCCCCGTGTGCGGCCAGATCCTTGATGGCGTACACGACACCGATCATGCCGACCAGGGAGAGCGCGACACTCATCAGGTCCCAGGGGCCGGGCGCCGGGTTCTTCGACTCGGGGATCATCCGGACGCCGACGACCACGAGGACCGCCATCACCGGCAGGTTGATCAGAAAGACCGACCCCCACCAGAAGTGCTCCAGCAGGAACCCGCCGACGACCGGGCCGACGGCCGCGCCCGCGGAGGCCATGGCACCCCAGATACCGATGGCCAGTGAGCGCTCGCGCGGGTCGTTGAAGAGGTTGCGGATCAGGGCGAGGGTGGACGGCATCAAGGTGGCGCCCGCGACGCCGAGCAGTGCCCGCGCCAGGATCATCATCTCTGGGCTGTTCGCGTACGCGTTGAGCACGGAGACCGCGCCGAACGCCGTGGCGCCGCTCAACAGCAGCTTCTTGCGGCCGATGCGGTCACCGAGGCTGCCCATGGAGACCAGGAGCCCGGCGATGACGAACGAGTAGACGTCGCCGATCCAGAGCAGCTGGGTGCCGGTCGGCTCGAGATCCTCGGTGAGGAACGGCGTCGCAAGGCCCAGGACGGTGGCGTCGATGGCCACCAGCAGCACGGCGAGGACGAGCACGGCCAGCGCGATCCACCGTCCGGGGCGGCGCAGCTCGTCCGAGGTCGCCGCGTACTGTTCGATGCTGGTCATTGCTCCACGCTCCGGCGTGCTCCGCCGAGCAACAGCTCGACGATCATGTACTGGAAGTCCTGTCCGGCTACCCGGCCCGCCTGGACGGCCCAGGCGCCGGTGGAGACGAGCCCGTACAGGGCCTCGGTCAGCCAGGCGGGGGTCAGGTCGATCCGGAACTCGCCGCGCTCCTGGCCGCGCCGGAAGAAGGCGGAGACCCGCGCGTCCAGCCGGTTCCAGCCCTCGTTCACCTCGTCACCCTCGAAGAGCTGGTTCTCGGTGACGAGGAAGGACAGCAGTCCGGCGCTCGGTTCGACAGCCGCGATCAGCCGGCGCAGCGCCTGCTCCGAGGGCCCTTCGCCGAGCGCGGCAGCGTCGAGGGCCGCTTCGAACTCCTGGATCCCCAGGTTCTCCAACGCTCTGACCAGAGCGTCCCGTCCGGCGAAGTGCCGGTGCAAGGTGGCGCGTCCGATGCCCGCGGCCTTGGCGACCTCATCCATGGTGGCGGTCGATTTACGGGTCAGCAGAGCGGCAGCGCTGCGCAGCACCTGCTCACGGTCGACAGTCATGAGACAACCATAACCCAAATGAGACACCATCGTCTCATTCCTGATCCTGGCTCTCCGGTGCGAAGTGCTGGTTGCCGGCACCTATCGGGCGCCGGGGCGGCGTCCGGGCGCCGGAAAGGAGGAGATCCGAGCCGGTCGGGGCACCACGGTCGCGGGCGACCTCGACTCGATGCTTCGGCCGAGGTCTGCCACGTCGATGGTCGTCATGCGAGCGACCCTAGGCTCCCGCAGGACCGTCTCCGGCACGTCGTGACCGGGCGGCTCGGCGATTCACCGGTTCGCGCACCGTCGCGCGTCTGCGCGCCGACTGCTTCATGGCCCGGGTCGTAGGCATCCACCGGACGGGCGGACAGCCAGTCGCCAGTGGCTCGTGAAGAGGGCCGACAGTGCCGTACGAGGCGCGGCGCTTCTCGAGGAGGTCGTCCGTTCACAGCGGACGAGGAAGAGGAAAGAGGAGTACCCACTCCTTTCCACTCTCAACGTATAGCGCATGGGGGGCCTTGCGGCAAGGCCCGGGTCATGCCGCAGAATCGGCGGCCGAAGCCGGAACCGACGGAGTTGGGAGAGTCACGGAGTGCGTGTGTTGTTGTCTACGTATGGGTCGCGCGGGGACGTCGAGCCGTTGGTGGGACTCGCGGTGCAGTTGCGGGCACTCGGCGCGGAGGTGCGGGTGTGCGCGCCGCCGGACGAGGACTTCGCGCAGCGACTGGCCGATGTCGGCGTGCCGATGGTGCCCGTCGGCCAGTCGGCGCGCGCGCTGACGACTGCGTCGCCGCCGCCGTCGTCGGCGAACCTGCCGCGGCGCGCCGCCGAGTTGATCGCCAGTCAGTTCGCCGCGGTCCCCGCGGCGGCCGAGGGATGTGATGTGCTGGTGGCGACCGGCGCGATGCCGGCCGCGGCCGGCGCGCGGTCGGTGGCCGAGAAACTGGGCATCCGCTCCGTGTCCGTGACTTTCCAGCAGCTCACCCTGCCGTCGCCGCACCACCCGCCGCTGGCCTATCCGGGCCGGCCGTTCCCGCCGGACGTGACCGACAACCGGGTGCTGTGGGACCTGGACGTCCAGAACATCAATGCGCTGTTCGGTGAGGCGCTCAACGTCAACCGGGCGTCGATCGGCCTGCCCCCGGTGGGCAACGTCCGCGACTACGTCATCGGCGACCGGCCGTGGCTGGCGACGGACCCGACCCTGGACCCGTGGCAGGAGACACCGGACCTCGACGTCGTGCAGACCGGCGCGTGGATCCTGCCGGACGAACGCCCGCTCCCGGACGACCTGGAAGCGTTCCTCGAGGCCGGCGAACCACCGGTGTACGTGGGCTTCGGCAGCATGCCCATGCGCGCTTCGAAGGACGTCGCCCAGGTGGCCGTCGAGGTCGTCCGCGCGCAGGGCTGCCGCGTACTCGCCTCGCGCGGCTGGGCCGACCTTGCCCTGATCGACGACCATGACGACTGCTTCGTCGTCGGCGAGGTCAACCAGCAGGCACTGTTCGGCCGGGTGGCCGCCGTCGTGCACCACGGCGGCGCGGGCACCACGACCACGGCCGCCCGGGCCGGCGCTCCCCAAGTGGTGGTACCCCAGTTGGCGGACCAGCCGTACTGGGCCGGCCGGGTGGCGGGCCTGGGCATCGGCGCGGCACACGACGGTCCTACCCCGACCACCGAGTCCCTGTCCGCCGCGCTCAGGACGGCCCTGACACCTGAGACCCGCGCCCGAGCGAGGGCCGTGGCCGGCGCGGTCCGCGCCGACGGGGCGACGGTGGCCGCGAAGCTGCTGCTCGACACGATCAGCCGGGAAAGGGCGCCGATGTCCGCGTGAACCACGAGGGATCACCGAGCCAGGACCCGGAGCACGGGAACCTGCACACCCTGACGACCTCGACCGACAACGGCCACGGGTCCGACGCCGGGCGGAGCGTTGCTCGTCACGGCCACCCGGTTCGTCACCCCAGTCCAGACGCCTTGCCGCACGCACATGGTCGCGAGCGACCTCAGATCGGAGCCGATTACGTGAACCCGCTGACCACCAGCGTGTTTGACCTTCCCGACCACCTTTCCCCCAAGGCCGGCCCGACGCTGATCGCCGGTGACGAGCAGCACTTCGCGGCCCTCGCGGAGAGCCTTGAGCAGGCGATCACCGAACTGTCCGACCGCCTCGATGCCGAGCGCAGGGCACCCGGCGGCGTGGGCCGGCAGGCGATGGACCGGGACGCGGAGATCCACCGGCTGACCACTCGTCTGCGCGCACTGCGTCGCTTCGGTCTGGACCTGTGCCTCGGGCACATGGTCAGCGCGGACGACCCCGAACCGGTGTACGTCGGACGACTTGGCCTTACGGACAGCACGGGCCGTCGGCTGCTGCTCGACTGGCGCTCCCCCGCGGCCGAGCCGTTCTTCGGAGCCACCCACGCCAACCCGATGGGTCTGGCAAGCCGCCGCAGGTATCGCTGGACCCGCGGCCGGATCAGCGACTACTGGGACGAGGTCTTCACCTCGGACGGGTTCGCCGGGCACGCCGCGCTCGACGACCAGTCCGCCTTCATCGCCAGCCTGGGCAGCAACAGGTCGGCACGGATGCGAGACGTGCTCGGCACCATCCAGGCCGACCAGGACGCCATCATCCGTGCGGGATCCCGCGGCGCTCTCGTCGTCGACGGCGGCCCGGGTACGGGGAAGACCGTCGTCGCTCTGCACCGTTCCGCCTACCTCCTCTACTCCGACCCTCGCCTCGGTCACCGTCGGGGCGGTGTGCTGTTCGTCGGTCCGCACCGGCCCTACCTGGCCTACGTCGCCGACGTCCTCCCCAGCCTCGGCGAGGAGGGCGTGCAGACCTGCACGCTGCGGGACCTCGTCGCCGAGGGAGCCGCAGCAGCGGTCGAGGCCGACCCGGACGTGGCCGCCCTGAAGTCGTCCGCGAACCTGGTGAAGGCGATCGAGACGACCGTCAGGTTCTATGAGGAGCCGCCTACGAAGGGGATGACGGTCACGACTCACTGGTCCGACATCTGGCTGAGCGCCGACGACTGGGCCGTGGCGTTCGAAGCGGCAGAACCCGGTACTCCGCACAACGAGGCGCGCGAACAGGTCTGGGAGGAGCTGCTCACGATCCTGGTGGACAAGCACGACGGCGACGTCTCGGCCGACCTGCTCCGCAAGTCGCTGCGGCAGAACAGGGAACTGATCACGGCCTTCGACCGCGCGTGGCCGCTGCTCGAAGCGGCTGACCTCGTCGGAGACCTGTGGTCGGTACCCGCCTATCTGCGGATGTGCGCTCCCTGGCTCAGCCCCGACGACGTTCAGAAGCTGCAGCGCGGGGACGCCCAGGCCTGGACGGTGTCCGACCTGCCGCTCCTGGACGCGGCGCGGCAGCGGCTCGGCGATCCGGAGGCGGCGCGGCGCGAGCGTCGGCACAAGGCCATCCTCGCCGCCCAGCGCGAGCGCATGACCCAGGTCGTCGACAGCCTGATCGAGGCCGTGTCCAACTCCGGCGCCGACGGTGACGAGGGCGAAGGCCTGGTGACGATGCTGCGCGGCGAAGACGCCCAGGTCAGCCTGGTCGACGAGTCCGAACTGACCAACGTCGACCCGGACCTGCTCGCCGGCCCGTTCGCGCACATCGTCGTGGACGAGGCTCAGGAACTCACCGACGCGGAGTGGCAGATGCTGCTGGTCCGGTGCCCGTCCCGGAGCTTCACCATCGTCGGGGACCGCGCCCAGGCCAGGCACGGGTTCACGGAGTCGTGGCAGGAACGGCTCGAGCGGATCGGGCTCGACCGGATCAACCTGGCCTCCCTGAGCATCAACTACCGGACGCCGGAAGAAGTCATGGCGGAAGCCGAGCCGGTCATCCGGGCCGTGCTCCCGGACGCCAACGTGCCGGCCTCCATCCGCAGCAGCGGCGTCCCCGTCGCACACGGATCCGTTTCGGATCTGAGCTCGATCCTCGACACCTGGCTCGCCGCACATGCCGACGGGATCGCCTGCGTCATCGGCGATCCCACGTTCCGGACGACGTCCCGTGTCCGGTCGCTGACTCCGGAGCTGTCGAAGGGGCTCGAGTTCGACCTGGTCGTCCTCATCGACCCGGAGGAGTTCGGCAACGGCATCGAAGGAGCGGTCGACCGCTATGTCGCGATGACTCGAGCGACCCAGCAACTCGTCATCCTCACGAGCTCCTGACGTCGGCCGGGCGGCCGTTCGCCGGGGTCGGCGACGAGATCGGCGAGCGGGACCGGGAGTGGGTCGCCGGGCACGGACCGGGCGAGGCGCTGCGCCGGATCGACCCGAGGACCGGCCTCGAGCAGGCGGACTTCGACGCGCCGGCACAGTGGGTGCGGACCGGGGCGGGAGCTGCCCCCGGTCCTGCCCGGCCCGCCCCGGTCCGCCCCGCCCTTCCCCGGGCGTCGTCAGTCGCCGAGGACGGTCAGGTCCAGCTCGGGAAGGCGGGCCGGATCGTTGACCACGTACAGCTCGACGACCCTGTCGCGCTCGATCGTGAAGCGCATGACCGAGAACCGCTGCCCGTCGCGGATCGAGATGACTGCCGGGGCCCCGTCGACCAGGGCCGTCCGGGACGACTGCGCGAACGGTGCGAACATGATCGCCTGGCGGGCGACCGAAGCGGCCCCGCGCACCACCGACGGAGCGCCGACGCCGCCGGCGCCGCCGTCGGACCGTGCCACCACGTCCGGGTCGAGCACGGCGACGAGCGCCTCGAAGTCACCGCCCCGGGCGGCCGCCAGGAACGCGTCGACGACCTCACGCTTGCGAGCGAGATCGGGATCCGGCACCCGGTCCACGCCCTGGACGCGGCGACGAGCCCGGCTGGCGAGCTGCCGGGCTGCGGCCGGGCTCCGGTCCACGATGCGACCGATCTCGTCGAACGGCACCGCGAACATGTCGTGGAGCACGAAGGCGAGCCGTTCCGCGGGGTCCAGGGTCTCCAGGACCACCAGCAGCGCCAGCCCCACCGAGTCGGCGACCAGCGCCTGGTGTTCGGGGTCGCTTCCGGACTGCGGGCCGAGGACCGGCTCGGGGGCGTCGGCGCCCGCCGGCTGCGTCTCCAGGGGTTCCTCGCGCCGGGACCGGCGCGAGCGCAGCATGTCCAGGCAGACCCGGCCGACGACCGTCGTCAGCCAGCCGCTCAGGTTCTCGATCTGCCGGTCGTCGGAGCGGCTGAGCCGGATCCAGGCTTCCTGGACGGCGTCGTCCGCCTCGGTAAGCGAGCCGAGCATCCGGTAGGCCACGGCCCTCAGACGGGTCCGGTTCTCCTCGAAGCGTTCCGCCAGAAACTCGTTCTCGTCCACAGGCCCATTCCTCCGTCGTGTTCCGTCACCGCACTGACGAATCGAACGAGAACGATGTGACACACCGAAGTGACGCAGAATCCGGTGATCAAGGAATCGAGGCGCTTCGCCGGTCAGCTCCAGGGCAGCCCGGCGCGGTGGCGCCAGTACGCCTCGGGCTCCTCCACCAGCGCGTCCAGCCGGTCCCGCCGCTGCTCGTCGAGGTCGAGGACAGGGGCGTGGAGGTTACTGACGAGCTGGGTGACGGTCGCCGCGCCGGAGAGGACGACGTCGGCCCACGGCTGGTGCAGGATCAGCGCGAGGGCGACCGCGTCGCTGCCGAGGCCCGCCTCGGCAGCGATCTCCTGGACGACGGCGGGAGCGTCCGTTCCGGCGAGCCGGCCGTTGGCCATCGCTTCCTTGACGATCACGGTCAGGCCTGCGTCGTGCGCCTCGGCGAGCGCCTGTCCGGCCGACGTCTCCAGGGCGTTGTAGGTGGCCTGCACCGTACGGAAGAGGGGTTCGCCGTCGACGGTGACGGCGAGGGCGGCGCGGATGGCGTCCGCCTGGCCGGGGCCGCTGGTGGACAGGCCGACGGTGACCCCGTCCGCGGCGAGGGCTGCGAGCCGCTCGTGCAGTTCCTTGTCGGTGAGGGCCGGACTGTCGGCTGTCACGGAGTGGATCTGGTAGAGGTCGAGCCGGTCGCCCAGCAGCGCCGCGGTCTCGGCACGCTGACGTTCGAAGGTGGCGAGGCTGTGGTCCTTGACCTCGTGCGCCTCGGCGTCGACGCTCCAGCCGGCGGTGTAGGTGTAGCCCCATTTGCTGCCGATGACGACGTCACGCACGTCCGGGCGAGTGGTCAGCCAGTCGCCGAGGAACTCCTCGGCACGGCCGTAGGAGCGAGCCACGTCGAAGTAGCGGACGCCCTGCGCATAGGCGGCGTCGAGAAGCTCATGGGTGTGCTCGCGCAGTGCCTCGACGCTGCGGGTCCCGGGCAGGTCCCGGTCGCGATGGAGATTGATGTAGCCGGGCCTGCCGACCGCGGCCAGGCCGAGCCCGATATGGGCGGTCGGGGTCGTCGCTGAGGCCAGGCGGGCGAAGGGCATCGCGGGCTCCTCGTGGGTCGGGTCCGTAACTCCGTCCCGACCAACGTAGCCCGCGATGCCGTTCCCGTGACCTACTGACGGGCGGTGGCCCACGCGTGCTGTGCCGCCAGGTCGTTCTTGACCTCGGCGAGCTGTACGGCGACGGCCGACGGGGCCGTACCGCCGCGTCCGTCACGGGCGGCGAGCGCGCCCGGCACATTGAGGACCGTGCGGACCTCGGGGGTGAGGTGCTCGGAGATCTTCGCGAACTGCTCGTCGGTGAGCTCGTCGAGCTCGATGCCGTGCTGCTCGCACTCCTTGACGCACTCGCCCGCGACCTCGTGCGCGACGCGGAACGGGACGCCCTGCTTGACCAGCCACTCGGCGATGTCGGTGGCGAGCGAGAAACCGGCCGGGGCGAGCTCCTCCATCCGCTCGCGGTTGACGGTGAGCGTGGCCATCATGCCGGTGAAGGCGGGCAGCAGGACCTCGAGCTGGTCGCAGGAGTCGAAGACCGGCTCCTTGTCCTCCTGGAGGTCGCGGTTGTACGCGAGCGGGAGAGCCTTCAGCGTCGCCATCAGGCCCGTCAGATTGCCGATCAGCCGCCCGGACTTGCCGCGGGCGAGCTCGGCGATGTCCGGGTTCTTCTTCTGCGGCATGATCGAGGAGCCGGTGGAGAAGGCGTCGTGCAGGGTGACGAAGGAGAACTCCTTCGTGTTCCAGATGATGACCTCCTCCGCGATCCGGGAGAGGTTGACGCCGATCATCGCGGTGATGAACGCGAACTCGGCGACGAAGTCGCGGGAGGCCGTGCCGTCGATGGAGTTGGCGACCGAACCGTGCTCGAAGCCGAGGTCCGCGGCGACCGCCTCCGGGTCGAGGCCGAGCGAGGAGCCGGCCAGCGCGCCGGAGCCGTACGGGGAAACGGCCGTCCGCTCGTCCCACTGCCGCAGCCGCTCGGCGTCCCGGGACAGGGGCTGCACGTGGGCCAGGACGTGGTGGGCGAAGAGGACGGGCTGGGCGTGCTGGAGGTGCGTCCGGCCCGGCATGGCGACGTCCGGGTGGGCCTCGGCGAGGCCGACCAGCGCCTCCTGGAGCTCGGCGATCAGACCGCCGATGATCCGGGCGTGGTCGCGCAGGTACATCCGGAAGAGCGTGGCGATCTGGTCGTTACGGGACCGGCCGGCGCGCAGCTTGCCGCCGAGGTCGGGGCCGAGTCGCTCCAGCAGGCCGCGCTCCAGCGCGGTGTGGACGTCCTCATCGGCGATGGTGCCGGTGAACGACCCGTCGGCGACATCGGCTTCGAGCTGGTCGAGACCGGCGATCATGCGGGTCAGCTCGTCATCGGTGAGCAGGCCCGCCTTGTTGAGGACGCGAGCGTGGGCGCGGGAGCCGGCGATGTCGTACGGCGCGAGCCGCCAGTCGAAGTGGACGGAGGCGGACAGCTTCGCCAGCGCCTCGGCCGGACCGTCGGCGAAGCGGGCGCCCCAGAGGCGTACGTCGCTGTTGCCGTTGCCATTGCTCACTGCGTGCTCCTCAAGAGACAAGAGGGTGGATGTGCGACCGCCTCCCCGCCGCGGAGGAACGGGGAGGCGGTGACGTAAACGGGACGGCGTCAGGCCAGGTCACGCTTGGCGGCGATCTTCGACGAAAGGCCGAAGATCTCGATGAAGCCCTGTGCCTTGGACTGGTCGAACGTGTCGCCCGAGTCGTAGGTGGCGAGGTTGAAGTCGTACAGCGACTCGCTGGACTTCCGCCCGGTGACGACGGCACGGCCGGCGTGCAGCGTCATCCGGATGTCACCGGTGACGTGCTGGTTGGCCTCGTTGATGAAGCCGTCCAGGGCGCGCTTGAGCGGGGAGAACCACAGGCCGTCGTAGACCATCTCGCCCCAGCGCTGCTCGACCTGCCGCTTGTAGCGGGCCAGCTCGCGCTCGACGGTGACGTTCTCCAGCTCCTGGTGGGCGGTGATCAGTGCGATCGCGCCGGGGGCCTCGTACACCTCGCGGGACTTGATGCCGACGAGCCGGTCCTCGACCATGTCGATCCGGCCGATGCCCTGGGCGCCGGCCCGCTCGTTGAGCTGCTGGATCGCCTGGAGGACGGTGACGGGCTTGCCGTCGATGGCGACCGGGGCGCCCTCCTTGAAGGAGATGACGACCTCGTCGGCCTCGCGCAGGGTGGCCGGGTTCTCGGTGTACTCGTAGATGTCCTCGATCGGGGCGTTCCAGATGTCCTCCAGGAAGCCCGTCTCGACGGCGCGCCCGAAGACGTTCTGGTCGATCGAGTACGGGGACTTCTTGGTGGTCGCGATCGGGAGGTTCTTCTCCTCGCAGAAGGCGATCGCCTTGTCCCGGGTCATCGCGTAGTCACGGACCGGGGCGATGCACTTCAGGTCGGGGCCGAGCGCGGAGATGCCGGCCTCGAAGCGGACCTGGTCGTTGCCCTTGCCGGTGCAGCCGTGGGCGACGATGCCTGCGTTGTGCTTCTTGGCGGCGGCGACGAGGTGCTTGACGATGGTCGGCCGGGAGAGGGCCGACACCAGCGGGTAGCGGTCCATGTAGAGGGCGTTGGCCTTGATCGCCGGGAGACAGTACTCCTCGGCGAACTCGTCCTTGGCGTCCGCGACCTCGGCCTCGACGGCACCGCAGGCGAGCGCGCGCTTACGAATGACGTCCAGGTCCTCGCCGCCCTGGCCGACATCCACGGCAACGGCGATGACCTCGGCGCCCGTCTCCTCGGCGATCCAGCCGATGGCGACGGAGGTGTCCAGGCCGCCCGAGTAGGCGAGTACGACGCGCTCGGTCACGGGTTTCTCCTTACGGTGCATTCACTGTTGGGTATAACTATGCAGTCCTCCGTATGGTTTGTCAAAGCCGCTGATCAACGGCTCACCCGAACGCACGAGCCCGGACCGTAAATGCCGGGCCGGGACACCGTGCGGCCCTCTACGATCGGTCCGGCAGCGGTGTCCCGCCGGCTGAAATGCCCCTGCCGGGCGCCGCCTCGGCGCCGATACTCGCCGCATGGGAAAGACATACGCACGTATCGACGGACGGCTCAGGACCTTCATCGAAGAGCAGCACATCTTCTTCACCGCGACCGCCCCGCTGGGCGGTGACGGCACGGTCAACCTCTCTCCCAAGGGGGTCAGCGGCTCCTTCGCGGTCCTCGACGAGCGGACCGTGGCCTATCTGGACTTCGCCGGGAGCAATGCGGAGACCGTGGCCCATCTCCGGGAGAACGGTCGCATCACTCTGATGTGGTGTGCCTTCCAGGGGCCGCCGAACATCGTGCGGGTGCACGGCCGCGGCGAGCCGGTCTTCCGTGACGATCCGCGGTTCCCGGGGCTGCTCGGCCGTTTTACCGTCGACCCGGCCCCGCACGGGCTACGCGCCATCATCGTGGTGACGGCCGAGCTGATCCGGGACACCTGCGGGTTCGCGGTGCCGTACATGTCCTACGAGGAGGACCGGCCGCTGCACGCCCAGCGCTTCGCGCGCGAGGACGACACCTCGCTCAGCGAGTACTTCGGCAAGAAGGAGTACATCGCGGCGAGCATCGACGGGCTGCCGGGACTGCCGCTCCCGCTGCCCGTGATGCCCACCGTGGACTGACCGCTGGGCCGTACGGAGTACGTGCGGCGGTCGGCCCGGCGCCGTCGGGTCTACCGTCCGGTCCATGCGCACATCTCTGGTGACCGGGTCGGTTCTGCTCGCCCTCGTGGGTTCTTCGGCGGCCCGCCAAGCCGATTCGCCCCCGCTGCCGGAGCGGCTGGCCGACACGGGCGGCGGCTCGCAGCTGATCACGGCCGAGGCGCCCGGCACGGGATCCACCACGGGCACCGTCAGCTGGTGGAACCTGCAGTCGGGGAAGTGGGTACGGGCCGGGTCCGCGCCGGCCCGGTTCGGGGCGAAGGGGCTGACCGAGGGGGACACGCGGATCCAGGGCACGAACACCACCCCCACCGGTCTGTACGACCTGCCGTACGCCTTCGGCGTCGAAGCGGTGCCGGCCGGGACCCGCTATCCGTACCGCAGGGCCGGCGACCGGTCGTGGTGGTGCCAGGACAACGCGGCGCGCGCCTACAACCGTTGGGTGGAGCCGCTGCCCG